>CAZSNF010000006.1:0-150483 GCA_964608315.1 uncultured Rhodothermales bacterium | reverse complement strand
TGTGCGCGTGAACGTGAAGCGCTGATCGAAGTAGAATTAATCAGAGGTTCCTTAATCAGAGTATCCTTAAGTCCTGACCCGTACGTCGATGATTCCGCGGGAACTGTTCAGAAAAATTCGGCGGATTGAAATCCGCACGAAAGGACTCGTCAACAATTTCTTCGGAGGCGAATACCACTCGGCCTTCAAGGGGCTCGGTATTGAGTTTTCGGAAGTGCGCCCGTATCAGGTGGGGGACGATATTCGTTCGATCGACTGGAACGTCTCTGCGCGCACCGGAGAAACCTATGTAAAAGTGTTTGAGGAAGAGCGCGAGCAAACGCTCATGCTGGTGGTGGACGTATCCGGGTCGGAGAATTTCGGGTCGCAGACGCAATTCAAGCGAGAAGGAGCAGCGGAAATTTGCGCCATCGTCGGGTTCAGCGCCATTTCCAACAACGACAAGGTGGGCCTCCTGTTGATTTCGGACCAGGTCGAACTTTTCGTGCCGCCGAAGAAAGGCCGACGGCATGTTCTGCGCTTGCTTCGGGACCTGTTCGCCCACGAGGCGGAATCCCGAAAAACCGACCTGGCGACCGCGCTGAATTATCTGCCCCGCATGCTCAATCGCCGATCCATCGTGCTGGTTATCAGCGATTTTATGGACGAGGGATTCGAAAAAGCTTTGCGCGTGGTGGCCCGACGGCACGACGCCATCGGGGTGCGGCTGGAGGATCCGCGCGAACGCACATTGCCCCGCATGGGGCTGGTCGAACTGACCGATGCGGAAACCGGCGAAACGACCATTGTGGATACGAACGACCGGAGGGTGCGGGAAGCGTTCGCTGCCTCTGCGGAGACGCGCCGGGCGGAACTCGACGATCTGTTCCGACGCATCGGCATCGATCATATGACCATCCGCATGGACGAAGGATATGTCGAACCCCTGATCCGCTTCTTCCGCCATCGAAACCGGGCCAGAACATGATGCAGCGCATATCGGGTAACGCTTCCCCGGCGCGGAAAGCGTTTTTGTTCGTTCGAAAAAGCGTAACCGGCGTACAAAGAGCGGCCGCTTGCGCGCTTCTGGCGGTTTGCGTCGCAACGACAGGGCCTGCCGCCGGACAGGACGCATCCACCGCAGATTCGACAAGAGACGTTCGCCTGCATGTGCTGGCCGACAGCGTGGGGATCGGCGAACAATTCTTTCTGGCGATCGCAGCACAGCGCGATACGTCCGAAACCGTCTCGTTCCGCCTTCCGGACCACGAGGAAGAAGCACTGGTCTTCGGCGATATCGAAGCACTGGACGCAACGCAGAGCGAACGCTTGCTTCCCGGAGGGATACAGGTAGACAGCACCGTCTACCTAATCGCTACTTTTGCGCTCGACACGGCGTACGTGGCGCCCATTCCCGTCCTGTTTACATCCGGCGAAGAAACAGTGGTCCTGCATACGGATTCCACATGGATTCCCGTCCGCTCCCTGGTACGGACGGGAACGGAAAATATCGAGGGGGTTCGGGACCTTGCGCCACTCGCGACGTTTCCGCGCTCTGCATGGCGGATTGCGGCAGGGATCCTGCTGGCGCTCCTTGCGGCGGCAGGCGTTTTCTGGTGGATTCGCTGGCGACGAAGCCGTAGGAACGAGATCGAAACGGAAAGCGTTCCGCCCGTTCCGCCTGACCGGGAAGCCTTCGACAGGCTGGACGCTCTCGAAAAAACCGACTTGTCGGACCCCCGGAATACGCCGTTTTTCTACGATGAATTGTCGAGTATCCTGAGAACGTACGCGGCCCGCCGCCTGCATGTGCCTGCCCTGGAAATGACCACCGGCGAAACGGTGGCGCTGCTTGAGGAGCAGGACCTGCCTGACGATCCGACGGTCAGTCGGTTTCGGAATGCGCTCGTGACCTGCGATTATGTCAAGTTCGCCGACGCCCGTCCCCCTGCAAGCCAGGGAACAGCGCTGATCGGCACGTCCCGAAGCATTATTGAAACCATGGAAATACAGGCGCGAGCCGCCGAGGAAGCCGCCGAAACGACCACAACGGCCGATATGAACGACGGCGCATCCGAAGACCTCCCGGCGACGCCTGCGGCGCCGGAGATCGCAACCCCCAACGCACCCTGACGCAGGCGGGCGAACCGCACGGGTCCGCATAGCGCCCGGCGGCAGGGCCGCGCATGGCAACAATTTGGCGCAAATAAGGTACAGGATCGGCTTGCAGCAGCGATCCGCGTTTCACGATTTTTTTACAGGATATGCAGTTCGCGCAACCTGAGTGGTTATGGTTCCTCGCGCTCGTCCCCGTTGTCGCGGGATGGACGCGGTGGCGTGCGTTCCGTACGCGCAAAGGCATGCGCTTCAGCAACATCGCCCCGGCGCAACGCGCGCCCAGGTCTGTGTGGGTGCGGATGCGGGAATTGCCTGCGGTGCTGCGGACCGGGGTGGTAACGCTCGGCGTCCTCGCCCTTGCCCGTCCGCAGGAACGGGACACGATCCGCGAACGATATGCCGAGGGCGTGGATATTGTCCTGGTGCTTGATACGTCCACCTCCATGCGGGCCGAAGATTTTTCCCCGAACCGGTTCGAGGCGGCCCGGGACGTCGCCGCAGAATTCATCGCATCGCGCGCGTCGGACCGCGTCGGCCTCGTCGTGTTCGCTGCAAAAGCCTACACGCAAACGCCGCTTACGCTCGATTACGATTTTCTGCTTCGGATGCTGGACGAGGTAGAGACAGGCATTATTGAAGACGGTACGGCCATAGGCACAGCCATCGCCATGGGCGTAAACCGCCTCAAGGACAGCGCTGCCGAAAGCAAGGTGCTGATTCTCCTCACGGACGGACAAAACAACCGGGGCGAAATCGACCCTGTAACCGCCTCGGAAGTCGCACAAGCCCTGAATGTGCGCATCTATTCGATCGGAGTGGGTACGCATGGCGAAGCCCCGTTCCCCTTCGCCGACCCCTTCGGAGGACAACGACGGCAAATGGTGCCGGTGGAAATCGACGAGGATATGCTCTCGTCCGTAGCGGCAAAAACGGGCGGACGCTATTTTCGCGCCACCAACCGGCAAACGCTCCAAAGCATCTACGAAGAAATCGGCGAACTCGAAAAAACAGAGATAGAGGAACGTTTCTACACGGACTACACGGAGCGGTACGCCCTGTTCTTGTGGCCCGCCCTCGGTCTCCTGTTGCTCGAACTCTTGCTCTCCGCTACGCGCCTTCGCCGCGCCCCCTGAACTGTATGGACTGGCTGCATCCCGCATATCTCTGGACGGTGGCGGCAGGCCCTGCGCTGGCCGTAACGCTCTTCCTGTGGGCAGCGCGCAAACGACGCAAGGCCATGCGACGTTTCGGCCTGCGGGATACCGTGGCCCGCCTCGCGCCAGGAATCAGCGCGCGACGACGACGCTGGAAAGCCGCCGTCGTAACCAGCGCAATGGCCCTGCTCGCCCTTGCGCTTGCCGGGCCGCGCTTCGGCGCGCAACTCCGCGACGTAAAACGCGAAGGCGTCGACCTGATCGTCGCCCTTGACGTATCTGCTTCCATGCTGGCTGAGGACGTGGCGCCCAATCGCCTGGATCGCGCCAAAAACGAAATCCGCAAACTGCTGAGCGACCTGCGCGGCGACCGGACGGGACTGATCGTTTTCGCCGGGGACGCCTTCCTGCAATGTCCTCTTACGACAGATTACTCGGCGGTGCGTCTCTTCCTCGACATAGCCAACCCGGACGCCATCGCTGTGCCGGGCACCGACTTCGGCGCGGCGCTGGACATGGCCATGCAGGCCTTCGACATATCCGCAACCTCCCCGGACGACGCGCGCAGCCGGGCGCTGCTCTTCGTGTCGGATGGGGAAAACCACGTAGCGGACATCGACCAACTGACGAGCCGGGCCCGCGATGAAAATATCGTCCTGTTCGCTGCAGGCGTGGGGGAAACAGACGGAAGCCCGATTCCCGTCTACCGAAACGGACGACGAATCGGATTCCGGGAAAATGCAGCGGGAGAAATCGTACGGACCCGCCTTGAAGAAAATGGCCTGCGGCAATTATCCGAGGGCGGCGCCTATTTTCGCATTGCCCGCACTTCCAGTTCCCTGTCCAAAATAACAGAGGCGCTGGAACGTTTGGAAAGAAACGAGTTCGCCCAGGAAGAATTCGAGGAATACGACGAAAAGTTCCAATGGCCGCTGGCGCTTGCCCTGCTGCTGTTGCTTCTCGAACGATCCATTCCCGACCGACGTACAAACCGATCTGCAGATCCGCCTGGATACGCCTGAAAACACCCTTCCGCCATGTCTTTCTTCGCTCTGCTGCTCCTGCTCCAGTCCGCGCCCGCCCCGCCCGCGCCGCAACACGCGCAAGAAACAACCGCCGAAATATCGATCCCTGAACAAAAAACCGGCGGACTATGGGGTCCCAGCGGCAAACGGGACGGACGGCGGGGCAACGACCTTTACGGCGAGGAAGCGTACGCCGACGCAGCAGCTGCCTATGCCGGCGGGCTTGCTATCCTTCCCGACGACGCCGCGCCGCGCTTGCGTTACGGCCTGCGCAACAACCTCGGGGCGGCGCTCCTTAAGTCGGGCAACGTCGAAGCCGCTCGGAAAACGTTCGAGCAGGCTATAACGGAAGTCGGAGAAAGCGGCGAGGACATGGACCTTGCCCGAACGACGTACAACGCAGGCAACGCCGCCTTCGCCGCCCAGGACCTCGAAGGCGCCCTCGCGCATTATCGTCGTAGCCTCCTCCGGAATCCGGATAACGAGGACGCCCGGTTCAACTATGAATTCGTAAAACGCCAGATAGAGGAACAGGAACAACAAGAACAGCAGCAACAGAATCAGGACCAGCAGGAATCCGGCGACGAAAACAGCGAAAACGACCAGAACGAATCCCGACAGGACGAAAACGGGGAAGAAGCGCCGCAAAACGAACAGAACGAACAGAACGAACAACAAGAGCAGTCCGGCGAAAACGAACCGCAACCCGGCGAATCCCCGCAGGAACAGGCACAGGAACCGCAAGACCCGTCATCCGGAGAACAACCGCTGAGCCAGGCGCAGGCCGAGCGCATTCTGCAAGCCCTCGAACAGGAAGAGAGCAATCTGTTGCGAGAACTCCAGCGCACGGCGGGTCAGCCGCATCGGGTGGAAAAAGATTGGTAGGAATCAGGAAGAAAGTATAGAACAAAGAATAATAATGGGGTCGATACAACGTAAAAAAGCGCATGATCGCCATCAATCGGTCAGGAACGTCATGAAAAAATGGTTGGGACATATCGGCGCGCTCCTCCTGTTCGGAATACCGGCGACGTATGGACAGGATATCGAAGTCCGCGCCACGGTGAGCGAAACAACCATCGGAACGCAGGAGCAACTCGTTTTCAGCGTGGAAATCGCGGGCGCCGGATTCTCTGGCGTAGAAACCCCGACCCCGCCCGTAGCCGAAGGGCTGGCGCTCCTGCAAAGTACGCCCAGCGTACATCGAAACATGACGTTTACGAACGGCGCGCTGGAACAAAGCGTAACCTTTCGGTGGACCTATCGTCCGATGCGAGAAGGCCCTGCGCGACTCTTGCCCATGCGCATCTCCGTGGACGGAAAAACCTGGGATACGGAACCTCTCGATATCGTGGTGGTGGATCAGGCCCAGCGTCCGCAGCCGCAACAACCCCCTCAATCTTCAAACTGGCCCTTCGGCAACGCTTCTTCCTGGCCGCAGGACCCCGGCGCAAACGAAGCGACGGCAACGCTCGAACCGAACGATTTGTTTATCCGCGTCGCGCCAAGCAAAACCTCGGCGCGCCAGAATGAACAAATCGTCGTCGAATACTTGCTGTATTTCCGGGACGGCGTACAGTTGCGCCACAGCCGCCTGTCGGGTTCCTGGGACGCCGAGGGATTCTGGCGCGAGGAATTCGACATCGAGACGCAGCCCACGCCCGACAATGTCGTGGAGAACGGCTTGCTTTACCGCACCATTCCCCTGAAACGGGTAGCCATCTTCCCGACCCGACCCGGTACGCTCACGGTCGATCCGCTTGAAGTCGAATCCGAAGTACATCGGGCCTTCGGCGCGCGAACCAGCCCGTTCGACCGGCTTTTCTCGTTGCGCGGGCAATTTCAACCGGTAGCGATTGCTTCCGAACCGCTTTCGCTGCGCATTACGCCGCTCCCCGCAGGCGCTCCGCCCGCCTTTTCGGGCGCGGTGGGCGACTGGAGCATGACGGTTTCGGTCAGCAAGACGGATTTGGAAGTGGGCGAACCCTTGCATATAGCGGTTACAATCGAAGGGACCGGCAATGTGGCCACGCTAAGCGACCCGGCATTTACGCCTCCAGGGGCATTCGAACGGTACGAACCGAATATTGAAACCGCCATTGATCGGAGCGGGCGGCGCATACGAGGCCGCAAAACCTTCGAATATGTCGTTATTCCTCGCGCCAATGGATCGTTCGAGATACCGCCGATTCCATTCGCCTGGTACGACCCCGACGCCGAGCGCTACGTAACGCAAGAAACCGCCCTCCCCGCGATTCGCGTAACCGGCTCAGCAGAGGCGTTGGCGGCGGGCGCCACGGCCGAAGGATTTCCCATAGACGATATCGCGGATGTGCTGACAACGCCCGACGACTGGCGTCTGGTTGAGGAAGCGCCCCTGCATCAACGCCCCTGGCCGTATGTTGCGCTGCTGTTGCCGCCGGGCTTTTTGCTTTTTTTGTATGTTCGGCAGCGCCATGCCGACCGGTTGTCCCGCGACGCGCATTACGCCCGCGGGCGAATGGCGCACCCGCTGGCGCGCAAACATCTGCGCAAAGCCGGAAAATTACTGGAAAGCGCCCGGCCCATCGCCTTTTACGAAGAAATCGAACGAGCGCTGAGCAGTTTCATCGGCAACCGGCTGAACGTGCCGGAAACAGGGTGGACGCGCGACCGACTCGATACTTGTTTGCGCGACGCCGGCGTACAAAGCGAGGTGCGGGATCGGCTCCGGGATATCCTCGACGAATGCGACCAGGCCCGGTTTGCACCCGTACTGCCCGACCGCGCCGCCATGGAAAGCGCGCAGGAACGCGCTGCCTCGCTGATCATCGCGGTGGACGAAGCCGTCGCATCGACCCGAAACGGAAAAACGATGCGGGCAGGCAAAACGGCCGTCCCGGGAATGCTGGTCCTGCTGTTATGGACCTGCGCGGGGCCTGCGAAAGCGCAGGATATTCTGGAAGCCGTGCGCCATTTCGACGAAGGCAACCGGCTCTTCCGGGAAGGCGCCCACAGAGAGGCTGTGGCAAGTTACAGGAACGCCCTAGACGCCGGATACGCAAACGGCGCCCTCTACTACAATATCGGCAATGCCTATTTTCGTCTGGACGAAATCGGACAAGCAATCCGGTACTACGAAAAAGCCAACCTGTACATGCCGGAAAACAAGGCGCTGGCGCACAACCTCGCCCGCGCTCGCGAGCAGACCGCCGACCGCTTTTCGCAGCTGCCTGCTCCTTTCTGGCGCCCGGCGTGGAACCGCCTCGTGCGTACGCTGTCGCCAACGGGCCTCTTTCTGATCGGACTACTGGGCTATGGATTGGCCTCCAGCGCCCTTGCGCTTCGAATCCGACGCGCCCGATCGCCCTGGCTGCGGCGCATGATGCTGGCGGGAGGCGTACTGACCATCCTTTTTGTTGCGTCCGGGTTCGCAGCGTCCTGGGAAGAAACGCGCGCAATGCGCGCCGTCATGCTAGCGGACGCTACCGACCTGACTGATCGCCCGGACGGCTCGTCCGCAGAACTGACCGTGCACGAAGGCGCCGTCGTGGAGATTGTAAAGGTCCGTGCGGACTGGAGCGAAGTCCGCCTGCCGAATGGCGTTCAGGGCTGGGTTCCCACCGCCGCCTACGGCGACATTTGAATTGAATTTCCGGATTGCACAGGCTATATTGAGCGCCATACCCGACCAAAGCGAGGCTTCCCATGTATCCAGCACACGAATACCGTCAAATCTTTCTGAAAAACGGAGAACTCCAAAAAAAGAATATTGAAAATGTCGTGAATTCGTTGAATAATTATTTTCCACGGGAAGATTTTTATACCGTGAAACATAGCAATGGCATAGAAATTCAGTTACGACAGATAAATATCATTGATCTTTATCAATTCATGGATGTGATTGGCAATGAAAATGATACTAAAAAAGTGATTAATAAAATCATTGATGCCATTGAAAATATTCGCAGTTATGGAATTCATGGAAATAAACGATTGTATGTGAATTACAATGCTGAAAGAAAAGTCTTGCACAGAAAGAAAAAAGAATCTCAACGAGGCAAATATTATTATGCTGCCGGAAATAAATTTGATGAAACATATAATAATACACCAGAAAACATGACAAATCAGATGCTTTGTGGAGATAGCAAGTCGATACTCGCGAATCTTCCTGATAATTGCGTAGATTTGGTGTTCACGTCGCCTCCATATAATTTCGGCTTGAATTATCAAGATGAAAACGATACTATTGATTGGATTGGATATTTTGATAAATTATTCGATATTTTCACAGAATGCATTCGGGTATTAAAATATGGAGGACGAATTGTGATCAATATTCAACCATTGTTTTCAGATTATATTCCATGTCATCATATTATTTCTAATTTTTTTATGGAAAAAGGATTGATTTGGAAAGGAGAAATATTGTGGGAAAAAAATAATTATAATTGCAAATATACAGCATGGGGAAGTTGGAAAAGTCCAGCTAGTCCATATTTGAAATACACTTGGGAATTTCTTGAAATTTTCTGCAAGGGAAGCCTGAAAAAGGATGGAATATCTGCAAACGCAGATATAGATGCGGAATCCTTCAAGGAATGGGTGGTCGCCAAGTGGTCTATTGCACCGGAGCGCAACATGAAACAATTCGATCACCCGGCTATGTTCCCTGAAGAACTCGCCAAGCGAGTACTTTTACTTTTCAGCTTTAAGGGCGATGTAGTGCTTGATCCTTTTGCCGGAGTGGGTACGACATGCGTAGCGGCCGTCAAAAATAATCGTAAATTCATAGGGATTGATATCGTCCCCGAATATTGCGATACAGCGCGAAAAAGACTCGATGGAGTACAACTTAAAATGATCTGAAGTCATGCAGAAAACAGATGTACTTCTAACTGAATTTGATCTGATTCACGCATATAACTCGGTTATTCGCGGATTAGACAGAGAAGCTACCGATAACCAAAATCGAGCTTATGGCGGTATGTTGCGTGCGGGAAGAGCCAGGCTCCTTGAATCGATGACCCGGCATATGACGAAATTAGCATGGAAAAAATTAGGATGTAATCCTGACAGATTGTCATTTAATGATATTAAAAAATATAAATTGCCGGTACATCCGGACTATCTTGAAAAATTGCCGGATTTTGTTAAATCGTCTATCAAAGATTATTCCTTTAACGTACAGGTTGATTTACATATTTTTGCAGATCGAGAGTTAGTCATGGCTATCGAATGCAAGTCGTATACCGAAAATGCTATGCTAAAGAGAGTACTTGTTGATTTTAATCTCTTGAAAGTTTTACATCCTGATCTTGTTTGTTGCCTTCTTCAAATGGAGAGTCAACTCGGTGGAGATTATTCCAAACCTTTGAAGAAAAATAAGATTGGGAATCCTTCTACGCATACGATAATGTCGTACTTTCCAAATGTCAAATTGTATATTATTACTCTTTTGGAAGGTGAACGAAAAGTTGATCATCCCATTTATAAAAATCAATATTTTAAAGAACTTAAAAAAGAATGCCTCGACCTTGCCATTGACCATCTAAAAGATCTGCTAAAACCCTTTGCATAGCACATTCCCCCTCAGGCAGATGCCTGGAGTCGGTGTTTTCCCTGTCGAAAATCGTTTTAGTGAGCAACAAATTCGCCTCTGCCCTATATTGCCAGATTACGAAACCTGCCGACGCGCAAAGAACCGTTTCTCCACCATGTCCGACAAGAGATATCTCGTTACCGCCCGCAAGTACCGCCCGAAACGGTTCGACGAACTGGTGGCGCAGGAGCACGTTACGGAAACCCTTCGCAACGCAATCCGCCTGAACCGGCTCGCCCACGCCTACCTGTTCAGCGGCCCGCGCGGCGTCGGGAAAACCACGGCGGCGCGCATTCTGGCGAAAGCCATCAACTGCACCAGTCCGCTGAACGAACGCGACGGCGAAGCAGAGCCGTGCGGCGTCTGCGAACACTGCCGCACGTTCGAGGAAGGGCGCAGTCTGAACGTAATCGAGATCGACGCCGCCTCGAACAACCGCGTAGACGATATTCGCGACTTGCGCGAAACGGTGCGCATCCCTCCGCAGGGCGCCCGCCGCAAGGTGTACATCGTGGACGAGGTGCATATGCTCTCCACGGCGGCTTTCAATGCCTTGCTGAAAACCCTTGAAGAGCCGCCGCCCCACGTACTCTTCATCTTTGCGACAACCGAACCCCACAAAGTCCTCCCCACCATTCTGTCCCGGTGCCAACGGTTCGACTTTCGCCGAATCGCCGTACCCGAAATCGTTGCCCGGCTAACCACCATCTGCGAAGAGGAAAACATTCGTGCGGACGAAGCTTCCTTGCTGCTCATTGCCCGCAAGGGGGACGGCGCCTTGCGGGACGCCCTGTCGGTATTCGATCAGGCAATCTCCTTGTGCGGCTCGGAGATTACGTACGGCGACCTCGTGCAAGCGCTGGGCGTAGTGGATATCGATCGGTATTTCGAAGTCACGGACCGAATTGCCGCGCGCGACATGGGAGGCATGTTGCAACTGGTCGAAAATGCAATCCGGGCCGGACACGATTTGCAGGAGTTCATGGCCGGACTGACGGAGCACTTGCGCAATCTGCTGGTTGCGCGCACTATGGAGCATACCGAACTGATCGAGGCGGCGGAAGCGACCCGGCGACGCTACGCCGAAGCCGTAGCGCCTTTTTCGGAAATGGACCTCTTGCGCCTCCTGACGCTTGGCTCCCATGCGGAAAGTACGCTCAGAAACAGCATCCAGCCGCGCCTGAAAACAGAAACGATCCTGCTGAATATGGCCATGATCGCGCTGGGAGCAGACCTGCGCGAGGCGCTTGACAAAATAGACCGGCTGGAACACGCCCCATCCCCCGACCGCGCGGAGCGCAAACCTCCGGCCCGGTCGCGCGACCCCCAAAAAACGTCCCGCCCTGCCGCATCGCACCGCGAAAACGCAGGCGCCCCGGAAACCTCGCACGCGCCTGCGAAAAATTCCAAACGCAAGGCCGCCGTGAAACCGAAGGACGAAGCCCCGACCGAATCAGCCTCGCCTGCGCCGCCTGTATCCCCCGCATCGCCCGAACCCGAGGCCGCGCCGCCCGCACAATCGTCCGACGCGCCCGGCAACGCGATGTACGCCGTACTGGGCGAACCGGCGCTGCAACGCAACAACGCCTCCTTCAGGGAAACCGACCTGCAGGCCCCTGCCGCCGAGGCGGACGTCGCTACGCTGGAATCCGCTGAAACAAACATTGCGGGCGCCCCGGCCGCAAACCCTGTCGCCGCCGCCTGGGAAGACCTGCTGGAGCACATCAAAAAGGACAAAATAAACCTTTGGTCCATGCTCCAGCGCGCGCAGCCGGAAGGCTACGAGGAGGATATGATTCGCCTCGCCGTCCCGGACGACTGGCACCGGAACGCATTGACCGAAAATGGCGATTACATCGCACAGCGCGCCCGGGAACTGACGACGCTGGCGAACACGCCGATACGCGGGATACAATGTACGGTGCGCGAGAACCTGAACGTCGCCGATACGGACAACGCCCCCGAAACCGACCAGGATCTCACGTTGTACATAGAACGCAAGCGAAAAGAGAACCCGATCGTACGCGAAATTTTCGAACGGTTCGACGCAGAACCCGCCTGGTGATTACCCGCAAAGGCAGCGCCGCCCCGGCGCAAGGCACACTCGACATCCAGAAAACGGTACAGGACATGGCTGACGACGTAAATATGGCCGACATGTTCGGCATGGTCATGGAAATGCAGAAGAAGATAAAGGAGGTCCAGGAAAACCTTGCCGCCAAAACCGTTACCGCCGAATCCGGCGGCGGCATGGTCAAGGTAACGGCCAACGGCGCCCAACGCATTACGAATATCCGTATTGAACCGGACGCGGTCGATCCTGACGATCTCGAATTGCTGGAAGACCTTGTCGTCGCCGGCGTCAACAAGGCCCTCGAAAACGCCGAAGAAATGGCGAAAAGCGAAATGGGGAGCGTGGCGGGCAGCATGCTTCCTCCGGGCGCGTTGCCCGGCATTCCCGGCCTGAAGTTGTAAAAAATACGCTGATCAAAACTGCTTCGCTCAGCGTAATAGCCGGACGCAATCCGCTCTTCAAACCATACGAGCGCATGGGATTTACCTCCGAATCGGTCGAAGCGCTGGTCGAGCAGTTTGCAAAATTGCCCGGCGTAGGGCGAAAAACGGCGCAGCGGCTGACGGCCCATGTACTCAAAATGCCCCGCGCCGAAATAGCAGACCTGGCGCACACGCTGATCAAGGTCAAGGATACCGTCCGGCAATGCTCCGTGTGCTGCAACGTAACCGATACGGATCCGTGCGCCATTTGCCGTTCTCCGCAACGCGACCATGCCGTCATTTGCCTCGTGGAAGACGCCAACGACGTGCTGGCCATCGAACGGCTCAACGAATATCGGGGCGTCTATCATGTGCTGGGCGGAACCATCTCGCCTCTGGACGGGGTAGGGCCGGAAGACCTCCGCATCCACGAGCTGCTGCAACGAATCAATCCCGCGCAGGACGCGACCGCCCCGCCGCAAAACGGTCAGACGCCCGCAAGCGACGATACGGAGAATGCAACGCCCCCGCCCAAAGAAATCATTTTTGCGCTGAACCCCACGGTAGAAGGGGACACCACGGTGTATTATCTGTCTCAGTTGCTTAAATCTTCCGGTATACGCCTGACGCGCATCGCCCGCGGATTACCCATCGGGGGAGACCTCGAATACGCCGACGAAGCCACGCTGGCGCGCGCGCTCGAAGGCCGCGACACATTCTGATATGCTGACGCGACGAGGGTCTACGCTCCTTGCTGTTCCCGTCTTGCTCGTGCTGGCCGCGTACGTACTTTACCCGAGCCTGCGCACATTCGCGGCGGGCCTGACCGTCGAAAACTACGCCCGGCTGTTCTCTTCCTGGTCGTCCGCAAACGTACGGGCCCTGTTCAATTCCGTATTCATTTCCGTAGCGACCGTGCTTGGAAGCGGCGTACTGGGCACCGCGCTGGCCTGGTTTTTTCATCGCTTCCGGTTCCCGTTGCGCGGAACGATGATGGCAGTCGCCGCCTTTCCCCTTGCCCTGCCTCCCCTCGTAGGCGTACTGGCCTTTCTCTTCCTGTACGGAGAAAGCGGCATCCTCCCCCGGGTGCTTCAGGAATTGTTTCGTCTCGCCGAGGCGCCGTTTGCCTTTGAGGGCCTCGCTGCAGTCTGGCTCGTGCACGTCTACACCATGTACGTCTACTTTTACCTGTTTGCGCTGTCGGCGCTCGGCAATGTGGACAAGAGCCTGCCCGAAGCCTCCGCCGACCTTGGCGCCTCGGGATTCACAACATTCCGGCGCATCGTCCTGCCGCAACTCCGGCCCGCGCTGGCCGGAGCCGCCTTGCTCGTATTTATGATTTCGATGGCCTCCTTTACGGCGCCGCTCCTGTTTGCAGGCACAGAAAGTTTCCTGACGCTACAGATTTACAATTACAAAACGAACGGCAATCTGGCCCTGTCGGCGGCCGTTTCCGTCCTCCTGACAGCCATCTGCGTGGTGTTTCTGCTGGCGCTGGAAATCCGGCGCAAGCAGCGTATGCGGGGAGCAGCCAAGGGCGTAGCCGCCCCGCCCGCCCCCATACGCAGCGGAGTCGGGCGAATAGCCGCCGCCGCGGCGGCCCTTCCCATGCTGGCGTTCCTGCTTTTGCCCGTGGCGACCGTCCTGCTCATTTCGTTTGCCCGGGAAGGAAGCTGGACCTGGCAAATTTTTCCCACGGCATACACATTCGACAACTACGCCGCGCTCTTCCGGGACCCGGACGTATTCGATCCCGTCTGGAACAGCATACGGATGGCGCTCCTCGCCACCGCCGGCAACATCGTATTCGGCGTGGCCGCGGCCCTGTACATCGCCAGGGGCAACATTCCGGGACGCGGACTGGCGCGCTTGCTCACGGCGCTGCCATTCGCCATTCCGGGCACCGTCATTGCCGTCAACCTGATCGTCACCTTCAACGAACCCACCCTGCCTGCGCTGAACACAATACTCGTCGGCGGATTCTGGATTCTGCCGTTGGCGTATTTCATTCGCCACATTCCCTTCGTCGTACGCTCGACCACGGCGGCGCTTGAACAATTCGATGATCGCCTCGCGGAAGCGTCTGCGGACCTCGGCGCCCGATTCGCTACAACCTTTCGCCGCATCGTGCTCCCTGCCATCGCTCCCGGCGTCCGGGCAGGCGCCCTGCTCACCTTTGTCGCATCGGTGGGCGAATTCGTTTCGTCGATTATGCTCTACGTCTTCGACAACCGCCCCATCAGCGTGGAAATACTGGCCCAGTTGCGGCTCTACGATTTCGGGGCCGCGGCCGCCTACAGCGTATTCCTGATGCTGCTGATCGGGCTGGCTACCGCAGCTACCGGAAAGGCAGGGCCGTCCCTGGCGCAATGACTGTGGAGCGGCGGCGGCTTCGCCCCGAAAATCGCGCACCGGCGAAGGCGGGAACGCAATTCTCAATAACGCGCGCAGGGAACTATTTTCCCCTGATTCGTAGGAAAGAACGCCTGCCGAACCGGCAACGCTTCCTGTTCTGCACATTGCTTTCCCGAACAAGCGGCCCTTTCGATTCGGCGCCTCGCCCGAACCTGCGATACAAAACCTGCTTTCTGCGCGCTTCTGCTACCGTTTTCTATAAAGAATGAGGACTGTCGACAAATCCGTCGCAGGACGCTATAACGCCCTGCGACGGACCTTCGGCGCACTCTATCTCTATCGGAACCCTGAATCCCTGCGGCGAAAAAACCGCCATGGAATCGGATTTCAGGTTGTCCATACATCGCAGTTATTCAGGATATTCGCAAAGAAGTCGGGTGAGTTCGTACGCCGTACGCATAACGGGGAAAAAGCGTCTCCGCCGCATGAAAGCGCCCTGTTTGCATGCGGCAGGCGCCATGGTCGTTGCACTTTTGCTTCATGGCCTGACGGCGCAGCGCGGCAACGCGCAGGTTACTCCCCCGCCCCTCGAAGACGACGCGCCCGCCGATACGTCCGCCGCCGTACGCGACGCAGACCCCGTCACCTTAAAAACTATTTTCGGCGGCGAACCATGGAGTCCAGTCACCTTCGATACGATTTTTGGCGACAAAGTCCGGGGCAACATCACCTTTGCAAAAATTTTCGGCGACAAGACCGGGGCCGACGACACCACCGACGCCGCCATTTTGCGCAGGGCGAACTTCTACCTTCCGCCTGCAAAACCGGACCAGCGGATGGCCGCCCCGGTGCAGCGGATTCGCCGCCCCTTCTTTCCCGCGCTGGGCAATTACTGGCGACATGAAGTAGAGCTGGATTCTACCCGGCAGGAATTCATCGTCCGGGAATTCGTGGGAGAAAGCGAGGTGCGATACCCGCTCGTCATCGACTTCGATGCGTATCGGGAACGCCGCCTGAACGCCTGGCTCACCGACAACTGGCGTATCGTCAGCGAGCAAAAAGCCCAGCAACGCCGCCAGAGGTCCCGGGGCGGCCTTGGATTCAATATCGCCATACCCGGCGGGCGACGAAGCGCTTTCAGTACGATATTCGGCGCATCCACGGTGAGCCTGACCGTGAACGGGCAAGCCAGCATCCAGGCTGGTTTCGAATACCGAAAAAGCGATCAGCAGGTAGCCGTTACGGGCCGGTCCGGGCGGCTTTCTCCGGAATTCACGCAAGACATTCGCCTCGGCATTACCGGTTCGATCGGGGACAAACTCGATATCGACATTGATTGGGATACGCAGAATCAATTCGATTTCCAGAACCAGCTCCGCCTGCAATACACGGGGTACGAGGACGAAATTATTCA
Organism: uncultured Rhodothermales bacterium; assembly: GCA_964608315.1. Classification (GTDB taxonomy): domain Bacteria; phylum Bacteroidota; class Rhodothermia; order Rhodothermales; family VXPQ01; genus VXPQ01. Next base: position 134,358 of record CAZSNF010000006.1, on the reverse strand, counting down.
AAATTTCGAAGCCGGGAATGTCAATCTGTCAACGCCCTCGCGCCTGATTCGCGGCGGACAAAGCCTGTTCGGCATAAAAACCGAATTCCAGTTGGGTGGCTTGCGCCTCACGACGGTGGCGAGCCAGCAAAAAGGTCAGGCAAACAGTTTGTCGATCGAAGGCGGCGCCCAAACGACGGAATTCGATATAAAACCGACGGAATACAGCGAAAATACGCACTATTTCCTGGCCTACTATTTTCGCAATCGCTGGGAGGACGCCCTGCAGAATCCGCCGCAAGTGTTCGTTGCGAACGGCTTCGAAAGCATCACAGATATTGAGATATGGAAACTGGAGCGCACCACTGCCGAAGAGGAAAACGTACGGCAAGCCGTGGCGCTGGTCGATCTTGGAGAATCGCCAGACGTCGTGCGTCTGGCCAACGGCTATACGGAGCAAGTCCTTCCCGGAACCGAAGCCTGGCGATACCCTCAGGCCACGCTGGATACGGAGCTCCGGGACGGCGACGCCAAGCCGCAGGATTACCTCGCTTCGCTGGGCCTGAACGACGACGACTTTCAGGTAGGCAAGTTCAAAAAACTCCGCCGGGGAATCGATTTTGATTTCGACAATGTGCTCGGGTACGTCTCCTTGCGACAGCGCATCCAGGAAAACGAAGCGCTGGCCGTAGCGTTTCGTTTTCGGGCGAATGGACAAACATATCAGGTGGGGGATTTCTCGTCAGAAACCGGGGGCGCCTCCGGCGGACAGAATTCGGACCGCCTTGTGCTGAAACTGCTCAAGCCTGTCCAGCTTCGGCAGCCCAACCCCGCAGGGAATTTCAACCCGGCGGCATGGTACCTCGAATTGCGCAACATTTACCGGGTTCCCGGGCGGGGACTGAATCCGAACGAGTTCGAATTGCAAGTGGAATATCAGCCTCCGGGCAGTCCGGCGGCAACCGTCGTGCCTGAGCTGAACGGCGCCAAACGGCAAACGCTTCTCCAGCTTCTCGGGCTCGACCGCCTCAACGAAGACGGCGCGGAACGCCCCGACGACCTTTTCGATTACCTCGTCAACTTCACGATCAAGCCGGCAAAGGGCGAACTTGTTTTTCCTTCGCTCGAACCGTTCGGCAGCCATATAGAAAATATTATCGACGAGCTGGACATCCCCGAATCGCAAAAGCAGGCCCGCAAAAGCAAATATGCGTACGCCGGCCTCTATACGCAAAAGAAAGAACTGGCCGTGCGCCAGTCGCAATTCGATGTGTACCGTATTCGGGGGTCCTACAAAGGCGCCGCACAGGATTTCTTCGACCTGCGCGCTTTTTCGGGACTCATCGAAGGATCCGTGGTTGTCACGTCCGGCGGCAACAGACTGGAGGAAGACACGGATTTCGTCGTGGACTACCAGGGCGGCACGGTCACGATCATCAATGACGCCTACCTGATCGGAGGCCGCGACGTCAAAATCGATTACGAGCAGAACTCGTATTTCAATATTCAAACCAAAACGTTGCTCGGCGCGCGGATGGACTATCTCGCCAGCGACGAACTCGCCTTCGGCAGTACCCTGTTCAGTCTGAACCAGAAATCGCCTATAGACAAATACCGCATCGGGGAAGAACCGATCTCCAACACCATCTGGGGCCTGGACGGCCAGCTGAACATCGAACCCCTGTGGCTCACGAGGGCCGTAGACGCTCTTCCGCTCATCCAGACCCGGGCGCCCAGCCATATCCGGATATCCGGGGAATTTGCGCAACTCCGCCCTGGAGCGAACCCCACGAATGCGTTCGAAAAATCGCGGGATGCGCTCCAGGATATTGGACAGGATTTCGAAAGGGACGAATTGCGGGGCATTTCCTATCTCGACGATTTCGAGGGTTTCGAAAATACGTACTCGTTGCGGCAAGCCGGCGGATGGCGCCTTGCTTCCGCCCCCGATTCGATCGGCGTACTCCCCGACGATTTCTCGGGCGCCACATCGGATTCCTTGCGCACGAACTGGCGAGCCGTGATGGGCTGGTACTCGCTACACCAGAACACGCTGGAAGACCTGATCGGAAGAAGCGCGAATTGCGCTGCGATAGACCCGGCGATCTGCGGAGTCAATGTAAGAGATGTCTTGCCGAACAAGGATACCTCAGGAGAGCAGAATACATTATTGCAGCCCCTGGACGTCTATTTCACGCCCCATCAACGCGGCCCGTACAACTACACGAGAGACCTGCAGGGCTTTCTTGACGATCCGCGGAATACGTGGGGAGGCATGGTGCAACGGTTACCGGAAGGCTACACCGACTTCTCCACCAAAAACATCGAGTTCGTCGAGTTTATCGTGAAGGTGTTTCCCGAAAAGGGAGGACGTGTTCACCGGGATGCAAAGTTGTTCGTGGACCTGGGCTCTATTTCGGAAGATGTCCTGCCCAATGGCCTGCTGAACACGGAAGACGGGCTTACCCTCGCCAGCGCCAGCGTACGCGATCTGGATTCATGGGGTCGTACCGCCAGCGGTACGCAGAATGTTACGATCGACGTAGAGGGGCAACGCACGGAAGACCTTGGCCTGGACGGACTGGCTTCTTACTCCCCGGAGGATTACGACGCCCTGATAACCGAGCAAGCCCATTTTCGCGACTTTCTCGACGCCCTCGACGACGGGATATCCGACCCCCGTTACCGCGCCGAGGCAGCGAAGGCCCGCCTCGACCCGTCTGGCGACGACTTCTTCTATTTCGGCGCGAACGGATACTTCGAAAACCCGACGTACTACCCGAACGGCGCCAGCGTACAGGAGCGATTCTCCCGCTACTTTCCAGGCACGGAAATCAACTCTTTCGAGGCGCAGCAAAAATTGGCTCCTTCGCTATACGGCAACCGGGGTAATTCGCGCCTTCCCGACACCGAGGACCTGAACCTCAATTCGGCGGCCGACATCGACAATAGCTACTTCCAGTACGAATTGCCCCTGTCGCCCACTGTGCTCGACTCGCTTGCCAGACCAGAGCGCGTAAACGACTATGTCGTCACAGAAACAAACGACGGCTGGTATCAGATCCGCATCCCTATCCGGGATTTCTCGCGACGAGTGGGCAATATACAGGACTTCAGCCTCATCGAATCGATCCGGGTATGGACTACGGGGCACGATAACCCGATCACGCTCCGCTTCCCAACGTTCGAACTGGTAGGGGCCCAATGGCAAAAATCCGAGGTGGTCTCGCGCGAACGAGACCTTCCGGGCGACATGCTGCGAGACCAGACCCGCCTCTCCGTTTCGAGCATCAACAATGAGGAAAACAGCAGTACGTACGCCCCGCCCAACGGCACAATCATAAGCCAGATTCGCACCACCAGCGCGGCGCTCCAGAACGCGCGCGAACAGGCCATGGCCCTGCGGGTGGAAAACCTTATGCCCGGCAAGCAACAGGCTATCTTCAAAACGTACCAGCAGGAGGTAGATTTGCTGAAATACTCGAACCTGCGCATGTTTCTGCACATGCACGGCGAACAGGGAGACGGCGCGCCCATCGAAGAAAGAGACAACGTTCGCTTCTTCATGCGTCTCGGCGCGAACGAAACGAACGACTACTACGAGTACGAAATGCCGCTGTCTCCCAGCTCGATCGCGTCGACGGACGCCGACGAAATCTGGCAAACCAATCGCATGGTTGGCGGCGAGCTCATTGATCTGAACTCGGTAAATATCAAATTGGGCGCCCTGAACCAGCTCAAGGTATCGCGCGACGACCGGGCTTTCCCGACAGACAGCGTCTACTGGTCGGACATTCAGGATGTGCCGCTCAGCCCCGATATTCCCGAATTTGCGCCCCCGGGCGCCCGCCTTGGCGTCAAGGGAACGCCCTCGCTGGGCAACATAAACACTATTGTGCTCGGCATTCGCAACGGAGCCGATTCGACCATTGCCGGCGTCCGGAATATCCGCCCCGAGAATATTCTCAAGGATGTGACCGTCTGGGTGAACGAACTCAGAGTGTCCGGCTACGACGAAACGAATGGGTGGGCCGCCGTGGGCAATGCAGACGTCAAGCTGGCCGACCTGGCCACGGTCAGGGCCACCTGGCAACACCAGACCGACGGCTTCGGCGGACTGGAAAGCACCCTGGGCGATCGCGAACAGGTCAACATCTCCAACTGGAGCGTTACGACCGATGTGAATCTCGACAAATTCATCCCGGAACGGTACGGCTGGACGCTTCCCGCCTCGGCCCAGGTATCCAACCAGACTTCCACGCCCCGTTTCTCGCCCAATCGAGGAGATATTCGGCTGGAAGAACTCCTTTCGCAGGCCGACCGGAACGAGGAATTGAGCGAGGCGGAACGCGAACAGAAAAAAGAGGAAATCATCGAATCGGCCCAAACCCGATCCGTCACGCGATCCTACAGCATCCGAATAGGTAAATCGGGGTCCGACTCGCGGGTGTTGCGCAATACGGTGGACGGCGTTGCCTTGAGTTTTTCCTCTTCGAATGCAAGCGCCAGCAATCCGTCCCAACGGCAACGGGACAGCCAACGATGGAATTCTTCCCTCACCTACCGGCTGAATGTTCGCAGGCCGCGCACAGTGCGTCCGTTCTGGTTCCTCGAAAATGTCCCCATATTGGGCGGCCCTCTTGGCGGGCTGAATTTCAATTACGCGCCCCGAATCATCTCGACCGGAGCCACCGCATCGCGCACTTTCTCCGAGTCGCAAGACCGGCGGCGGGACCTCCCGAACGCCACTGCGCAATCCCTGCCGGAACTGGTCGAATTTCCGCTGCGCCAGTCGCATGCGCTTTCGCATCGGCGCAACGGCAATTTCCAGTACGATCCGTTCCAGTTTCTCAACCTGTCGTATACGGCCAGCACCAGCCAAAGCCTGAATGCGGCAGGGGTAGATACCCTGTTTACCGTCATCCGCGTCGATAGCCTCGGCAACGAAAGCGTTTTCGCCAATACGACGGAACAAGCCGCCCTTGCGGCGGGCCTGATTGGCGAAGACGACACGCGGTTCGAAGTAAGCCAACTCCGCGTGGTTGGAGCGGGACAAGTTATCAACCGCATTTTCTCCGGACACGAAGGCGTTCGGACCGATCAGCACAGCGAAAGTTTTACGGCCGCCTTCAATCCGAGAATGCCCGCCGCGCTGTCATGGTTTGACCTGCAGGATATCACCTGGAGCTCGCAATTCAACTGGCGGAACGGTTCGGTTGGCCGCTATACCGGCGCATCGACAAGCAACCAGTCCGAAATACGCGGCGGCAACACACTCCGCATACAGGAACTGTTCCGAAAAATACCGTTCTACGAAGCGATGGAAGAGGCGGAAAAGCGGTACCGACAGGAACAATCCGACGCGCGAGCGCAGCGCCAGCAACAACGAGCCGCCGAAAAAGAGGAACGCAAGCGTCTCCGGGAAGCAGCCCGCGAGGAAAAAGAACGTCTGAAACAGGAAGAAAAAGAACGCAAGGCAAGAGAAAAAGCCGCTGAGGAAGCCGCAAGGGAAGCAGGGAACGAGGAAGATGCGATACAGGACGGCGCAAACGAGGATGTACTGCCCGAACCAGAGGAAACGCCCCCTGCGCAAGAAGAGGACGCGCCGGACGGCCAGCCCGCGGCAACCGACGACGATACCGAAACCCCCGACGCAAACACAGACGACGGCGAAACAAAAGAAGAAAGCGGGCCCGACTTCCTCGCTACCCTGTTGCCCAACCCGGCGTCGCTGGCTCGCCGCACCCTGCTGGCCGCCACGGGCATCCGGGAACTTACGGTCACATACAGCGCAAGCCAAAGCAGCAATTCCAGCAACGTGGGGCAACTCATACTGGACGACAATGGCGACATCCTGGATGTGAATACGCCCTACAGCCTGATAGACGCCCTTTTCCATAATGCCGGACCGCCACTCGGATACCGGTTCGGCCTGGACAGAGACCTGCCCCTCGAACAGCGCATCGTCAGCGACCGGCTACAGGTGCAAGACGCCTTGTCGGACCGGAAACAAATACAAGGCCGCACCACGCTCAATCCGACCCGGTCTCTCCAGATTAACCTGACATGGAGCGCCAACTGGAGCCACAGCGCCAACCGGACGTACCGACCGGACCCCATCACGATCACAGAAACGCTCGCCGGATCGAACCGGGCTTCCGTGTGGGTTTTCGGAGCGGGCTACCTGGACCTGTTCGCCAGACAGCTGGAAACGTATCGACAGGACGACGCACGCGCCGAAGACCCCGGACGCATCGGCGACGAAAATGGAGACGGGCGCATTGTGCTCACCAACGAATCCATTGTCGACGATTTTCAGGACGCCTTCCTGTCCGGCCCGGGCGCCGTAGATTCCCGCGGATTTCTGCCCTTCCCCATGCCTGGATGGCAAATTACCTGGTCGGGAATCGGGCAATGGCCCATCATTCGCAGTCTGGTTACGAACGCGAGCCTCCGGCATGGCTACAGTTCGGACTACGCCACGGATTACCGCCGCAATGTGATTTCGAACGACTCGACTCGTGCTTTTGACCTGAGCGGACAACAAATCGTATTCACCATCCCCACAGACGAAGTCGGAAGCATTCGGGTCAACGAGCGGTTCCAGCCCCTGATCGGACTGGATCTGTCCTTCAAGGGCAACTTGCAAACAACCGTCACTTGGGAAAAGAGCACCTCGTACGCGCTGAGCACCACCAACTTTGAAGTGTCGGAAAACAACAACAGCCAAATCACCGTGACGGCCAACTATTCCAGATCCGGCATGAAGCTGCCCTTCCTGAAAAAAATAAACAACCGGATCAGCTTCAGTTTAAGCATGTCCGTGGCCAACCTGAGCGACCGGCGCCTTTTGCTGCGGCGAGCCCTGACGGATTACATCGACCGGCGCGAAACATTCGTGGTCGGGGATGCGCTCAAGGGAGACAACGTATCCGTCATTTCCGCCTCGAAACGCTATACGGTTGCGCCCCGTATTTCCTATCAGATCAGCAATCGCGTCAGCACGGACTTCACGCTTCGCTACGAGAACTTTATCAGCGAAGACAGCCGGACGCCTTCGTCTACAAGCATCAACGGCGGGTTCAATTTCCGGTTGAGCATCGCCAACTGACTCGACAGGGCGCGGAGGCCGCCTGACATGAGCACATCCAGATTCGTTATGGCCTGCGACATCGGCCAGCTGGATTATCGGCCAGCCTGGGCGTTGCAACAGCGTATCCAGCAGCGACTCATTACGGCGAAGCGGCGTACGCCCCCGGAAATCCTCCCGCATGTATTTCTGTTCGTCGAACACCCCCCCGTTTACACGATCGGGAAAAGCGGGGATCGGCAAAACCTGCTCGTCTCCGAAGCCCTGCTTCAACAACGCGGCGCAGAATTCATTGAAATTGATCGCGGCGGAGACATTACCTGGCATGGACCGGGACAAATCGTAGGCTACCCGATTCTGGACCTGGACCGGTTCGTTGCCGACATACACCGATACTTGCGCCTGATCGAACAAACGATCATAAACGTTTGCACATCGTACGGCGTACGATGCGGACGCATTGCAGGACGCACCGGCGTCTGGGTTGACGCTGATTCGTCGACAACCCCGGGAAGCGCAACGGCCCGAAAGATATGCGCCATGGGCATACGGTGCAGCCGATGGGTAACCATGCACGGGTTTGCGCTTAACGCAAACCCTGACCTGAGCTGGTTTTCGCACATCGTGCCCTGCGGAATTGCAGACGCCAACGTAACATCCCTTGAAAAGGAAACGGGAGGCCCCGTCGCCCCGCAAGACGCGAAGGAAAAGATTGTCCATCACTTCGCCAGCCTGTTCGAAGCGGAAGTCCGCCATGTCAGCGGCGTTGTCGCCAACGAATTTCTCGCCGATTTTCTCAATGAGTAAACCCTCAGCGGCGCGCCATGGGATCCTCTTTGCATGATCCGGGTACCCCGCGCTACGCATCGAAAAAACCACTACGCGCACATTCCCGAAACGATGGCTGCAAGCAAATCCCTGGACCTCGAACAATTTATCCGCATACTGATTGGGGAAACCCTCTTCTACGACGACGAATACGGCGCCATCGGTTGCCTCAGCCTGATCGATCCCCGCAAAAAACGGGAACGCTTTATCGCTTCGTTCATGCCCGAGGACGGCGCGTTCGCCATTGAGGAAGCCACCGCCTGGACGCGAGACGGAGAAGGAGAAGAAGCCATCGGCTACGAACTGGCCGCGGACAGCAAGGAGAATGCTTCCTTTCAGTCCCCGGAGGAAATCGCAGGCGCCCTGCTCAAACTGGCGAGGCGGCACAACCTCCTTCCCAGCCTTACGATCCTCTTTGAAGAGGACGAAATCGCCTGACCCCGAACAAACCGGGGTTCGGTCGCAGGGAAATCCTTAGGATACTCTGATTAAATCTACTTCGATCAGCGCTTCGCGTTCGTGTGTGCAGGACATTGTGCCGGCGTCGTTGAAATCAGCGGTAAACGCTACGGATTCGGGACATGGCGGACGTGGAGCGCCCTTCGGGTGACTCTGATCAGCTTCCCGATGCGCGGGAACTGTTTTCTTGCAGCAATCCGGCCGAATCCGCCTGTTTTTTCGGAGCATCGCCCCACAACCTTTCCAGGTCGTAAAATGCGCGCTTGTCCGGACTGAACACATGCGCCACCACATCTACATAATCCAGCAGCACCCATTGCCATGCATCGGCGCCTTCCATATGCCACGGTTTCTCGTCGCATTCCGTACGCACCCGCTCCCTGATTGCCTCGGCGATCGCCTTGATTTGCAATTCTGAATCACCCGTGCCTATCACAAAATAATCGACGAAGCCGGCGACCTCCCGCATGTCCATCACGGTAACGTCCCGGGCCTTCTTGTCCAGCATGGCCTCGACGACATGCGCTACCATGGCAGGCGAAGTATCCAACGAATTCTTCATTTCCTGAAAGGGTGCAACGTTTCGTAATCCAGACCGATCACCACGGAAGCATCCAGAAAATAGTCCGGGCGAATATCCTGTTCGATCTGTCGTATCCCCAATGCTTCGGCCATCTTGCGCGCCGCTTCCATATCTCCAACCCGGTCGATCACCATGGAGCGGGCGACGCCGAACGTTTCGTAATCTCCCGTCTCCACCACGTCGTAGCCGCGCTCGCGCAGGAATGTCGCCATGGCGCCCGCCAGACCGTCGACGCCGCATCCATTGCGAACCTCGACCTGCACGATATCCCGGGCGGTTTTGTTTTGCCGATCAGGCAATGTGGCCACGCGCGTTACAAAACCGTAGGCGAGCACAAAGGCCAGGAAACCAAGCACCGCAATGGCCGCCCCCATGAAACGATGCTTCCAGCGAGCCATAGCCGGCAAGGAAAATTCGAGGACGCAGCCGCCTTGCCTACCGAAGCGTATCGTTCCAGAAAAGATTGTCGGCGGACCCCACGCGCATATGCATCATGCTCCCGCCGTAATACGGCCGGTACCCGAAAGCAGGGCCATGCCTTCCATACCCGCCATACCCATACGGACTCATGTATCCTCCATACGGGCTTTGCCGGACGGAAAAATGCAATTGCACCTTGTCGGAAGGACGATAGGCAATCTCCGCATTGCGCAGCAGAAACCGGCCCTGCATTCCTTCCGAGGCGCCCGGCATATTCGCTCCGCCGAAGGGCGAAAAGGCGTACGCCAGATCCACCCGGCCCGCCAGTTTGCTGTTGAACTGAAAGCGCATGGTGTTCGTGTACATGCCGAGCGAAGTGCTCATGCCGCCAAACGAACCAAAAGACATTTCGTACGAATGCCCCATCCGAAAATGCTGCGGGCTAAAGAGCCGGTTCAACGAAAACGTTGCGCCCGACGAAGCATCGTAGAGGCGGGACTGCACTTGCTGATTCCGTACGTCTTGCCGATACTGGGCCTGCGCAGGGACAGCTATGCCAAAAAACACGACCAGCCAAAGAAGAAACAGCCTGTTTCGCATCATAAGAAATACGGTTTGGGGCGCGTAATCGGGCGCCGCTTGGCGAATACGATGGAAATACCGGGAGGCCACAACACGGAAACCCCCATTATGCTCCCATAATAGACGCTGCGGAACTATTTGTCAAGACGAATCGATATTCCCGGGCAAGAAACCCCGGATACGTTAGATTACGTCCGCAAAGCGCAAAAGTTGCGAAGGGTGCGCTGAGCAAAGCGGTTTTGATCGGCATATCCTGTATTTTAGGGATACGCTGCTTAAATCTGCAAAGTTCAGAGACTGCGAAGGGCGCTTCACATCCCCCATTGCCGCAATCCGCCAACTATTGACTCCTGTGTCAAACGATTCCTTCATATTGGGTATCGAAAGTTCCTGCGACGATACCGCGGCCGCCGTAATAGCCAACGGCAAGGCGCTGTCCAGCGAAATGGCTTCGCAGCAGATACACGCCCGCTTCGGCGGGGTCGTGCCCGAACTCGCCTCGCGCGCGCACCAGCGCCGTATCGTTCCGGTAGTGCGCACAGCCCTCCAAAAGGCCGACGTCGCGCCGTCCGACCTCACCGCCGTGGCGGTAACCCGCGGGCCGGGCCTGGCCGGATCGTTGCTCGTCGGGCTCGGCTTTGCCCGGGCATACGCATTGGGGCTGGGCGTGCCCGTCATGGGAATCAATCACCTCGAAGGACACATCTTCTCTGCATCCATCGGTCGGTCATTGCCGAAATGCCCCTGGCTATGCCTGATCGTGTCCGGCGGACATACGCAACTGGTCCTTGTGGAAAAAGGGTTGGCGCTTCGCACCCTCGGAACGACCCGCGATGACGCTGCGGGAGAAGCCTTCGACAAGGTCGCCCGGCTCCTTGATCTCGGATATCCGGGCGGCCCCGCCATCGACCGCCTTGCGGCGCAGGGGGACCCGAATTTCCATTCCTTTCCCCGCGCTCGCCTCGACGGATACGATTTTTCGTTTAGCGGACTCAAAACCTCCGTGCTTTATTACCTGAACGGATTGGGCGATAAAAAGCGCGCAGCGCTCATGAAACATCGCTTGCCCGATCTGTGCGCCGCGTTCCAGGAAGCCGTCGTGGATATGCTGATCGACCCCCTGGGCCGAGCCATTAAGGAGACCGGCGTACGCGACGTACATATCGCAGGAGGCGTTTCCGCCAACGCCCGACTCAGGCAACGGGCGAAAACGTTGGGCGAAACATGCAACGTACGCATATGCATGCCCCCGCTTGCATATTGCATAGACAATGCCGCCATGATTGCCTTTGCCGCGCATATCCGGCTTTCCGCCGGGCGAACGGACGCCCTGGATAACCCTGTCATGGAACCGAACCTTCCCCTTGCAACGTTTCCGTAACGCGAAACCGCCCAAACCCAACGCCGCCCAGCATTTCTCCCAACTGAAGTACGCTCCATGCCCTCCGGATCGAAACCGCCGGAAAACCTGCTGCAAGCCATGCAGGACCTGATGGATCATCTTGCCGAGGAGGCTCCCGCCACGCCGGCGCATCCATCCGAAAGCGATATGACGCCCTGGCGACAACGCATAGATATTCTGGACCGCATCATGCTGCTTGTGATGAACGAACGGGTGGAGTGCGCCAATGTCATCGGCGCAATAAAGAAAAAAATGGGCTGGCCGGTTTATATCCCGAAACGGGAAGCCGAAGTCATCCGCAATGTAATCGCCGAAAACGAGGGGCCCCTTTCCGACGCCGCCGTGCGACGGCTGTTCGAACGGGTTATCGACGAAACCCGCTCCAACGAACGCCACAAGTACAACAACCGGGACGAAAACGAATAAAGGATACGCTGATCAGGGCCTGTTAAGGATGCTCTGATTAAGTGTGCTTTATTTCAGCAGCACCATGCGCCGGGTAGCTATATGCACCCCTGTTTCGAGCACATAGACGTACACGCCGCTGGCCCACCCGGAACCGTCCAGGCGCACTTCATGTTTGCCCGCCGGGCGCAGGCCATCCACCGGCATGGCCACCTTCTGTCCCAGCAGATTGTACACGGATAGCCGAACCGGAGCGGAAGCCGGTTGCGTCCAGGTAATCGAGGTGGCTGGATTGAACGGATTCGGATAGTTCTGCGCCAGCGTCACGCCAGAGGGAAGTTCCAGAGGATCTTCCGCGGACGTAACCAGGGGGGTACGAAACCGGGCGCGCATGGGAAACACCTGGCCCGCCAGTGAAAACCACCCGTCTTCGTCGTCGTTCGTATCGCAGTTGCGGTCCTCCTTGCGGCATAGCCGAAGACTCGCCATGGGACGCCAGCCCGTAACCTCGTCGCCATCTTCGTTTTCGATGGTTCCATACCAGTAGGCCAGCGTATCCTGCGCATGGCCCGGAACGCTTCGGGCCGTCGTGGAGACAAGGTAATTATTATCAACCCCCTTGTTGGCCAAGCCAATGAAAATAGAATCCGGAAGCGCAGAAAGCGCCTGTTCGTCCAACGGAAGATTGACCCTCAGGAACGAATACGCGCTGGGCTCGCCAGCACCCTGAAAGTTTATATGCGACGCGCCTGCAGATTCGTCCATGTCCTGGCTATAAAGTTCGCGGCCGGGAAACGGAACCCGCCAACTGCGAAGAGGCGTGGGCGGATCCGTTGTATCGTCTTCTTCATATACCACTTGTCTGTATTGCACGTCCCACACCTTCAGGGTAAAATCCCGAGGCGCTCCGGCGGGCGCCATTCCATTGCGAAACTGGTTATCATACACCGGCGCTACAAAGACATTTGACAGACGCGCTCCGGCGGGCACCGGAAAAATCTGAGCCAATACATCCTCTTCGTCCCCGTCAAGGTATATATGGTCCTCGTTCTGGCCCCTTTCGTACGACACGGTGGTCACATCGAACTCAGGGCTATTCCCCCATCTGCCGGTAATATGCAGTTTGATGGACGGAGCATCGAAACTCTCCACCACCTGCGCGTTCACGACGATCAGGGTAACTTGCTCATATTCTCCGTTCACGACATGATCTTGCGTAGCGGAGTCCAGGTCTATGACCTGCTTCGCCCCCGTTTTCGTTTTGGCGAACAACCGCAACGACAAATTGTCCCGACGACTGCTTGCGCCTTCGACCATTCCGATCCGGGTGCTCTCCGACCCGCCCTCGTCTGGCCCGCCGCCATCTGTACTTCCAAAATCCCGGATTTTCAGCGAAAGATTCGTCACGTCCTTCCAAGTCAAATACTCTACCGCGCCGCTCGACACATTCACCGTCCTCTCGAAAGGAGAAATATCCGTTGTGGCGTCCACGCTCACGGTAGAAACCGCTTTTATGTCTTGCCTGGCGGGAGCCTGGTAAGCATATTTCGCGCCTACGCTGGCGTCGTTGATAAAATTTGCGGCGTGAAAATCCGCTACGATACCCGCGAGCGAAAGATTATGCTCGCCCAACACAAATTCGTACCCTGCTGCGCCTTTAAGCCACGAACCTATCGGGCAAAAAGTGGCGCCCACGGGGCATTTTGCGCGTACGATGGATCCGGTAGATTCCCGACCGATGCGATCCGCAATGTAGGTAGTAAAAAGCCCGGATCGCTCGTAATCGTTTTCAACTTGTCGAATCGTTCCGTCGTGACGCCAGGTAAACAACCGAACGCCATATGCGTTCGGATCGCTCAGATACCGAATGTTCCGGAGGGGAAATCCGTGCAGCAATTCAGACCACTCCGACAAGCCTTCGTTGACGAAGGTAAGTTCGCAGGTGGAGCAGGGACCGTTGAAGTTAACATCCTGATAAGCATAATGAATGAGGTGCTGGTACTCGTGCGCCAGGGTGCCTGACAGCCTAAGGGCGCCCCCCCCTTGTAATTGTATGCCGTCGGGCAGATCCATGTAAACAATATTGGCCGCATTCCCCTCGCCGGAATCAGGATTGGGGTCGAGGTCTAACGCCGTAACGAAGCCGAGTATGCAGCAGTCGTCGTCGCCCTCCTCGATATCGAAAAACAGTATGTCGACCTTGCCGTCCGCATCGGGAGCATTCGGCGGATCGCCGAATACCTCGTGGCTGTTCGCTATGATGCCCCGCTCCGGCCGCCAGGAACCTTCGGGAGTTTCGGAAAGCACATAAGTATTGATCTCCGCAAGTTGCTCGTCCGTAGCGACGCCCTGCTGATCGTTCGCAACCCAGATATTGGCGATATCGCTTTCAGCCGCCAGCGTGAACGCGCGCGTTTCCCAGCGTGCATTGTCTGATAGAAGATTCTTCAGCACATTGAACTCTTTCTCGTCGCCGATATCGTACGGCACCGCAGCCTTGGCGACGGGCAACAAACCCAGCGCTCTGGCTTCATGGTACGCCCGCAAGGCCGCGATGGACTCCGGCATGCGGGCCAGCCGATCCGTTACATGAATGATGCGCCTCTCGTCGTCTGCCGACAAGGCAGGACCATCCCCGGCGAGCGGCGGCTGCATGGTTTCAAGCGCGCCCAGGGATTGTCCGAACGCTGGCGAGACAGCGAGCAACAAGGCGAGACAGAAAACGGACGAAAGACAAGAAACGGAACGTCTGGCCATGGGGAGAATGAGAAAACGTTTTTGGCGAGCGCGACAAGGGATAATTCATATTACGAAATTGCGACGGAATATGCCAAAAGGTTTTACAACGACGAAAATACGTACCTTGTACCCAAACAGGCAAACGGCCCGTAAACCGCGCCCTGTGGTTTGCGTTACGAAACAACAGCCAGCCCCCGGTAAAAAAGCCCGCCGAGAATGAAACGAATCCAACGCGCGAAACCGTCCCGCGTCCGCTCGCCTCGATACCATGCGTCTGGAGCGTACATGGCCTGCCTGTTGTTTATGGGCCTTGCTTCCTGCGCCGCGAATCGCGAACCCGCTGCCGACATAATCACGGTAGAAGGGGTGGTCGCCGTGCGGGGCAACGAGCCTTTTGCCGAGTACATACTGGAAACATCGGACGGCAATGCGTACCTCCTCGTATTCCCGGAAGCTGTGGAAACCCCGGCCCGCCTCCGCGTAACGGGCCGTCTGTATCCTGGGGAATGGATGGGCCGATCGCATGCGCATATCGAAGTCCATGCGTATGAGGAACTGTCCGACTGAGGATACGCTGGTTAAGGCTGCAAAACGCAGGGCCGAACGCAATTACCATCAGAATATGTAACAAAAAAGATGCCGGAATCGTACGCGCCCGGCGGGCCATTTCAGGATACTCTGATTAGGGCCTGCGAGAGGCGTGCTGGCAAGAAATGACGAAGCAGCATGGCAGGCCCCATTACCCGTCCCGCTTGCCGCGGCGAACGAACCGCCTGGACAGACGATCCATTTCGGGGACGCGCTGCGCATAGGCGATAGCCAGATACCCTGCCGCATATATCGATACCACGATCAACGCTTCGATCGCAACAGGCAGGCGAGGCAACAAAAACCATACGGCCCCGGCCGGCGCCGCCGCAATCAGGGCCGTCGCCGTCATGCGGCGTACGCCCGTCCAGGGCAAACGAAAAGCGGGGAGCAAGACGCCGAGCGACCGTTGGAGACGCCATAATTCAACCCATGCTCCGACGGTCGCGCCCGCGGCCAGCCCCAGACTGCCCAGATACAACGTACGCGTTTCCAGCGACGCACCCGCAACCGCGCCCACGGCGACGCCGTCCAGCAGAAGCATGGCGGGAACAGCCGCAATCGTAGACACGACCACGCGCAAGACAGCGATGCGAGCCGGGGTGCGCGTATTCTTGCGCGCATAGAACGCATTTTGCAGCAGGCGAGACATGGCCGTGGCCAGCAGTCCCAGCGAATACCCGGCCAGCACCAGATAAACCAGCCAGGCGTCCTCGGAACCAAACTCCCCGGTGCGAAAAAGCGCCCCCACGATAAGCAGGCCGAACGCAAGGTACCCGATACACGTGGGAATCGTCAGAAAGAGCATCTGGCGAAGAGACCGAACCAGGCGCTGCGCGAAGGCTTCGGATTTCCCCTTTCCGAAACGCGAAAGCTCGGGCAATTCCGACGCCGCCACAGACATCCCGAAAAGACTTATCGGCAGGACGTACAACATCTGCGCCGGCCGCAACGCTGACACGGCGCCGGCCGCAAGGCAGGAAGCCAGCAAAAGGTCAAGATAGGACGATACCTGGTAGACGCCGCGCCCGGCGACAGCCGGTCCGAAGGCGCGCAGGGCTTCCCGAACCCCCGCCACCTTCGCAGACAAGGAAAGACGGAAGCCGCGAAGCAGCCGAAACACCAGAGGAGCCTGCACTGCGAATTGCAGGAAACCGCCCAGAAAAGCCCCGTAGAAAGCAGCGAACAGCAGATCGGTCCGAACGCCTTCCGCCGAACCCAGCGTCATCCTCGCCCCGACAATCAGCGCGCCGATGATTGCTGCATTCCATAGCGCCGGGGCAAAGTACGGCAGAAAAAACCGCCGGTGACTATTCAGTACGCCCAGACACCACGCCGCCAGCACCAGCAAGCCGGTCATGGGAAAGATGATGCGCACGGCCCGCACGGCTAGTTCGAATCGGTTGACCGACAGTTCCCCCGCGGCCACGGCGGCGGCGTCGGCCCGGAAGCCTGCCGCAAAAACTGTTACGACAGGTTCCGCCAGCAGTATGCCCGCCAGACTCAGTAGCGCAGTAAGCGCCAGCAACAACCCGAAAATCGCCCCGGCGAACCGCCCGGCTTCCCGTTCGCGCCCCTGCGCGATCATTTTCGAATAGATGGGAATGAACGCCGCCGAAATCGTGCCCTCGCCCAGCAGGTTCTGCAACAGGTTCGGCCCCCGGAACGCTACCTGAAAAACATCCGCGTACGCGCCCAGTCCAAAAAAATGGGCAACCACCCGCTCCCGCACGAATCCCGCGAGGCGACTTGCAAGAATGCCGCCCGCCACCACGCCGGCCGCATTCCTGCGCGGCGATCCCGCCGCATCGTCTTGCCCGACAGAACCTTTCCGATCTTCCGAATCGGGGGGGGGTGCGGGTTCGCGAGAAACGTCGCTCATGCGCATTACGCCCCGGCGCTGTCCAGAAAGTAGCGTACGGCCAGTTCGTAGCCTTTCGCGCCCAGACCCACGATCTGCCCGGCCGATACGGCGGCGATCATGGACCGACGCCGAAAAGACTCGCGGGCGTGCACATTCGACAAATGCACCTCGATAACGGGTACGTCTATCGCCGCCACGGCGTCCCGCAGCGCGACGGACGTATGCGTAAAGGCGCCGGGATTAAACGCCACGCCCGCCGCGCCCTCCCGGGCCGCCTCATGCAACGCATCAATCAGGCGCCCCTCGTGATTGCTCTGGACAAACCGGAAATCCACCTCGGGAAACAAGGCGCACAGAGCGTCCTGCATGTCGGCCAGCGTGGTCGTCCCGTAGGTTTCCGGTTCGCGCGTACCGAGCAGGTTCAGGTTGGGGCCATTGAGTACGAACAGTTTCACAGGTATCCTCCGGAGCGATCATGCAAGTAAAGGATGCTCTCTTGTCAAGTCCACTTCGATCAGCGCTTCGCTTACGCAAGTACAGGCCGTCATGATTCCATCCTTGAAATCAGCGCAAAACGCTGCGGTTTCGGGGCGTCGCAGGCGTGAAGCGCTCTTCGGGAGGCGGCAAGAACGAACCGCGCCCTCACGCCCCTGTTTCGAAAACCAGCCCGTCGTAACCGAGCCGGATGCCTTCCGGCAAGCGGGCCTCGGCGTCGGCGTGTAACGTGCTATGCGTCATATGGGTGAAATAAGTCTGCCGCGCGCCGATGCGCTGCGCGGCCCGAATCGCCTCCCGAAAGGAAAAATGCGTCGGGTGCCCGTCCTCGCGCAAGGCGTCGAGCACCAGCACATCCAGGTCATGCAGCAAGTCGAAGCTTTTTTCCGGAATCCGGTTGGTGTCCGTCAGGTAGGCGAACTTCCCTATCCGGTACCCGAACAGGGGCAGGTCCCCGTGATACGCATCGATAGGCGTCACGGATATGGACTGCGCCGCATCGCGGCGTCCGGTTACGGTAAAAGGCCCCTCGACAATTTGCAACTTCAGATCGGGAACGCCGGGATACGAACGATCTTCGAAAATATAGGTGAACATCTTTCGCAAAACCTGCACCGTATTGCAGCGGGCGTAGCACGTAATGGGCCGCCGATTTTCAAACAGGAACGGACGCAGGTCGTCCATGCCGCCCACATGGTCGAAATGGTGATGCGTGAACAGCACGGCGTCGATATGCCGGATCCCTTCGCGAAGCGCCTGCTCGCGAAAATCCGGTCCGATGTCGATAAGAATACGCAGCCCCTGCGTCTCCAGAGCGCATGCGCTGCGGGTGCGCTTGTCGCGCGGGTCCGCCGATGCGCATACCGGGCACGCGCACCCGATAACGGGTACGCCGGTGGAGGTGCCCGTACCGAGAAGGGTTACTCGAATGCGATCCTCACTCCGTATCATCCGCTTCGTATATCGCCTCCGGCTCGTGTCGCCGCCACACTTCCTCGACGGCGGCGCGCACGGCAGGTTTCAAAAAAATATCGTCGACAGGCAAGTCCCGCAAGCTGCTGGCCAACACAATCAATTGCATTTCGGGAAGATGCTGCTTGTTCAGCACAATCATGTGTTCGTCGCCAACCTTGCACCGTCCGCCTCGAAAATGCCCTTTTTCCATGCGCACCTCCAGGCCGAACCCGGCAGCCGCTTCCTTGAGTTCTTCAAGGATATGTTTGGTCGTCATGGGACACCAGGTTCAGGGACAAAAAATATCGGGATGTTCGGAGTGCGCGGTCACCAACTCAGGCCCAGGGCGACCATATGCCGCGAGCCGCGGTGATCCACTCTGGTCTGGTCGGGATCCAGCAACAAGTCCGCATCGCCCGCCCGCCAGGCTTGTACGCGGAATCCGTACCCCGCCGATATGCCCAGGCGCCCGAACGCCTCGCGAACATGCAGGCGCGCGCTCGCATCCACCAGCCAGGACAGGCCCGCGCTGCCTCCGAAGGACCGCAGCGCAACGCCCAGAACCGGAGCCGCCCGCGCCTCGAATAGAACTTTCTTGCCGCGTTCCGCACTGCCGCCAAGGCCCGCGCCCAAACCGAGCGCCGTTACCTGAAACGACGAAAACGGAGCGTCCGCCTGTCCCGCCAGATTCACGCGGCGATAGTTGGATTGAAGCGTCAGGGGAATGTATAATCGGACGGCCTCCGACTTCCCGATCGCAAAAAGACGGTTCCAGGTTTCTATAGAAAAGTCGAGTAACCGCGTGTCGGGTCCCTCGGCAGTATTTTCCGGGCCGTATGCGATGGATGCAGAAAGATTGCCCCGCAGGTACAATAAGCCATACGCCGGACCCGTGAAGGCCGGAGCCTCTTCGCCCGGCTTCCCCCCTTGCGGCTGGAAATCGACGGCCTGCCATGCAAGCGCAACCGTGGTCGTGCGTTGTTGCGCGACCCTTCCGTAAGAAAAAAGCTGCGCCCGGGCATCCGAAACCGCCGCAATCGAAGCAAAAACGAGCAACGCCATGGCCGCAACGCCCGCAACCGGGGCTAACGAAGTTCCGCGATGAGGCATAATCTGGCCAAAAGTAGCGAAAGCGGCGGCGTGACCGTCCGACCCGATCCAGGGCCTGTCAACACTATGCAGCAATGCTCTGTTCCGTCAGGCACGGCGTCATTCAAGGCGCGAGGAGTGAAGTTTGGTGGTTCCAAATGAGCGACGAGCAACGAAGAGTAACGCCGTGACCGGCGGAACCCGAAGGGCGGGGCCTGTTTTCCTGCCATGCCAAGCGCCGCTGCATAGTGTTAACAGGCCCTAACCGGACTGTCCCCTTTTCGGCAACGCAACATGCCGGGTGAGGTCCTCCCCGGACCGGGTATCGGTAATGCGGAATGCGTACGGCGACATCCTTCCGTCTGTTTTGAGACGCATGCGCAAGGAATGTTTCAGAAAAAAACCTACGCGAATGCCGGCGATTTTGCCCTTGAGCCAAGCCGCCGTAAACGGATGCGTCCATAACGTCAGGTTCCGCGGGCCGTCTGTTGCTCTGTACGCCGCCATCCACTGCTCGATTTCCTGCAGCACGACGACTGGATCCGGACGCCTTCCCCGGGCGATCCCGCGTCCCCTTCCGGGAGACCGTTTCGATTCTTTTTTCTCCGTGCTCCCGGACGGTTTCGGGGCCGGAGATTTTGTCTTCGCAGGCTTGTTTTCCGGAGGGGACGTTTCGCGCGGCTCAGGAGCCTGCGTATTCGGATTCGAGGAAGAACCGTTCTGCGCCGGAAACTCCGGGGAATTGGCGTCCACCGTAACGCTTGGGCGCAAACGCTGTCGGGTAATCTGAATAAGCCCGAAATCGCTCATGGGCAGCACCTTCGTCACGGCGCGGTCCTTTCTGAATTCCTTCCTGATCTCGTCGAAAATTTTCCTGCGGTTCCTTTCGTCCCGGAGATCGATGAAATCCACCACAATGATGCCGCCAAGATCCCGCAGACGAACTTGCCTTGCGATAGCCCGCGCAGCTTCCAGATTCACCTTCACCGAACTTTCTTCCTGCGATAGCCCGCGACCCGCCCTGCCGGAGTTCACGTCCACCACGTGCATGGCCTCCGTATGCTCGATGAAAAGATATCCGCCGCCGGGCAAATTAACGCGCTCCGAAAACGCCTCCTGTATTTCGTTCTGGACGCCCGCCGCCTCGAACACATGCTTGTTCCCGCTGTGATGCTGAACGGCGTCGGCCATTTGCGGCGCAACCGCCTGAATATAATTCCTGACGTTGCGATAGAGCCGCTCGTTATCGATCAGCACCCGGTCGTAATCCTCGGAGACCCGGTCGCGTATAACCGACGAAAGCATGTTCACGTCGCGGTGCGCCAGCATGGGCGGTCTGGGACGGCCCGCAAGTTTCTCTTCCATCTTGCGCCATTTGTCGAGCAACAGCCTTAAATCCGTATCGAGCGTTTTTGCGTCTTTCCCCTGGGCCACGGTGCGCACGATCAGGCCTATGCCCGGGGGAACCAGACTTTTGGCCAGCGTCTTGAGGCGACGACGCTCCTTGTAGGAATGAATTTGCTTCGACACCGCTACATAGTTTCCGAACGGAACCAGGACCAGAAAACGCCCGGCCATCGATATATCCGTGGAAACGCGGCTGCCCTTGGTCGAAATCGGCTCCTTGACAACCTTGACCAGAATCCGCTGATTGGCTTTCAGGTACTTTTCAGGCGGAGCGGCAGAGCGGCGAACCTTATCCGTTTTTCTGGACAAGCGTTGCGCAATGCGGCGCCGGACGCGAATTTTCACGGCCCGCTCAAAGGAAGCCTTTTCGTCTCCGCGCCTGGACGCGCCGCGATTGCGGTGCGGTTTGCGGCGCGGCCCCCGTTTTCTCGGCGGCTTGCGGTTTCGATTAACCGTGCGCGACACATCGGGGCGCTTCGACGAAACGAATTCGAGCAACTGCCCGAGGTCGTCCGACAAATCGGAAAAATGAAGAAAGGCGTCCTGTTTGCGCCCAATATCCACGAACGCGGCCTGGATGCTGGGCATGACCTTGCATACCCTGCCCAGATAAATATCGCCGATCGTTCGCGAATTATCGGGATTCTCTATGTAGAGTTCTGCGAGCTTTCCATTTTCCAGGATGGCTATCCGCGTTTGCGCCTTTTCTGCATTGATGACAATTTCCTTACCCATATAAAACGTGAGCGCACGCTTTCGGCGAGTCGGTCGATGCGCCGCGCACTCGGCCCCATCGGACCGGGCGTTGCGCCTGAACGATGCATCCACAAAGCCCCAACGGCATTTTCGACTGGATGCAAGCAAGCATTCCGTACGGCAGGCGCAAAACCTCCCGGGGAACGCCGTTCAGAAAGTGCGCCGTCGAACTCGAAGCGCCGCCAAACCACAGGAACAGACCGCGCAAACGGACTATTCGGAATGGGGGCTCCGCCCCGCGCATGCGCAACGCGCAAAATGCGTCGCTTACGAAAAACGGTATCGCAAAACCGACTCAAGGACAACGTGCTACGCTCCTTGAAAACTTGTAAAAATTTCGTGTGTGAAGATCGGCGACCCAACCGGGTATCCTAAAGAAAATTCACATTTTCCGTTACATTACATGCCGCTCGAACCGAAATGATCCCGCCGACGCGGCGGCACTTTGTCCCGGTTTTCGCGTATTTTACAGGCTTACTTATTCCGAAAAAGCAGATTTTGGGCGCCAGACGCATAAAATCACCCCATAATGAATAGCAGCGTCGTTCCGTCGCGGGACGACTTGAGCAAAGACCGTTATCGCCCCCCCATGCCCTCCTCCACCCCGAAGAACGCCTCTAAAGATCCCGAAAAAGCAGGATATGCGACGACGAAGGCGCAAGGCCTCGCGGATGTCGTTGCGCTGGATTCGCATATCGCTCTCGTCAACGGAAAAGCCGGACGCCTGCTGTATCGCGGCTACGATATCCGCGATCTCGCTCGCAACGCTTCCTACGAGGAAGTGCTTTGTCTTCTTCTGGACGGCGACCTGCCCAATCAGGCTCGGCTGGACCAGGCAAAAGACCAATTGCGCGCAGCCCTCGTCTTGCCGGAGGGCCTGTGGGGCGTTCTGGAGCGCATGCCCGAAGGCGCCAGCCCCATGGCCATGCTCCGAACGGCGGTTTCTGCGCTCGGTCTTTTCGATGAAGAGGCCGACGACAACGCTCCGGAAGCGAATTACAGAAAGTCCATCCGGATCGTCGCGCGCGTTCCGGGAATTATCGCCGCGATCGACCGGCTGCGCAACGGCAAAGAACCGGTGCCGCCCCGCATGGATTGCTCGCATGCGCACAATTTCCTCTACATGCTTACGGGGAAACGGCCCGGCGAAATGGCCGAACGCACGTTCGACGCTTGCCTTGTCCTGCACGCGGAACACGGGCTAAACGCTTCGACCTTTGCAAGCCGCGTTATCGGAGCTACGCTATCGGATATCTACTCGGCTATAACGGGCGGCGTCGCAGCGCTGAAGGGCCCGTTGCACGGCGGGGCCAATCAGGAAGTGATGCACATGCTGCTCGAAATCGACCGGTCCGGCCAGCGGCCAGCGGACTATATTCTGGCTAAACTGGCGCGGCGGGAACGCATTATGGGGTTCGGGCACCGGGTCTACAAGACTATAGACCCGCGCGCAAGCATCCTCAAAGACATGGCCAGGGGATTCGGCGAAGAAGCCGGCTCCCTGAAATGGCATGCCATGAGCCTGGAAATGATGGACGTAATGGAGACGGAAAAAGGGCTGTATCCCAACGTAGACTTCTTCAGCGCCTCCATCTACTACGCGCTCGGCATTGCTATCGACCTGTACACGCCCATCTTCGCCCTGAGCCGTACGGCGGGCTGGAGCGCGCATCTGCAGGAGCAGTGGAGCAACAACAAGCTGATTCGCCCGAAGGCTGCGTACGCAGGTCCGCGAGAAAAACGCGTACTCCCGATCCGCGAAAGAAAGTAACGCGTCTCGCTCCCTCGTCTTCGAGGAAGCGAGAAAAAAGACATGCGACAGCCTGCGACCGAAAACGCTCCGATCACAGGCCGTGTGGCGCCGGTCCGGGGGGCAGAGTTATTCCTCCATCTCCTCCCCTTCCATCATCTCCATATCGTCCCCGTCTCCCTCCATTTCCATGTCATCGGCTTCCATATCCATATCCATCCCTTCGGCTTCCATATCCATGTCATGGCTTTCCATCTCCATCTCATGGTCGTCCATCATGGCGTCTTCGCTGTCGGCTTGCTGTCCGCCACAGCCGACGAGCGCCATCAAGGCGATGGCAAGCGTCATTATGGAAAGAGTACGTAATTTCGTCATAGTTTGGCCTCCGTATGGCGAGTGGTTTCAAAATGCAGGCCCGGAACATGCGATTTGATTCCGGGCAACAGACAGTATATTCATAAACTTTGTAATAATCCAATGAAACTTACTATTTATTATCTTCTTTGCATTCTTTTTCACCCCCGACACGCCTGAAACACCCCGATCAGAGCCCGAAAAGGCCCTGCGTCGCAACGCTCGCCCTGCATCATGACGCCCCGGACCACACGCGACAAGCCGGATATCCTGTCGGCCCTTGCCTCTCCGATCGGCAAAAAAATACTGACCGGGGTTACAGGCCTCGCCTGGGCAGGATTCGTAATCCTCCACATGGCGGGAAACCTGAGCTACTTCGGCGCAGGCGAAGCCTACAACGAATACGCGCACAAGCTGATGAGCCTGGGGCCGCTGCTCTACGCCGCCGAAATCCTGCTGGTCGTTTGCCTCGTCATCCATGCGATCCTCGGCGTCAATATCTACCTCGGCAAACGGCGCGCCAGGAAACGCGGATACGACGTCTATCGAAGCGCCGGACGGCCCGGCTTGCAATCGCCGAGTTCCCGAACCATGATCCTGACCGGCGTCGTGCTGCTCGTTTTTCTCGTAATCCACATCAAGTCCTTCAAGTTCGGCCCGGGAATCGCAGAGGGATATAGTCTGCTGGCGGAAGGCGAACAGATCCGGGACCTGAAACGACTGGTTACCGAAAAATTCCAGCGCCCACTCTATGCCTTCGGATATGCCGCCGTCATGATCTTGCTCGGATTTCATTTGCGGCACGGCGTATGGAGCGCGCTTCAGTCCCTCGGCGCCATGAATCGGCGCCTGACGCCGCTGATCTACGGAATCGCCGCCCTGCTTGCCGTCGGCGTCGCCGTCGGTTTTATCGCGCTCCCCCTGTACATTTACTTCTCCGCCCTGTAACGCTACCGCTATGCCGCTGGAGTCCCACGTTCCGTCCGGTCCGCTTGCCGAGAAGTGGCAGCGCTATCTCGACAAGGCCAGGCTCGTCAACCCGGCGAACAAACGAAAACACGAGGCGCTCGTCGTAGGCACGGGGCTGGCCGGAGGCTCTGCGGCCGCCTCGCTGGCCGAACTCGGATACCGCGTCAAGGTGTTCTGTATCCAGGATTCGCCCCGGCGAGCGCATTCGATTGCGGCGCAAGGAGGCATCAACGCCGCCAAAAATTATCCGAACGACGGAGACACTGTCTGGCGCCTGTTTTACGACACGGTCAAGGGCGGCGACTACCGCGCCCGCGAAGCCAACGTGCATCGCCTTGCCGCCATCAGCAACCAGATCATCGACCAGTGTGTTGCGCAAGGCGTTCCGTTCGCACGGGAATACGGGGGACTGCTCGACAATCGCTCCTTCGGCGGCGCACAGGTGTCCCGCACGTTCTATGCCCGGGGCCAAACCGGCCAGCAATTGCTGCTGGGCGCGTACCAGGCGCTCGAACGACAGGTCCAGGCCGGCGGCGTCGAAATGTTTCCTCGCCGGGAAATGCTCGAACTCGTGGTTGTGGACGGACAAGCGCGGGGCGTCGTGGTCCGCAACCTCGTAACCGGTGAGCTGGAGCGCCACGCCGGCGACGCCGTACTGCTATGCACGGGAGGGTACGGCAATGTGTATTTCCTGTCCACGAACGCCAAAAATTCCAATGTGACCGCTTCCTGGCGGTGTCACCGGAAAGGGGCCTTCTTCGCCAATCCCTGTTACACCCAGATTCATCCGACCTGCATTCCGGTATCGGGGAAATACCAATCCAAACTGACGCTCATGAGCGAAAGCCTGCGCAACGACGGCAGGGTTTGGGTGCCCGGCAAAGCGGGCGATACGCGCTCTCCGGGAAACATTCCGCAAGAGGAACGCGACTATTATCTGGAGCGGCGGTATCCGGGTTTCGGGAATCTCGTGCCCCGGGACGTGGCGTCCCGGGCCGCCAAAGTGATATGCGACGACGGTTTTGGCGTGGGCGCGACGGGGCAGGCGGTCTATCTGGATTTTGCGGACGCCATCCAGCGTCTCGGCGAATCCCGCGTGAATGAGCGCTACGGAAATCTTTTCGAAATGTACGAGCGCATCACGGGCGAAAATCCGTACCGGGTTCCGATGCGGATTTATCCCGCCGTCCACTATACGATGGGCGGTCTGTGGGTAGACTATCGCCTCATGAGCACCATACCGGGGCTGTTTGTGCTGGGCGAAGCCAATTTTTCGGACCACGGAGCCAACCGCCTGGGCGCCAGCGCGCTCATGCAGGGCCTTGCCGACGGATATTTTATTATTTCGTCCACGCTGGGCGACTACATCGCTTCCGGCGGCGGCAGCGGCGATGTGAACATATCCGAGCCGGCGTTCGACGAGGCGGCGAACGCGGCGGAAGACCGCATCCGGCGCATGCTTCATGTCAATGGAAACAAAACGGTTACGGAGTTTCACCGGGAACTTGGCCAGATTATGTGGGACTACGTAGGCATGTCCCGCAATCGGGACGGACTCCTGCACGCCATCGACGCCATCGCCGACCTGCGGGCCGATTACTGGAAGAACGTATCCATCCCCGGTCGAAAGGATACCCTGAACAAAAACCTCGAATTTGCAGGCCGCGTAGCGGATTTCCTGGAGCTGGGCGAACTTATGGCCCGCGACGCCCTGCATCGGGACGAATCGTGCGGCGCCCATTTCCGGGAGGAATACCAGACGCCGGAAGGCGAAGCGCTGCGGCGGGACGAAGCGTATGCCTACGTAGCCGCATGGGAATCCGCGGAGGACGCCGCGGCTCCCGTCCTGCACAAGGAGGCGCTATCGTTCGAAGCAGTCGATTTGTCCACGAGGAGTTACAAATAGCGCAGCGCGTTTGTCGAAGCCCTGAGGATACTCTGATCTGAACCATTTCGCAGCCCCATGGCGCAAACGATGACCATACACTTGAAAGTCTGGCGGCAGTCCGGACCGGACGCAAAGGGAAGGCTGGTCGATTACACGCTCGACAACCTGAACGAGGATATGTCCTTCCTCGAGGCGCTGGACGTGTTGAACGAAGAACTCATCCATAAGGGGGAAGACCCGGTCGAATTCGACAACGACTGCCGCGAAGGCATTTGCGGCTCATGCGGCCTCGTGGTGGGAGGCATTGCGCACGGCCCCATGAAGGCTACGGCCGTGTGCCAGTTGCATATGCGGCATTACAAGGACGGAGACACCATTGTCGTCGAACCGTTCCGCGCCGAAGCGTTTCCCATCATCAAGGACCTGGTGGTGGACCGCAGCGCATTCGACCGTATTATTGCGGCGGGCGGCTACGTGTCCGTGGATACGGGCGGCGCGCCGGATGCGAACAGCTTGCCCATTCCGAAGAAAGACGTAGACGAAGCATTCGATTTCGCCGCCTGCATCGGGTGCGGAGCCTGCGTCGCCTCCTGTCCGAATGCGTCCGCTTCCTTGTTTACCGGCGCGAAAATAGCCCATCTTGCGCACCTCCCGCAAGGCCAGGCCGAACGCAAGGAACGGGTCGTGCGCATGGTGGATCAGATGCAGGCCGAAGGCTTCGGCGACTGCTCGAACCACGGAGAATGCGAAGCCGTTTGCCCGAAACAAATCTCCATCGCCGCCATTGCGAAGATGCGGCGGGAATACCTGCGGGCGCTATTCGGATAACGCACGTTACTCCCCGTCGTACGCCTCCCCAACCGCGTCCCATGCCTGCGCCGCCATTTCCCACGCCTCCGCCTCCCGCTCCTCCACCGCCTCGGACGCTTCCTCCGCCTGCACCACCTTCTCCCACAATATCGCCGTTGCGCTCGCCGGGGAAAGCATCCTGAGAGAGTCCGCCTCCCGCGCGCCTTCCCGCGCATCCAAAGCATACCCCCGCGCCGCCGAGGCCGCCTCCCGGGCATTCGAAGCATACTGTGGCGCATCCGAAGCCCACGCCCGCGCATCTGAAGCCGCCTCCCGCGCAGTCGAAGCATTCCGTCGCGCATCCGAAGCCCGCTCCCGCGCAGTCGGAACATACCGCAGCGCATCCGAAGCCCGCTCCCGACTGCTCGAAGCATATTGCGTCTGCGCATCCGCTTCGTGCGCATCCGCCTCCGCTTCCCGCGCCGCGGCTGCTGCTTCGGCCGCCGCCGCCGACGCTTCGTAAGCCATTGCCTCCGCTTCGTACGCCGCCGTAACCTTTTCTTGCATCAGGGCTTCCGCCGCCGCTTGTTTCTCCGCTTCGTCAGAACCACAGGCTGCAAGCGCACAGGTCGCTGCGAACAACAGGATTCGGGTTTTCATTGCGTTTCGGTTTCGTGAGCGAATACCACAAACAGCACGGGGCCTACAAAGGGATATTCCCGTGTTTTTTCCGGGGGTTGCGGGCCACTTTGTTCCGCAGCATATCGAACCCCCGAACAAGTCGATACCGGGTTTCGGCAGGCAGGATAATGTCGTCTACATACCCTTGCCCGGCGGCGATATAGGGATTCGCGAACGTATCCCGGTACTGCCGGACAAAATCTTCTTCCGCCTCGGCGGGATCGTCCGCCTCGGCCAGTTGACGCTTGTAGATAATTTCGACGGCGCCCTTCGGTCCCATGACGGCGATTTCCGCCGTGGGCCAGGCAAAATTCAAATCTCCCCGAATATGCTTCGAATTCATCACATCGTAAGCGCCTCCGTACGCCTTGCGCGTGACGACAGTGATTTTGGGGACAGTCGCTTCGCAAAACGCATAGAGCAGTTTGGCGCCATGCCGAATAATGCCTCCCCACTCCTGATCGGTTCCCGGCATGAAACCGGGGACGTCCACCAGCACCAGCAACGGAATATTGAAGGCGTCGCAAAACCGCACGAAACGCGCGCCCTTGACCGAAGCGTCCATATCCAGTACGCCCGCCAGCGCCGCCGGATTATTCGCAACCACGCCGACAGATCGCCCTCCGACCCGGGCAAACCCGACCAGCAGATTCGGCGCAAAGTCGGCCTGAATTTCGAAAAAATTGCGGTCGTCTACAAGCATCCGGATCGCTTCCAGCATATCATAGGGCTTGTTCGGATGCTCCGGCACAATATCGTTAAGCGCTTCGTCCATGCGATCCGGGGGGTCGTCGGTGGGGACAAACGGAGGAGCCTCCTCGCAATTCTGCGGAATATACTGCAAGAGATCGCGTATCCGGCGCAAACATTCCACTTCATTCTCGCAGGCCACGTGCGCAACGCCGCTCTTTTCGGTATGGGTGCGCGCTCCGCCCAGTTCCTCGGCGGTCACTTCTTCCCGGGTTACCGTCTTGACCACATTCGGCCCCGTCACGAACATATAGCTTGTGTTCTTCGCCATAAAAACGAAGTCGGTGAGCGCCGGGCTGTACACTGCGCCCCCGGCGCATGGACCCAAAACCGCGGATAATTGCGGCACCACGCCCGACGCCATGGTATTCAGAAGAAAAATCTCCGCATAGCCCCCCAGCGAATCGACGCCTTCCTGTATGCGCGCGCCCCCGGAATCGTTCAGCCCCACGACAGGCGCCCCGTTCTCCAGCGCCAAATCCATGAGGCGGGTGACCTTTCGAGCGTGAGCAAGCCCCAGCGATCCGCCGAAGACGGTAAAATCCTGACTGTATACATAGACGAGGCGTCCGTTGATCGCGCCGAAGCCCGTAACCACGCCGTCGCCGTAGGGCCGCTGATCGGCAAGCCCGAAATCCCGCGCCTGATGCCGCACGAACATCCCGGTTTCCTGAAAGGACCCGGCGTCCAGAAGCACATCGATCCGCTCGCGGGCGGTCAATTTTCCCCTTTCGCGTTGCTGTGCAATACGCGCCGCTCCCCCGCCAAGAAGCGCCTCTTCACGGCGGTTTTCCAGGTCGGCTCGCTTGTTTTTGCGATCATCCATGCGCGCGGCTCAAACGCCGTACCGGGCCTCTACGGCCTCGGTAAAGGTGACGGCAGGCGGACTGTAGATATTCACCTGGTATTTCATAAACACCTCGTTTGCAATGGTTTGCGACGCCTCCGACCAGTCCCTCGCCCCATGCAGGCGCTGCAAAACCGCTTCGTAGGCGTCCTCCTGCCCCTGAAAAAGACATTCCACGAAAAGGCCCCTGTTTCGCGCACCGCGCTTCCCAAGCACGGCATATTCAATATCCGCCAGACCTCCGGACCCATTGCTCCCGCCCGGCGCCGCACTGGAAGCATCGGGATCTTCCGGCAACGACGCCGCAGGACTGGATTCGGACGCCAGAATCCGGGCAGAAGATTTTGGCGGCGCAACAAGTTCGAGCGCGCCGGGCGCGCCGTTTTCCACAGGAACTGGTTCCGTTGCGGGAGCCTCTTCGAGCGTTTCTTCGGCAGGCGCCGAATCCGGACGAAATTGTTTCCAGAGCGGCTCCGGCGCCGCGCTTCCGTTCTGGTCGAGCGAAGCGGGTTCGGAAGGCGTTGCGTCGGCGGATGCATCGTCGTCCGAATGTTTCGCAAACCATTTCCACAAAGGCTGCGGGGCCCGGGGTTCCGCCGGCCGGGACTGCTCCGGCGGTTTTGCATGCTCCCGGGGCGTCTCTTCGACGGATTCTTCGGTTTGCGCCACGCCAGACGTAAAAAACGCTTCCAGCTTATCGACGGGAATGCTTCCCTTCGAATCGTACAACTGTCCGAGATACTGCAACAGGGCGTCGGCGCCTTTTTCGCGCAAAAACGCTTCTGCGAACTCTACGGGAATTTCGCGATGCCCGGCGGTGCCAAGCACCTTGACCAGCGGATCCAGCAAACGCAGCCATTCGGCTGGCGAACTGTCCTCCGCCAATTGCCGATCCGCCTCGCGCACGAATGCTTCGAACGAATCCCGCCCGACCGGTTCGTCCCCCTGCTCATCCAGCCAGGTTTCGAGTTTATCCCGACAGGGAATCCGCGCGGGATACAGTCCCATGCGATCGCGCATCGTGTCCGCAGGCGCCGGATTGCCGAGGGGGTCGAACACCGAGTCGATCAGGGACGCCGTCGGCTGAATAACGAGATACAGCGTCTGATGGCACGCATTTTTCAGAAAATCGGCCCACGCAGAAGCCGGAAAACCCTGATGACGAGCGACGATATTGAAAAAATGAGCGCGCGCCTCGTTAACTTCTGTCGCCTGCGCGTCTATCCAGGCTTCCCGGAGATGGCTTTCCCGGAGCGCATCCCGCAGTTTCATATGCAGCACTTGTTCGAGATAATCTGCAAGCGCGCGGGGCATGGGTGCGCGTCGGATATCCGAACGTCCGTAGACGCGATCCGGCGGAAATGCGGCGATCAGGCGATCAAAAAGGGCTTGGGCGATCGTAGTAATCATGGCATGTCGTTGCGACGAAGGAAATAACGACGCGGCAAGCGGCGGCGCAAAGGGTGGAAGGGCAGAAACAGGGCCGCGCGCTATGTCCGGGCGTCCTGGTCCGGCTGATCCGGGAATCGGCGGGCGACCGACGCCGGACAGGACCAGGTTTTTTTATGACTTTCCGGGACCGAATGGGTATAACGGGCTCGTTATACGCGTTAATACAGTCGGTTCGGACATAAAAACCCGTTACCGCTTTCACAAAAAACCTGCGTACAGGTTCCCGGCTTCCAAAACATTGCATTCGAACGCGCCGCCGCGTATTTATTTACGGAAACTCTGATTAAATCTACTTTGATCAGCGCTTCACGTTCGTGCGTAAAGTAACGTCATGATGGCGGCGATAAAATCAGCGCTGGACGCTTCGGATTCGGGGCATGGCGGACGTGAAGCGCCCTTCGGGAGACTGCGAGAGGCGCGCTAACTGTGTCATTCCTCATTATGCGGGGCCGCCACACTACTTGCTTCGTCATTCCTTGCCAGAGCGCCTCTCGCAGCCTCTGAACTTTGCACATTTAATCAGAGTTTCCTTACGGGAGACGTTGCCCAAAACCGCTGCGCGCAGCCAGACTAACCGGCGAAAAACTCGGCTATGTCGTTACTTCAGGAACGATTCGGAAAATTCATGGCGTGGACAAGCGATACGCCGCTTGGGCTCGTCATAGACCGGGCCGAAGGCCCCTACCTGTACCTTTCGGACCAGCGCCGCATCGTGGATATGATCAGCGGCGTCGCCGTTTCGTCGCTGGGGCACGGACATCCGGCGGTGGTGGAGGCGGTCCGCAAGCAAGCAGCGCGTCATATGCACGTGATGGTCTACGGAGAATTCGTGCAGCGACCGCAAACAGACCTTGCAGAATGCCTGGCCCGGCGCTTGCCGCCTTCCTTGCAGGTAACCTACTTCACCAATTCCGGAACCGAGGCCAACGAAGGCGCCCTCAAACTGGCGAAAAAAGCAACGGGACGGTCGAACATCGTGGCTTTCGAAGGATCGTTTCACGGCGATACGCATGGATCATTGTCCGTAACCGGACGGCCCGTGTACCAGGAACCCTTTCGCCCGCTGCTGCCCAACGTGGATATGCTGCCTTTCGACGACGAGCGCGCCTTGCAGGCCATAGGCAAGCACACCGCTTGCGTTATTACCGAGCCTGTTCAGGGGGAAGGCGGCATGAACGTCCCGTCGGAGCGCTGGATGCAGGCATTGCGGGCGCGCTGCGACGAAACCGGGGCCCTCCTGATCTTCGACGAGGTGCAAACGGGGTTCGGTCGCACCGGATCGCTTTTTGCGTTCGAGCAATTCGGCGTCGTTCCCGATATTCTGACTGTTGCGAAAGCCTTTGGCGGCGGCATGCCGCTGGGCGCATTCGTTTCCAGCGCAGAACTGTTTCAGGCCCTGCGAAGAAATCCCCCTCTGAGTCACGTAACCACCTTCGGCGGCCATCCGGTATCTTGCGCCGCCGCGCTGGCCGCCTTGCATGTGTTGCTCGACGAAGCGCTTCCGGCCCGCGCCCGCGTCATAGAAGAACGCATCCGGGAGCGTTTGCGACACCCGGCGATCATCGCGCTGC
The DNA here is from genome assembly GCA_964608315.1 of uncultured Rhodothermales bacterium. Lineage (GTDB taxonomy): Bacteria > Bacteroidota > Rhodothermia > Rhodothermales > VXPQ01 > VXPQ01. Next base: position 101,667 of record CAZSNF010000006.1, on the reverse strand, counting down.
GGGGACGAGGCGCCATGCTGGGCATGCAACTTCGCGACGCCCGGCTGACCGCGCGCACGGTGCGCCAATGCCTGGAGGACGGCGTATTGCTTGGATGGACCTTGCATTCGGACTGTCTGGTCCGCATTGCTCCGCCCCTGACCATCTCCTTCGACGTGCTCGACGACGCTTGTAGCGCCATTGTCCGGGCGCTCGACGCAGCGGAACAGGATACGCCGCAATGATTGCGAACTACCATACGCTGCGCGCCCTGGCTACGGAATGGCGAACGTCGCTCGTCGGACGTACGCTCGAGGATGTCTGGTCACAAGAACGGGACGAACTTTCCCTGACCTTTGCGGGTCGGGATGGCGCCCAAACGCTCCGCGCAGGCGTCCGCCCCCCGCTTCTTTTTATCTTTTCCACAGACGGGTACGCCCGGGCCCGCCGCAACGCCGCAACGCTGTTCGAGCAAGCCATCGGGAGCCGGCTGGAATCCCTGCGGATAGCCGACCGGGATCGCATGCTCTTTCTGGACCTCTCCGGAGGCATAACCTTTCAGGTTGCATTGTTCGGCCCGCGCGCCAATGTGTTTCTCGTGGCGAGCAACCGAATCCTGTCCGCGTTTCGGAATGATAGCGCGCTCGCAGGCGCGGCGCCCCCCGCCCCGCGTCCGGCGCCTTACCCCGGCGACGAAGCGGCGTTCACAGCCCGCTACGACCCCAAAGGGCGCTCGATTACGCAAGCGGTATGCCGTGCGTGTCCATTGTTCGACCGTACGCTTGGCGCCGAAATCGCCGTGCGCGCCGGGTTGAACCCGAACGCGCCCGCCGAGACGTCTCCAAAGGATCGGGAGGCGCTGTTCCACGCCGCGGAAACGGTGCGGCGGGACCTCCTCGCGCCGGCGCCCCGCATATACCGGGACGAACAAGGCGCTCCGCTTTTTTCGCTCATCGCGCTGGAGCATGTCCGCGACCTGGAGGAAGAATCCTTTGAAACCGTCGGGCAGGCGGTCCGGGAAGGCGTCCGCCGATCCCTGGCGCATCAACGCTTCCGGGAACTGTTCGACCCCCTCGAAAAGGCGCTTGAGCGCGCCGTGCGACAATACGACCGCCGCCTGCAACATATGCAGGAAGCCGAATCCCGGGAGAGCCGGGCCGATCAGTACGAAACCTGGGGGCACCTACTGACGGCGCAAGCGCAGGATATTCCTCGAGGCGCCGAGGAAGCCTCCCTGCAAAACCTGTTTTCGGAAGGAGAAAACATAACCGTACCCCTCGACCCCGCGCTCTCGGCTATAGAAAACGCCCGGCATTTTTATGAACGGGCCCGCCGCGCGCGAACGGCGCGCAAAACCGCCGAACGCCGAAGGGCGGAAACCGTGCAAGGCGCGCGGGAAGTACGGGAATTGCTGGATGCGCTGCGCGCAATAAAAACCCTGCAGGCCTTGCGCGATTTTCGTATGGACCGGGAGGACCTGCTGGCCCGCTTCCTGAACGATTCGAAACAGCAAGCAAGGCACATCCCCTTTCGACGATTTCGCCTGAGGGCAGGGTACGAGGTCTGGGCAGGCCGCAATGCCCGCCAGAACGACGAACTGACGTTTCGGCATGCGCAAAAATACGACCTGTGGATGCACGCCCGCGGCGTACCGGGGGTACACGCCGTACTCCGGCTGCCCCATCGCAACGCCGCGCCCGACGCCGCCATAATCCGGCAAGCCGCATCCATCGCCGCCTGGTTCAGCAAGGCCCGGGGCAGCGGCCTTGCGCCCGTGACGGTCGCCGAACGCAAATACGTGCGCAAGGCGAAAGGCGGGCCGCCCGGCGCCGTAACAACGGAACGCGAAACGGTGTTGCTCGTGGAACCTGGACTGCCGGACCCTTCCCCGGAATACTCTGATTAGTGCCTGTTAACACTATGCAGCAATGCGACAGGCTCCGCATAATGAGGAATGACACAGGCCGTCTTCCGCACGGCATACGCAGGAAGCGTCGCTTGCCTTATCTTTGATGCGCTCCCTGCGCGCATATTCGTCCCGATTCTACACGCGATTCAAATCATGACCTGGTGGGAAGCAGTGCTTCTTGGCCTCATTCAGGGGATCACGGAATTCCTCCCCGTGTCTTCCTCCGGGCATCTTGTCCTTGTCCGGCACGGACTGGGTCTGGAAACCGACCACATTACCTTTGAAGTCTTCGTACATTTCGGCACGGTCCTGAGTATCGGCACGGTATACCGGGCGCGCATCCTCGATGTCGCGCGGAGCGTACGGGAAGGCCTGCGACGCCCCGGCGTCGTCGGCCGGCAATACCGCAAAGACGAGCATTTTCGGCTGGCGACGTTCATCCTGCTCTCCATGATCCCTACCGGAATACTGTACGTATTATTTCGGGAGCCTCTGGAGGCTATTTTTTCGGCGCCGCATATCGCCGCAGGCATGCTGCTTGTTACAGGCGGATTGCTGTTCCTGACCAGAATGCGCCCGCATCCCGAAGGAGATATGTCCGCCTGGAAAGCGATTGCGACGGGCGCCGCGCAAGGACTTGCAATGATCCCCGGAATCTCCCGCTCGGGAGCCACAATCTGCGCTGCAATCTATCAGAACGTGCGCCCCGCGCAGGCCGTCGCTTTTTCCTTCCTGATGTCCGTGCCCGTCATTGCAGGCGCCGCGGGCATTGAGGCCATAGGCCTTGCGCAATCCGGAAGTTTCGCGAATTTGCTTCCGATCCTGACGGGTACGCTCGTAGCGTACGGATCCGGCGTATGGGCCATCAAAACAGTAATCCATTTGGTGCAGCAGGGAAATCTGGTCTGGTTCGCCTGGTATTGCTTCCTTGCGGGCGGCCTGGGACTATGGTGGTGGCTGTAAAGGGTACGCTGATGGAATCGCTATGGACAAATCGCCGGAGGGGACATAATCCATGAGGCTGGTCGCTATCGTGGGCCGCCCGAACGTGGGCAAATCCACGCTCTTCAATCGCCTTGTGGAGGCGCAACAAACCATCGTGCACGACGAACCTGGGGTAACGCGGGACCGGGTGTACGGCGCAGTAGAATGGGCAGGACATACGTTCGACGCCGTAGATACGGGAGGATTTGCGCCGGCGAACGCCGAAGTGTTTGCAAAAGCCATTCGCGAGCAGGTGCATATTGCTATCGACGAAGCCGACGCCATCCTTTTCGTCGTGGATGTAAAGACCGGCGTTACAGACCTGGACGAGGAACTGGCGGCCGTGCTTCGACGGACGAAAAAGCCGGTGCTGGTGGCGGCCAACAAGTCGGATAACGACCAGCAGCGTTGGGAATCCGGCGTGTTCTATGGACTCGGCCTGGGCGAGGTGTACCCCGTAAGCGCAATCAACGGCACGGGAAGCGGAGAAATGCTGGACGCACTGACGGCGGCGCTGCCGGATATGCCGGAATCCCCCGCAGAGGACGCCCGTATTCGCGTGGCGCTGGTGGGAAAACCCAATGCCGGCAAGTCGTCGCTGGCGAACGCTATACTTGGATTTTCCCGCTCTATCGTTACAGAAATCCCGGGCACCACCCGGGACGCAATCCATTCGATCGTCGCGTTCGAAGGACAGGAATTTCTGCTGGTGGATACGGCGGGGCTGCGCAAACGGGCGCGGGTTTCGAGCAACATAGAATTCTACGCCACGCTGCGCACCCGTCGAGCCCTGACGACATGCGACGTGGCCGTACTGCTCGTCGACGCCTCCGATGGGCTGCAAATGCAAGACATTCGCATTCTGAAACAGGCGGAGGAACTCAAAAAAGGCCTCGTAATAGCCGTCAACAAATGGGATCTGGTCGAGAAAGAAACCAACACGGCCCGGGACTGGCAGCGCGAAATATACAAACGCCTCCCCAGGCTGGACTACGTGCCGGTATTGTTCGTCTCTGCCTTGACGAGACAGCGGGTCCAGACGGTGCTTCGCGCAGCCATGGCTGTGCGCCAGCGGCGGCGGCGGCGCATTCCGACCCATGAAGTGAACGAGGTTATGCAAAAGGCGATCGGCAAGCATCATCCTCCCACATGGCGCAACCAGTTCGTGCGGATAAAATATGCCGCTCAGGTAGCGACGAATCCTCCTGTATTCGCTTTTTTCTGCAACTATCCGAAAGGAGTGCGCGAATCATACCGGCGCTATCTCGAAAACGAACTCCGCAAGGCTTTCGATTTCGAGGGGATTCCGCTCACCCTGGTGTTTCGCGCCAAGTCACGCGAACAGGCGTAAGAATACTTGCGCCGCGCGGAGCGGTTTTTTCTGCAAGCGACCCGGGATTTATTTTCGCAATATTCTCGGCAACGGCTCGCGATATCCTTCGCCGAAACGTATCTTGGTTTGGCCATATTTTCGTCTTCCCGTTTCTTCGCCTCCTTCGAGTCCGCCATGAAAGGCCATTCGACGCCTCCGAAAAAGAAGAACGAGCGTACGCTCAATTTCTGGGAGCGCCTGTATCTTCCGGAAGTATTCAAAGGACTTGGGTACAGCCTCCGCAAGATGCAGCAGCCGCGCTACGCCACCCAGTACCCGGAAGAGCAGTGGTACCCCCCGGACAGTTATCGCGGGCGCCCGGTGCTGGTCGAAGAAGAAGGGCGGCCTCGTTGCGTTTCCTGCAACCTGTGCGCGCGGGCTTGCCCTCCCATGGCTATTTCCATGCAATCGCACGAAATGGAGGGACCCAAGGAACGCGAACCGGAATGGTTCGAAATCAATATGCTGCGGTGCATCTACTGCGGGTATTGCGAAGAAGTTTGCCCGGAAGAGGCCATCGTCATGTCGAAAGAATACGACCTGACCTTCCAGCGCCGCGAGGAAGCCATATTCGGCCTGGAGCGACTGCTTATGCCCGCAGAACGACTCAAGGACCGGTTCGACTGGCTCGAAGCCTGGAAGGATCGGCAGTTTGGCGAACAGTGGGATTTCCAGCGGGAAAACAACGTGCATAGCCTCAGGGATCGTTCTTTTCTTGCGTCGCTGGCCGAAGAAATGCGAAACGACGCCGGGGCGCCGGCCGAACCCGTCCCCCATGTGGAATGACCGACGCCTCCGACGCGCCCCGCACAGCCGAAGTCCGCCAGGCATTGCTGGGTCAACTGGCGTATCTGATTGACGAAACCGACATGCTGCGCAAGCACCTCGAGCGAATTCCGGAAAGTATTCTGGAGGGCAGGCCGGTGGCGCGCGACCTCTCCTTTCGGGAAATGTATGTCGCGCTGCACCTTTTCGACGAGGAGATATACGTTCCCGCCGTAGCGCGTCTGGCGAAAGCCGAAACCGTTTCCCTCAACGTACCCGATGCAAGGGAATTGCTGGATCAAGTCGCGCCGGCGCGCGCAGACATGCAGGTCGTGCTGGATCGCATCCGATCCGCTCGCTCCGAGCTGACCGCCTTGCTCGCCGGCCTTGACCTCAATGCATGGACCGGCCCCGTCGTCGTCCAGGGCGCTGCAACGGACCTCTTTGGCTTGACGCGACATATCGTCCGGCGCAACGTCGATCTGTTGCGCGACGCGGCCGCCCGACTGCATGAAAGCAGGCTCACCTCGCGCAGGGAAGATATTCCCAAATAAATTCAGGATACGCTGATCAGGGTGCGACGCGGCCCTGGAAAAAAACGGACCGACAGTGTAACGATTGCAAAAAAATTTCGTCTGACAGATACTACAGGATGCTCTGATTAAATGTGCAAAGTTCAGAGGCTTGCGAGGAGTGCGCTGGCAAGGAATGACGAAGCAAGTAGTGTGGCGGCCCCGCATAATGAGGAATGACACAGCCAGCGTGCTCCTCGCAAACCTCCCCAAGGGCGCTTCACGTCCGCCATGCCCCGAATCCGCAGCGTTTGCCACTGATTTCAGCGACGCCATTGCAATGTCCTGTACGCACGAACGTGAAGCGCTGATCGAAGCAGATTTAATCAGAGCATCCTATATTATTCCGGGAGAACGCCAGAAACCCGTATCTGCCCGGCTATTTCGCCAAAAATCCCCTGCACTGCTCAAGCAGACATGGCCACGCGCGAAAAAACATACGAAGACATTGCCTCTGCATTCCGGCAAGGGCGTTTTCAGCCGCTCTATTTTTTCTATGGAAACGAGCCGTTTCTGATTGAGGAGCTACAGGACATCCTGCTGGAGCACGCCCTGGCCCCGCACGAACGGGATTTCAATCTCGATATTGCGTACGGGCCCGACACCGATGCGCAGCGCGTGCTTGCATTGTGCGCCTCGTGGCCCGTCATGAGCGAGCGGCGCGTAGTCATTGTGCGGGACTTCGACAAGCTGAAGGACAATCGTCTGTTCAAGGAATATGCGGAGCGCCCGAATCCGGCGGCAGTGGTCGTGCTTGTATGCGGGTCGAAGCCGGACCGTTCGAGACATCCCTACCGGGCATTGCGGGAACACGCCGTGGCCATGGAAAGCAAACCGCTGTATAGCAATCAGACGCCAGGCTGGATCAAGCGGCGCGCAAAAAAGCAGGGATACGAAATCACGCAGGAGGCCGCGCAAATGCTGGCCGATTATACGGGAAACGACCTGGGCGCCGTGGTCCGCGAGATAGAAAAACTCGGAACGTATATCGGCGGACGGGAAACGATCTCCGCGGACGATATTGTACGCGCCAGTGGACATAGTCGGGGATTCAATGTCTTCGAACTGCAAAAAGCCATAGGCGAACGGCGCGGGCAGGATGCGTTTCGCATTATGGAACGAATGTTGCAGCGTGCATCCAATGAACGCGGAGAAGCAATCATGATTGTTTCCGTCCTGAACGCCTGGTTCATGAAACTGTGGAAACTCAGCGCCTGCGGACCGTCCATGCCTAAAAAGGACATGGCGCGCCATATTGGCGTATCTCCCTTTTTCCTGAAGGATTACCAGACAGGCCTCCGCCGATACAAGACGCCGGCGATCCGGAATGCATTTGCCGTATTGCTGGCGACGGATTACGAACTAAAGGGAGGGTCTGCCAGAAGCGAGCGCCTGGTCATGACCTTGATGCTTCGCAAAATACTCTCGCCCTCATCATGACCCATTGCCGCACAATAAGGACAAGATGTCATACGTTCCCGATTTGTGCGATAAACGCAAGCCTACGTTAGGGGGTACGCGCCCATGTACAACACGCAAGCCATAAAACGCCGCCATGTGGTTCGAAAGAACGCAAATCCCAATACGCGGCACCTGGATGCGCTCAACCCAATGAGCGACGAGGACTTGATGTCGCAGTTTCAGGCAGGAAGCGTAGAAGCGTTCGACATTCTGGTGAGCCGGTACAAAGACCCGCTCACCAATTACATCTACCGGTTCGTCGGAGACATAAAAGAATGCGAGGACCTGCTTCAGGAGACCTTCCTGCGGGTCTATCGCAACCGGCACTCGTATCGCCGGATTGCCCGATTCTCGACATGGCTCTACACGATCGCCGGAAACCTCGCGCGGTCGGAATATCGAAAACGCAAACGGCGACGCATCTCTTCGCTCCAGTCGATCAACAAGAACGACGAAGAGTACGAGATGGAAGTGCCGGACGAAACGTTCTCTCCGGACAAAGACGCGGAAAGCACGATCCAGGATTTCTACATCCAGGAAGCGCTGGCGCAAATCCCGGAGGAGTTTCGCGAAGTCGTCGTGCTGCGGGATGTGCAGCAACTGTCGTACGAGGAAATTGCGGATATTACGGGATTGCCCATGGGCACCGTAAAAAGCCGAATTAATCGCGGCAGAACGAAACTTCAGATACTCCTGAGAGATATTTACTTCGTGCAGGAGGAGGCGTAAGGCCTCGGCGCGCCGCGCTTCTTGCCCGCAAAGGGTCAAAAGGGGGGTGCGGACGGCCCGGAACGTTTTTTTGCGGATCCGTTCGCGGCTTTGCGCGTCCATATCGTGGCGACCGGAAGCACATACCCTTCCGCGCAAGGTTTCACACGCCGTTGGAATCGTAAACGGTTACTTATCGTCTATACGTCCCTTCAGTTTGCCTATGTCTCACGGGTACAGCGATTCGAAGCCATACGACGTCTCAAGCCTCGAGGACGAGTTTCTCTGCGAATACGTGGACGGGACCATGGATCCCCTCGTTCGCCATGTATTCGAGGAGTATGTGCGCGTCAACCCGGGCATGGAGGAGCATATCGAGCAACTCCGCAACACGCGCAGGCTCCTGTGCCGTTACGCTTATCGTTGCCAGGCTTCGGGCAACCTGCACCATCGGCTGCGCAGTCGCATTCCCTGCGAGGCCGCCCGCCCCGCCCGTCCCTCGCCGGTCGTTGCCCAAAACGCCACAAAGGGGACCCTCATGTCGTCCTACGCCATAACGGTGATCCTGATGCTGGGGCTGGCGCTGGGCGTTTCAGGCGTGGAAGCCGAATACGGCGACCTCGCACCCGCCTCCGCCATAACCGTATCCGCCGCACAGTCCGCCTCGTTCCTTGCCTACAGAGGCAACATGACCCAGCAACCTTCGTATTCGTCCCCACTGCATCCGCTGTTTCGTTTTTCGCGCAATCACGCCTATCCGTGGCGCCGTACGCGATCGCTCGTAGCCGCCAGCATTAAACGCGAACTGCGGCCCCGGGCAACGTCCGACGGCTCCATGGTCGCTGAAGTCGTATATCCTTAGGATACTCTGATGATCGTTTTGGAACGGGACGCCCGCGCTTGCGTGCAACGCAACGCGCCGGTTTGCAATGTTTTGTTGGTGCAAGGGCCCTTAGCTCAGGGGTTCAGAGCGCTCGCCTCACACGCGAGAGGTCACTGGTTCAAATCCAGTAGGGCCCACATAAAAAACATGTCTTTCCTGCCGACATTGCGGTCGGTATCCTGACGAGCACATGTCGGAAACGCTGAACGATCAGCAAAAGCGCCGCCGCGAAGAGTTGCATGCGCTTCGCAAGGCAGGCATTGATCCGTACCCGTACGCGTGGGACGTCACCCACGAGACGAAGCACATCCTCGACACGTTCGACGACAACCTGCATCAACCCGGCGAAGACCGCCCTCCCCGGGATCAATACGATGTGTCCATCGCCGGCCGCATCATGTCGCTCCGCGTCATGGGCAAGGCGGCTTTTCTCGACGTGCAGGACGCGATCGGCTCCATTCAGGTTTACGTGCGCCGCGACGATCTTCCCGACGGATATTATCGGGACGTCATCCGGCGACTGCTCGATATCGGAGATATTGTCGGAATCCGGGGATTTGCCTTTCGGACGCGCATGGGCGAAATCAGCGTGCATGCGGAGGAATTTCAACTCCTGGCGAAATCGCTTCGTCCCCTGCCGGTGGCCAAGGAAACCGACGAAGGCATACATAACGAAGTGACCAGCAAGGAATTCCGTTATCGGCAGCGGTACGCGGATCTCGTGGTCAACCCGGGTGTGCGCAACGTTTTTCGGCAACGGGCGCAGCTTATTTCCGTCATGCGCCGCTTTCTGGACGACCGGGGATATGTCGAGGTGGAAACGCCCGTCCTGCAGCCCGTATACGGCGGGGCGAGCGCAAGGCCCTTCACGACGCATCACAACGCGCTCGATATGACGCTCTATCTCCGCATAGCGGACGAGTTGTATCTGAAGCGGCTTCTGGTAGGAGGATTCGCGGGCGTCTACGAAATTTCCAAGGATTTCCGCAACGAGGGGCTAAGCCGATTCCACAATCCGGAATTCACCATGATGGAGCTGTATGTCTCCTACAAGGATTACCGGTGGATGATGGACCTTGTGGAAGAAATGATCGAGCATATTGCGATCACATTGCATGGCTCGCCGTACGTACAGGCCGGCGAACATACCATCTCCTTCCGCCGTCCCTGGAAACGCTTGCCGCTCTTCGAAGCCGTCGAAGCGCATACCGGACATCAATTGCGCGATAAAAGCGCCCGGGAAATAGCAGATATTGCGCAGCAACTTGGGCTGGAGGCGGACAACAGTATGGGAACCGGCAAACTCATCGACCATATTTTTGGCGAAAAGGTGGAACCGCACCTGATCCAGCCCACCTTCGTCACCGACTACCCGATTGCGCTGAGCCCGCTGGCGAAACGGCATCGCAGAGAAGACGGACTGGTGGAGCGGTTTGAACTCATCTGCAATGCAAAGGAGATATGCAATGCGTTCAGCGAACTCAACGACCCGATCGACCAGCGCGAGCGCTTTGAAGACCAGGCTCGCTTGCGCGCCGACGGCGACGAGGAAGCCATGCAGATAGACGAAGATTATCTCCGCGCCATGGAGTACGGGATGCCGCCCGCAGCCGGACTAGGCGTCGGCATTGACCGTCTCGCCATGCTGATGACCGGGCAGGAATCGATCCGGGACGTCATTCTGTTTCCGTTGCTTCGCCCGGAGGTCGGACAAGGCGGAAACGAAGCTCCGAAAAAAGAAGACGAGCCGGGCGCGTAACGCCGGGCGTTATCCGGCGCAGTCTTGCGCATTCCGACGGGCAATGCGGACATTTCTCTTGAATCCGTCGAATTTGGCGCGGCGGACGGGACTCCTTCTGAAACGCCTTCGAAATTCTTTCAGGTCGATTTCCTCCCATGTCGCCAGTTCTGTATCGACCATCCCGGAGCGAGGCGCATAGCGCGCTTCCCGGGATGGCTTTTTGAACTTGTTCCAGGGGCACGCTTCCTGGCATATATCGCATCCGAATATCCAGTTTTCGAAACCGGCCTGGAGCGCCGTCGGCACATCGTCCCCCCGATGCTCAATGGTCCAGTAGGAGATGCACCGATTGGCGTCCACTGCATAGGGACGATAGATGGCGTCCGTAGGACAAGCGTCTATGCAACGCGTACAGGAACCGCAAAAGTCTTCCGCCGGGCTATCGTAGGCCAACGGCGTGTCTACGATCAATTCTCCAATGAAAAAATACGACCCGAGCGACCGGTTGATAAGGTTCGCGTGCTTGCCTATCCATCCCAATCCGCTCCGCGTTGCCCAGGCTTTTTCGAGCACTGGAGCGGAATCGACGAAGGCGCGGCCTTCGACGCCCCCCGCTTCCTTGCCCAGCCATTCGAACAGTTCGTACAACTTCTCCTTCATAACTCGGTGGTAATCTTCCCCCCGGGCATATCGGCTTATTTTGCCTGCGGTCTCACGGACGGGCGAATCCGTCGGGTAATAATAATTATGCAGAACGCACACTACGCTACGGGCCCCCTCTACCAACTGGCGCGGGTCGATGCGTTTTTCGAAATGATTCGTCATCCATTCCATGCCGGCGTGGCGCCCTCCGAGAAGCCATTGCTCCAGCCGTTCCGCTTCCTCGTCCAGACGAACGGCCCTGGCGACGCCGCAAGCATCGAACCCCAGGTCGCGAGCGCGCTGCTTGAGTGCGCGGCTCAACGCTTCGGAACGGGTATGGCGATTGGAAGGCGTCATATGATGGCGGGCAAAGACGGACTATAGGATACTCTGATTAAATCTACTTCGATCAGCGCTTCGCGTTCGCGCGTACAGCGACATTATGACGGCGTCGTTGCAATCAGCGGCATACGCTACGTATTCGGGCGCAGCGGACGCAAAGCGCCCTTCGGGAGGCTGCGAGGAACGCGCTGGCCGCGTCATTCCTCATTATGCGGGGCCTGCCGCATTGCTTCGTCATTCCTTGCCAGAGCGCCCCGCGCAGCCTCTGAACTTTGCAGAATTAATCAGAGGTTCCTATAGAAAGCGACAACGTGAAAAAGGGCATAAAAAAGCGGGTCCGCCTGATCGGCGGACCCGCTTTTCCGGCAGCGTCTTGCGCGATTCGCTTCCGGCGTACGGTCAATCGTCGTAGTAACCGGCGCAGGTACCCGGTATGGTGTCTACGCGGCGGGCTTGCTGCGCGCCCTCTTTCTTGGTCGTGCCCGGCAACAGGCCGCGGCCTTCGGTCTGGAAACGGCTTGCAGCCAACCCGTTTTCAGTGTAGAACTGCTCGACGATACGGGCGCGCTCCTCGGAAAGCTGCTGCGCATTGCGTTCGCCCGGCGCAGCGTAACCCACAACGTCGCCGCAAAGATTGGGGCACTGCTGGAAAATGTCTGCATTTTCCGAAAGCGCCGCACCAGCTTCGTCGGTCAATGCACTTGAATTCCGGTCGAAGTACGCCGCATTCATTTCGGTGATGTCGTAGCAAATCGAAGCCAGGCAGGGCATCGCCGTTATCGTAATCGACTCGGTATCCGTGCCGCCTTCGTTCTCTACCGTCACGGTCACGGTGTAGGTTCCGCCCTCGGAATACGTGTGCGATACTTCCGCGCCCGTTCCCGCGCCGCCGTCGCCGAAGTCCCAGCTATACGTGGTGGAGCCTTCGCTCTCCGCGCGCACGGTGAATGCAACCTCCTGGGGCTGGCATACTTCAAACCGCGTATCGCTGGCGTCGATCGCTACGATGGTCGGAGCGTCTATGACCTGAACGGAACACATCGCAGAAACCGTTTCGCGGCCATTGCCCGCAGTAGCCGTCACCTCGTACATGCCGCCAGACACGAAACTGTGCGTGGCGGCCATGCCCGTAGCCGAGCCGCCGTCGCCGAAATCCCATTGAATCTCTACAGGCTGCGTAGCGTCGGGATTCGTATCCACGGAAAAAGAACCATCCTCGCCAGCGCCCAGCACGGTCGGGCAGGCCGACCCAAGAATCTCGACAGGCGTGAAAGCGCTTTTGAGGCTGATCCGGACGCCTGCCGTCAATGCGCTAACCACTTCAAAGGAAAGAAAGCCGTCGTCTCCTCCATCCGTGTTGTCGAATCCGTCGTCCGGAAAGGCAAGGTTGGACACATTTTCGATAACGATCGAGGCGTAGTCGCTGACCACGATATCAACGCCGAAACCCAGCGTCGGTCCGTATGTGGTGCTTGCCACGCTGCCATGCGTAACATGCGCGCCAGCCGTCAGGAACGGCGCTATGCGCGACGAAGAACCATAGCGGTACAGCGCCTGGAAGCTGGTGTACCCTCCTCCAGTGTCGTCGCCGCTTACAGGAGCCTCCGGGCTATACACCAGCGAAAGCGGGTGATTGGTGCGCTGAAGCCCAATGGCCAGACTGCCGTTCTGGTCGAACTGATAACCGAGTTCGATGCCGCCCGAGTACGGCGTACCGCAGCACTCGGAATCCCAGCTGTCCAGATTCAAATTAAAGAGCGACCTTTCGGTATCGCCAAGATGCCACGACAGACCAACGCGAGGCTTGACGAAAAAGGCGTCGTCTGCCCGCAAGTTCTGCGCGTACGTTTCCGATACGAGAAGGAACGAAAGCGCTCCGGCCAGTAAGGCAGAGCAAAAGAATTGCCGTGAAACAGGCATAGCAGTGGTTGAATGGATGATGCGAAGAGGGTCGAGACCGTTCGGGGTAATGTACGAAACGAACTGCGAAAATACGCAACTTTTGCATGGAAATGCGCGCCGTCCGAAAACAAGCCGCTTCCGGGCGACAGGCAGCGTGTCCAGGAACAGCGTCTATTCCAGACTGTTGACGTGCTTCTCCAGTTTGCTCTTGTAATTGGCCGCCTTGTTCCTGTGGATAATTCCTCTCGAGGCAAGACGATCCAGCGTATGTTTCGCCTGGGAAAGCAGGGCTTGCCCTTCCTCCCGGTCAGTGGTTCCGCGCAATTTGCGCATTATGGTCCGCATGGCGCCGCGGTGAACCCGATTGCGTTCGCGGCGTTCGTTATTCTGACGGACCCGCTTGATTGCTGATTTGTGCTGAGGCATGTTCGTTCTGCGCCGTTTTGTATTTTTCGTTTCGTATTGCGTTCGGCAAGGAATTGACAGACCGCGCACCCGCCGAACAGAAGCGAACGCGGCAAGCCTGCGCGAGCGTTTGCAAAAGGGCTTTATAATCCCGAACAACCCTGCAGGTTCCACAATTTCGACCCTGCGGCGCCAGGGGAGGGCGCTTCGATAATGTTCTCGTTTTTGAAAGAACTTTTCAGACCCGGCAAGGGGATATCGACCTTTGTGGTGATCCGCGAAGGCACCGGCCAGCAGGCCCGGCACTACCGGGTCGTTCCTCGCCATGTCCTGCTGGCGCTATCCGGCGGCGTGCTTGGCGTCGTTGCGCTTGTGCTCGCGCTATTGTTCCTGTTGCCTCCGCTTCAGGGGATACTGCCGGGAGCGGTATCGACGGAAATACGGCAAAACGCCATACTGAACGCACTGCGCATCGAAGCACTGGAAGACTCCCTTGCCGCGCAGGAGCGGTATATGGCGCAACTTCGACAGGTTTTTCTCAACGACATCGAGCTGGACGAAGCGGATCCTGTCGCAACGGAAACCGTCTCGCCAGAACAAAATTACACCGCTACTGCTCCTGGAGAAACGTCGCCAAACTGGACCGATCACCAGGGGCCCGCCATTACGATAGATATGCTTCCGGGAAACAACCGTCCTGGTCCGCGTACGGCCAATACGGCCCGCGACCACTTCCCGGGCATCGTATTGCCCGCCCTGGCGCCCGTGAACGGCTTCGTAACGCGCGGATTCGACGCAAGAACGGGGCATTACGGAATAGACATCGCCGCGGAAGAAGGCACGGGCGTACGAGCGATCGGGGACGGCTATGTGGTCATGGCGGACTGGACCCAGGAAGGCGGCTACACCATCGCAATCCAGCACTCCGACGGCTACCTTTCGGTCTACAAGCACAATCGGCAACTGCACAAACGCACAGGAGACCGGGTCCAGGCCCGGGACAACATCGCGGTAAGCGGCAATTCTGGCGAATTCACCACAGGGCCGCATTTGCACTTCGAACTGTGGCGTAATGGGCTGGCGCAGGATCCGGGTGCGTATCTTGTTGGTATGTAGCAGTTTGCGTATTATAACCGTCTTAAGGACACTCTGATTAAATCTACTTCGATCAGCGCTTCACGTTCGTGCGTACAAGACATTGTGCCGGCGTCGTTGAAATCAGCGGTAAACGCTCTGGATTCAGGGCATGGCGGACGTGAAGCGCCCTTCTGGAGACTGCGAGAGGCGCTCTGGCTGTGTCATTCCTCATTATGTGGAACCTGCCACATTGCTTCGTCATTCCTTGCCAGCGCGCCTCTCGCAGCCTCTGAACTTTGCAGATTTAATCAGAGTATCCTTAAAAAAACATCACGCCATGGCAAAGCACACAAACGGCGATACCTCTCAGAGAGTAAGCATCATCAGCGAGGGAACGACCTTCGAAGGTACGCTCGTATCGTCCAGCGACATACGCGTCAGCGGGTGCGTCAAGGGCCTCGTGGAAACCGCGGGCAAACTGGTGATCCCGGAAAGCGGATACATCGAAGGCACTATAAAAGGAGGCTCGCTCGCCATCGCCGGGCGCGTCAAGGGCTCCATCACCGTATCCGACAACCTCCTGTTGCAGAAAACATCTGTGGTGGAAGCCAACTTACAGGTCGGGCGCCTTATGGTAGAGGAAGGCGCCATATTCAATGGAGAATGCCGCACGGGAGACCGGGTCATTGACGCAAGCGAAATTCCCGTCGCGCAAGAAAAGCCCGTCGGAAACGCCAGTCCTGCGCCCGTCCGCAAATAACCGGCCCCAAGCCGCCATGCCTGCTCCGAACGGCGATCCCGGCGCCGATTTCAGGGAAGCCGGGTCCCATCTCTCTCTGGCGCTGGAACCGGCGATCTCCATGGCGATATGGATTGTCGGCGGCGTACTGCTTGACCAATGGCTTGATACCACGCCATGGTTTCTTCTGGGCGGATTCTGCATCGGCATGGTTTCCATGTTCGTGCTGCTGGCGCGCGGAGTAAAGAAAAGCGAAGCCCGCTCGAAGAAGCGTCCGCCACAGGTCTGAAAAATGCTTTTAAGGATACTCTGATCGAAGCAGATTCAGGGCCTGTTGACACTATGCAGAGTGTCCTTGAATTCATTGCATATTGGCTTTTCCCCGGACCCTTTTGCCGTAAATTAGGTGCTTTAGCAAAAAATGCCGGATTTCCTGGCCGGTATTTCCCATGCGCCCGGGAAGCCCGTTCCGGCGGCCTGTGGAAACGGAAAGCCAATGGAAATGGAAGGGTTGGGACTCGGAATCGGACTTGGATGCCTGCTGGGCGTGTCGTACGTGCTGATCAGCTTTTTATCGAATCGGATTGCGCTGCAAAGCACCCGAAACCCCTTGGCCATCGTTGCAGGCGCCATGGCAGTCCGCATCGCAGTCATGCTCGGGCTGCTCGTTATGGCGTTGCAATGGCTGCCCGTCTCGCCCACCGCTTTGCTGGTCAGCTTTTTCGCAACGTTTCTCGCAGGACTCGTAATCGAAATCCGGTTTTTCCACAAGAAGCAGCCGCCCGCTTCGTAGCGCCGTACGCAGACCTCGAGGCCAGGAGGCTCGCTCGCCGCACCGTTCGCGCATACTCGTCATGGGGTTGAACGCCAACATATGCTGCCGACAGATTGTCCTGCTTCTCGCAGTTGGATGCGTATTTCCCGGGCCTCGCCCGGCGTATGCCGCCGACGAGGGAGGAGAAATGGATGCCGTCGCCCACACGGCGGACGGCGTATATCTCGATTTCGCTCCGTTCGGGACCGTCGAACTGCCGCGGATTTTCCTGAGAAAAGACCCCTGGGGGCTGGATGTATTCCCGTCCACCCGATCCGCGCTGTTGTCGGAGCGGTATGTGATGGAGCATGAAGACGATGACGGACATGCAGAGGTCCTGCATGGCGTAGCGCTTCACGACGCCATCGAACATCATGAGCATTTGTACGCCAAACCGCAACCGGTCCAGGGAGCCATTGCGCTGGATCTGTCTGTCACGCGCCATCTCGTGTTCGGCGTCCTGGCCGCCCTGATCGTTGCAGCGATCTTCCTCAGACTTGCGCGACGCTATCGGCGACCCGAAGATCGCGTCGCCGCGCCGAGAGGCATCTTCCAGAACATGTTCGAAGCGCTCGTGATCTTCGTGCGCGACGAAATCGCCAAGCCGTGCGTGGGTCCCCGGTACCAGCAATTCATGCCGTTTCTGCTTACGGCGTTCATGTTTATCCTGTGCGCCAACCTGATGGGCCTGGTGCCCTATGCAGGGGCAGCGACATCCAACGTCGCCGTTACCTTCACGCTGGCTGCTTTTACGTTCGTCGCGGGGCAACGGCAGGGAACCAAAGCGTACTGGTTGCACATGTTCTGGCCTCCGGGAGTACCCGTACTGGTCAAATTCCTGCTGGCGCCGATCGAACTGGTCAGCCTGATCGCCAAGCATTTTGCGCTGGCGCTTCGACTCTTCGCCAACATGATGTCCGGCTCCCTGCTCATCCTGAGTCTGATCGGCATCATTTTCACGATCAACGTGTTGTTCGGCAGCCTCGCGGCGACGCTTGTCGCACCGGTCGGCATCGCATTTACGTTGTTCATTTCGTTCATCAAGATCGCCGTGGCGTTCATACACGCCTTTGTGTTCACGCTGCTGTCGGCGATTTTCTTCGGCATGGCCGTGGAGGAACATCACGAGGAAAAAACGCATGCCGAAGAGCAACCGGCCCTCGCCGGGTAACGCCGTCCGAGGCGCCGAAGAATCTCACCATCGAACCTCCTTTTTCGCATCACCTGATCCAACACACGGAAATTCACCATGGACGCTATCGCATTAGCTTTTCTGGCCGCAGGCATCGGAGCCGGACTTGTCGCCATCGGGGCCGGCATCGGCATAGGGAAACTCGCCGGCCCTGCAATGGAAGCCTCGGCGCGACAGCCGGAAGTCGCCGGGCACATACGCCTTACCATGATCATTGCCGCAGCGCTCCTTGAAGGCGTTGCCCTGTTCGGCATGATCATCTGCCTGCTGCTCACCCTGAAATCCTGACCGAGCCGCCCGCGGCGCGTCTGGAAAATTCCCCTGAAACGTCAGGGAATAAACGCACCCTCGATCTGGCATGGATATCATCGTAGCCCAAAGTCTTCTCGAACCGAATGCGGGACTGATCTTCTACAAGGTCATCGTCTTTGCGCTTTTGCTGTTCGTGCTTGGCAAATACGCATGGAAACCTATCGTGAGCGCATTGAGCGAACGCGAAGAAACCATCGACGCCTCGCTTCGCAAGGCCGAGCATGCGCTTGAAGAAGCCCGGAAGACCGGAGAGAAAAACGAGGAGGCCCGCCGCGCGGCAGAAGAAAACGCACGGCGCGTCCTTCAAGATGCGCGTACGGCGGCCGAACGGGTGCGCGCCGAGGAAATGGAGAAGACGCAGACCCGAATCCGGCAGATGCAAGAGCAGGCGCAAGCCGAAATCGAGCGAGAGAAGCAACGCGCGCTGGAGGAATTGCGGGATGAAGTGGCGGGGCTTGCTATCCGGACCGCCGAACAGATTCTCGAAGAGACGCTGGATGCGGACAGGCATCGCAAACTGGTCGATCGTTTTATCGAGCAGCTTCCCCGCAACTGACCGACGCTGTCCCGCCGCGGCCCGCGCGCCCGCCTGCTCCGACAACCGCACTCCCCGCTTTCCCGCTCTCGACGCGAACGAATCATGGGCCACGCTGCTTCGTCATTCCTTGCCGGCGCACCCCTCGCAGCCCCTGATCTTTGCGGACTTAATCAAAGTATCCCATGGTGGTAGCCCGCAGATACGCCCGCGCACTGTACGAGGAAGCCGAGCGCGCCTCGAACGTCGAACGCGTCGATGCGGATATCGCATTCGTGCAAGCGACGCTGGACGAGTCAGAAGCGCTGGCGCGGCTTTTTCGGAATCCGGTCGCGGCCCGCGAGAAAAAGCAGGATGTCGTCCGCGCGTTATTCGAATCGCGGCTGGACGATCTGACGCTGCGGTTTCTGCATATGCTGGTCGGCAGGCAGCGCGAAAACCTGTTTGGCCGAATCGCCCGGGCATGGCGGCGCTTGCATGACGAGCGCTTCGGCGTCGTGGAAGCGGAAGCCCGCGTCGCCTCGGAATTAAGCGAAGAAGAACGCCGCGGCCTGACAGAGGCGCTTGAACGATTGACCGGCAAGCAGATTCGCCTGAATGTCCAGCGAGACGCCGAATTGATTGGCGGAATGGTCGTGCGTATCGGGGATACGGTATACGACCGGAGCGTACGCCACCGCCTCAACGCGCTTCGCGACCGGATCGCGCGCCAGTCCCTTACCACCCGTTAGCCCATATATCCCATATATTTCGGCGTGCACGCCTCGACGAAACGGCCATCTGTTGCTTGCGAGCAGGCGCATGCGTAACCGACGACAGAAAAATTATGACCACGTCCATTCGACCAGATGAAGTTACCTCGGTTCTGAAGAACGCTTTCGGCGATCTGGAAACGGGAACCGACGTCTACGAAGTCGGGACCGTCCTGCAAACAGGGGACGGCATCGCGCGACTTTACGGACTTTCCAACGTACAGGCCGGAGAATTGATTACGTTTCCGGAAAGCGGCGCCACCGGCATGGTCCTCAATCTAGAAGAGGACAACATTGGCGTCGTGCTGTTCGGCGATATCGCGGCGGTGAAGGAAGGCCATGAAGCGCGGCGAACCCGGCGTATCGCATCGATCAACGTTTCCGAAGGCATGTTGGGGCGCGTGATCGATCCGCTGGGCGAGCCGATAGACGGACGAGGTCCCATTGCAGGCGAATCTTTTGAAATGCCGCTGGAGCGAAAAGCCCCCGGCGTGATCTACAGACAACCGGTGAGCGAACCCCTCCAGACGGGCGTCAAGGCCATCGACTCAATGATCCCGATCGGGCGCGGACAACGAGAACTGGTGATCGGAGACCGGCAAACCGGCAAAACCGCCGTCCTGATCGACGCGATCATCAATCAGAAGGCGACCCACGCAACCGACAAGCCGGTTTTTTGCGTCTACGTAGCCATCGGGCAAAAAGCATCCACCGTGGCCCAGGTGATGCGGGCGCTCGAAGAGCACGACGCAATGAACTACACAGTCATTGTGAATGCGCCGGCCTCCTCGCCCGCTCCGTTGCAATTCATTGCTCCGTACGCCGGGGCCTGCATCGGGGAATACTTCCGGGATACGGGGCGGCACGCCCTCGTGGTCTACGACGACCTTTCCAAACAGGCTGTCGCCTACCGCGAACTGTCCTTGCTGCTGCGCCGTCCGCCGGGGCGCGAAGCCTATCCGGGCGACGTGTTTTATCTGCACAGCCGCCTGCTGGAGAGAGCCGCCAAGATCAACGAAACGAAATCGGTCGCGGTCCGGATGAACGATGTGCCGGAATCACTGCAAGGCAAAGTGGAAGGCGGCGGCTCCCTGACCGCCCTGCCCGTCATCGAAACGCAGGCCGGAGACGTTTCCGCCTACATTCCCACGAATGTAATCTCCATTACGGACGGTCAGATATATCTGGAAACGAACCTCTTCAACGCAGGGGTGCGTCCGGCCATCGATGTCGGCATTTCCGTATCGCGCGTCGGCGGCAATGCGCAAATCAAGGCGATGAAAAAAGTGGCGGGCACATTGCGCATCGACCTTGCGCAATACCGCGAGTTGCAAGCCTTCGCCAAATTCGGGTCCGACCTGGATCCGGCCACCCGTCGCCAGCTCACGCGCGGGGAACGCCTCGTCGAGATTCTGAAGCAGGGCCAGTATGCCCCC
This sequence comes from uncultured Rhodothermales bacterium, assembly GCA_964608315.1. Classification (GTDB taxonomy): domain Bacteria; phylum Bacteroidota; class Rhodothermia; order Rhodothermales; family VXPQ01; genus VXPQ01. Next base: position 81,145 of record CAZSNF010000006.1, on the reverse strand, counting down.
GTTCCCGTGGAAGAACAGGTCGCCGTGATCTTCGTGGCGACGAAAGGACTGCTGGACGATGTGCCGGTGGCGCGCCTGCGCGAACTGGAAACCGAATTCATCGGCAAGTTGCAGATACAACACCAGGACCTGCTCGACGCCATTCGGGAAACGGGCGTCCTCTCGGACGGGCATCAGCAGACGCTCTCCAGCGTGGCGAGCGACCTGGCGGACCTTTTCCGGGCGTAGCGCACAGGCTGATTCATGGCCAATCTCCGGGACATACGAAACAGGATCGACTCGATCCGCAACACGCAGCAGGTTACGCGCGCCATGAAAATGGTGGCGGCGGCCAAACTGCGGCGCGCGCAGGAACGCATCTTCAGCACGCGGCCGTATGCGTACCGACTGGGCGCCGTGATCAGTCGGCTAAAGGAACAACTCGACGCCGAGGAACATCCGTTGCTGCAGAAACGCGACGCAGAAGAAAGCGTCCTGTTCATCGTGGTGACCGCCGACCGCGGCCTGGCGGGCGCTTTCAACGCCAATATCGTAAAGGAGGCGGAACAGGCGATGGCGGCGTACGAAGCGGCGCGCAAGGCGGGCAACCTGCATGTGCTGGCCGCGGGCCGGAAAGGACACGAACATTTCGCCCGCAGAGGGCACAAGATGGTCGGCGATTTTCGCGGCGCGTTCGACCATGTCGAGCTGGACACGGCCCGAAAGATCGTTGAACAGGCCGTGGACGGATATCTGAACGGTTCCTGGAACGAGGTCAAGATCGTCTACAACGAATTCCGGAACACCATCGCCCAGAACCGGATCGTCGAGCCGTTTCTGCCCATTCCGAAAAAACAGTTCCTGACTCCCATCATGGAGGCGAAAGGCGCGGACGACAGCGAGGCGGAAAACCAGCGCGAAATTTCCGACTCCATCTTCGAACCGGAAGCAGAATCCGTCCTGCGCGAACTGTTGCCGAGATACCTGCGCTACCAGGTATGGCGCGTACTGCTCGAATCGAACGCGGCGGAGCAGGGCGCGCGCATGGTGGCCATGGATAACGCCACGTCCAACGCGGAGGATTTCCTGCGCAACCTGAAACTGAAGTACAACCGGGCGCGGCAGTCCGCCATCACCACGGAGATCATCGAGATCGTTTCGGGAGCCAACGCGCTGGAAGCCGGATAAATCGGCGCCGGGAAGTCGAACCTGGCGCGCTTTTCGGCGTTAGCAGGGGTCCTTGAAATACCAATGAGCCATGCGCCGGGATGCGTTCCCGTACGCGCAACGGGAGAGGTGGCCGAGTGGCTGAAGGCGCTCCCCTGCTAAGGGAGTATACGGCGACCCCGTATCGAGGGTTCGAATCCCTCCCTCTCCGCCAAAGGCAAAATCAGCCCCCACATGGAAAAAATTTATGGCCGGTAAAAAAAGTGCCGCTTTCAATGCGGATGGAATTGAACAACTTGCCCAAGACAAGCCCGTCGTATACAAGATTGAGGACAGCCAGGGAAACAACTTGTACACCGGCGTAGCAAAAAGAGGAAGAGTTGAAGATCGTCTAAAGGAACATTTGCCAGGAGGCCCTGACCCTGTTCATGACGGCGCAAAAGTCCGAATTCAACAAAAACCAAGCATCGCAGACGCTAAAAAATCCGAGGAGAGAATAATCAAAAGAAGCAAGCCGCCTCAAAACAAAAGGGGTAAGTGATGCCCTGTCACAGCGTGAACCTAATCCGAGGGAGCACCACGTTTTGAGCGATCTGTTTTTCGAGCAACCTGTTCTGAATTCGCCCTACGAGCGCCCCAATCGCCATTGGGAATTGGACCCGGACGGCCAGCCAACCCAGCGTATCGTCGAGCAGCGCAGGTCCGCTGATTTTATCACGCCCATCCCAAAACCCAGAAAACGAAAGGGCGCCTCTGAAAAACAATCTTCGCTGGTGTTCGACGAAGCGGCGAGGAAGCTGGAAACCAAAAACCAGCAATACCTGAAGGATATTATCAATGGCGTACGCAGGCAAGTAGATCGGTGGCGCGACCTCCCTCCCGACCAGCAGGGCGTAACGCCGGAAACCGCCCGCCTGCTCCGGCATTGGCGAACGCATCGCTTCAGTGACATTCGTCCCTTCTTTTGCCAGATCGAGGCGGTAGAAACCGTCATTTGGCTTACCGAAGTAGCGCCAGGCAAGGGACAGGAAGCAAAAGGGTTCCTCAAGCACCTTGAGGACGCGAGCCGCGACGCCAATCCGGAATTGTCCCGCCTTGCGCTTAAATTGGCGACCGGCGCAGGAAAAACGATGGTCATGGCCATGTTGATCGCCTGGCAGACCATCAATGCGGTCCGTCGCCCGCAGAGCCGCAGATTCACGCAGGGTTTTCTGGTGATTACGCCAGGCATTACCATCAAGGACCGGCTGCGCGTGTTGCAGCCGAACGATCCGGATAGCTACTATCAACGCCGCGAGCTGGTCCCGAACGATATGCTTCCCGATCTGGGGAAGGCCAAAATTGTCATCACCAATTATCACGCTTTCAAGCAGCGCGAACGCCTCGAACTGTCCAAGGGGGCGCGCGCCCTGCTTCAGGGACGGGGCGCGGAGCTGAACACCCTTGAAACCGAGGGGCAAATGCTGCAACGCGTCATGCCCGAACTCATGGGCATGAAAAATATTCTGGTTCTCAACGACGAAGCGCACCATTGCTATCGCGAAAGGCCGGACGAAGAAAAAGAGGAGGACATCCTCAAGGGCGACGACCGCAAAGAAGCCCAAAAGAATGCCGAAGCCGCCCGGTTGTGGATTTCGGGCATTGAAAAAGCGAACAAAAAACTGGGCGTTCGACGCGTGATAGACCTTTCGGCAACCCCGTTCTTCCTGCGCGGATCGGGTTATGCAGAGGGTACCCTGTTTCCCTGGGCGATGAGCGATTTTTCCCTGATGGACGCCATCGAATGCGGCATCGTGAAACTTCCCCGGGTGCCAGTAGCCGACAATATTCCCGGCGGCGAGATGCCGAAATTTCGCAATCTGTGGGAGCATATACGCCCCCATATGCCGAAAAAGAAACGGGGCGCGGGCAAGGCGCTGGACCCCCTGAGCCTGCCCACAGAACTCCAGACCGCGCTGGAAGCCCTGTACGGTCATTACGAGAAAGAATTCAACGCCTGGAATGAAGCAGGCATTCGAGTGCCGCCCTGCTTCATTGTGGTCTGCAACAATACTTCAACCTCCAAGCTGGTCTACGATTACATCTCTGGGTTCCATCGAGAACAAGGCGACGGCAACAGGACGTTCGAAAACGGACGGCTGGCGTTGTTTCGCAATTTCGACGAGGACGGCAACCCGTATTCCCCGCCCCGGACTTTATTGATCGACAGCGTACAACTGGAGTCCGGGGATGCGCTGGACAGAAATTTCCGCAAGATGGCCGCTAACGAAATCGAGCGGTTTCGCAGAGAAATTATCGAACGCACCGGCGACCGGCGTCAGGCCGAGCACATCAGCGATCAGGACCTGCTCCGCGAAGTCATGAACACCGTGGGGAAACCCGGGCGGCTGGGGGCTTCGATTCGCTGCGTCGTATCGGTCTCGATGCTTACGGAAGGATGGGACGCGAATACGGTCAGCCATGTGCTGGGCGTACGCGCCTTTGGAACCCAGTTGCTTTGCGAACAGGTGGTCGGGCGAGCGCTGCGCAGGCAGTCCTACGAACTGAACGAAAAGGGACTATTCAATGTCGAGTACGCCGACGTGCTGGGCATTCCCTTCGACTTTACGGCAAAGCCTGTGGCGGTGCCGCCGCGCCCCCCTCGCGAAACCGTGCAGGTAAAAGCAATGCGGCCCGAACGAGATGCGCTGGAAATTCGCTTCCCCCGGGTAGCGGGATATCGCATCGAATTGCCAGAGGAACAACTCCGGGCCAAGTTCAACGCCGATTCGGTGCTGGAACTCACGCCGGATATGATCGGACCGTCCATTACGAGAAATCAGGGAATTATCGGGGAAGGCGTGAACCTTGATCTGGGGCATACGCAAGCGCTTCGACGCAACGCCCTGATTTATAACCTGACCCGGCGGCTGCTTTATACGAAATGGCGGGACCCGAACGAAACGCCCAAAGCGCACCTCTTCGGCCAACTCAAGCGCATCTCCAGGCAATGGCTCGACGAATGCCTCGTCTGCAAGGGCGGGACCTGGCCGGCGCAACTCATGTACCAGGAACTGGCGGACATGGCCTGCGAACGCATCACGGCGGGCATTACGCGAGCGGAAATGGGCGATCGACCCGTCAAGGCCGTGCTGGACCCCTACAATCCCGTCGGCTCCACCGCGCACGTTCATTTCAATACGTCCAGCGCCTGTCGGTACGAAACCGATTCTCGCCGTTGCCACATCAATTGGGCTGTCCTCGACAGCGACTGGGAAGCGGAATTTTGCCGGGTGGCGGAATCCCATCCGCAAGTCAGGGCTTACGTCAAGAATCGCAACCTCGGATTGAAAGTACCCTATCGGTACGGCTCCGAAATCCGTACGTACGTCCCGGACTTTATCGTGCTCGTCGACGACGGGCGAAGCCACGATGACTTGCTGCACCTGATCGTGGAAATCAAGGGGTATCGACGGGAAGACGCCAAGGAAAAGAAGGCCACGATGGAAACCTGCTGGATTCCCGGAGTAAACAGTCATGGCGGTTTCGGCCGTTGGGCTTTTGCCGAATTCACCGACGCTTACGATATCCTTTCGGATTTTGAGGACAAGATCGAAGCCCGCTTCAACCGCATGATCGAGCAAGAAATCGCCCTGCCTGTTTTGACATCCGACGAGGGAATTCAATGACGCGAGACGATGTGCTCAGATTGCTCCGAACGCACAAGGCGACCCTTGCCCAACGCTACGGCGTCACCCGGCTCGCCCTGTTCGGCTCCTTTGCCCGTAATCAGGCAACAGACGATAGCGACATTGATATTCTGGTGCAGTTTGACAGGTCTCCCGATTGGCAGCGTTATTTCGGAGCGCAGGGCTATCTCGAAGATTTGTTGGGGCGCCCAGTGGATATGGCAATAAACCAAAACCTGCGGATCGAAATACGCCCCTATGTGGAGCGGGAGGTAATCAATGTCTGATACAAGGCACGAAGCGCGGGAATGGCGTTTCTATGTGGGAGACATGATTGAATTCTGCGAAAAGGTGTTATCCTATACGCATGATATGGATCAGGACGCCTTCGTCGCGGACGGACTCACGTATGACGCCACGCTGCGAAATCTCGAGTTGATCGGGGAAGCAGCCACCCATATCCCGGACAAGGTGCGTGAGGAGTATCCGGATATCCCTTGGTACGCGATCGTGGGAACGAGAAATCGCCTGGCTCATGGATACTTGGGCCTCAATGACCATATTATTTGGACTATCATTCAGGATGCAATCCCGCAACTGCTCCCGGCATTGCAAAATTTGTTGAAGGCCACCAGCGAGGACTCTGCATAGATGCCGAAACGGAAATCGACCCGAAAGATCAAAACCCTCAAGCACGACGAGGCGGCCCGCAAGAATATTCCCACGGCGGAATATCAAGGCATGCTGGAAGACGACGACCGCAATCCCGTCCCGGTGGGGTACGAACGGCGCAACCGCGACCTGGACCCGCAACTCGTCTGGCGGGGCAAGGATGCGCAGGACTGGTCGGATATGATCGTGCAAGCCCCGCCGCTGTTCATTCAGGAGAAAGTGCATCCGAAGGCGCTGATCGACGATTTGCGGCGGCGGAGCAAAGAGACCGGGGAGGACGAAGCAAGCGCGCAGGCGGACCTGTTCGCAGACTTCAACGGCTTGCCGAACGAGGATGCCCGCACCGAATTCTACCAGCATGACGCCAACTGGTCCAACCGGATGATTCTTGGCGATTCGTTGCAAGTAATGGCGTCGCTGGCCGAGCGGGAAGGGCTGCGCGGCAAGGTGCAGTGCATCTACATCGACCCGCCGTACGGCATTAAATTCAACTCCAACTTCCAGTGGTCCACGACCAGCCGCGACGTCAAGGACGGCAAGGCCGAGCACATCACCCGCGAGCCGGAGCAAGTGAAAGCATTCCGGGATACGTGGCGGGACGGAATTCATTCGTACCTGACGTATTTACGAGACCGGTTGACCGTGGCCCGGGACTTATTGACGGAGAGCGGGTCGGTTTTCGTGCAGATCGGGGACGAAAACGTACACCGGGTGCGGGCGCTGATGGATGAGGTGTTTGGGGAGGAGAATTTTGTCGGTTTGATCACATTTATGAAAGCCACGGCACAAACATCCAAACTTATGTCAACGGCATCCGATTATTTAATTTGGTATGCTAAATCCAAAAATGAAGCAAAATATCGCCCTGCATGGCTCGAAAAAATCATTGGGCAGACCGGAGCTACAGGTTACACAAACGTGGAATCGCCTGATGGAACTACTTATCGGCGTATTAGCCAGCAAGAACGCTACAATCCAACCCTCATTCCTAACAATGAAAGAGTCTTTGCATTAGATCATATACGTGGCACAAGAACACCCAATCCGGCTGATCTAAAAGGTTATACATTTCAAGAAGAAATTTTCAATTCTGATGGACGCTGGTGTTGGAAGACTGACAAAAAGGGTCTTGATAACCTTGGTAAGGCTGGGAGGTTAGTGAAAACAGGAAATCAATTATCCTACAAGCGATATTTTCATGATTTTACTGCTTATCCTATGACAACGAATTGGAACGATACTGCTGGTGCAACTGATAAGAGGTATGTCGTCGAAACCAGTACAAAGGTCATCCAGCGCTGCATCCTCATGACTACCGACCCCGGCGACCTCGTCCTCGACCCCACCTGCGGCTCCGGCACCACCGCGTACGTCGCCGAGCAATGGGGCCGCCGCTGGATCACCATCGACACCTCTCGCGTCGCCCTCGCGCTGGCCCGCGCCCGCATCATGGGCGCCCGCTATCCCTGGTATCTGCTCGCGGACAGCCGCGACGGCCAAATCAAGGAAGCCGAACTCGCCCGCAAGGCCCCCTCGGAAGCGCCCACGTACAATGACATCCGCCAGGGTTTCGTGTACGAGCGCGTCCCCCACATCACGCTCAAGGCCATCGCCAACAACGCCGAAATCGACGTAATCTGGGAGCAAAAGCAACCGGCCGTGGAAGCGGCGCTGGACGCGCTGAACGCCATAATGCAACAGGACGCGACAAAGGGATTGCCTAAAAAATCACATACCCCCCCCCCCCACACACACACACAGCATTTCTCGTCGCCGCGGGCGGACGGGCGGGTCGCCGCATAAACTTCGCCGCGCCGCCTGAAGAGACAGAAACGCTGCCCTCCGGCGAAACGGCGCCATGCAACGCCCTGCTCGAATGGGAAGTCCCGCGTGAACCGGACGTCAACTGGAGCGACGAGGCCAAACAAGCGCTCGAACGTTTTTGGGAAGCCCGCCTTGCCCGGCAACGAGAAATTGACGCTTCCATCGCCGCCAAAGCCGAGTACGAATACCTCTACGACAAGCCGTACAAGGACAATAAAACCGTCCGCGTCGCAGGCCCGTTCACAGTGGAAAGCCTGTCCCCGCACCGCATCCTCGGCGTAGACGAAAACGACGAACTCATAGGCCATGTCGCCGAAGCCAAACTCGGATACGGCGTACAGCAGGGCTTCGCTGAAACGATCCTCGACCATCTCAAAACCGCTGGCGTACAGCAAGCGCACAAGGGGGATCACATCGCCTTTTCCGTACTCAGGCCCTGGCCGGGAGAACTTGTCTGCGCAGAAGGGCGCTACGCCGAACCCGGCGGCGGCGCAAGCGGCGAAAAGCGTGCAGGCGTCTTCATCGGCCCTGAATTCGGCACCGTTTCCCGTCCCGATCTCGTGGAAGCCGCCCGCGAAGCTGCGGACGCCGGATTCGACGTGCTCATCGCCTGCGCCTTCAACTACGACGCCCACGCCTCGGAATTCAGCAAACTGGGTCGCGTCCCCGTTCTCAAGGCTCGCATGAACGCCGACCTGCACATGGCCGACGATCTCAAAAACACCGGAAAGGGCAATCTATTCGTCATCTTCGGCGAACCGGACATCGACATTCTCGACGCAGAAAACGATCAAATCCAGGTCAAGATCAACGGAGTCGATGTATTCCATCCGAACAGCGGCGAAATCCGCAGCGACGACACGGACGGCATCGCCTGCTGGTTCGTCGATACCGATTACAATGAGGAAAGCTTCTTCGTCCGCCATGCTTACTTCCTCGGCGCCAGCGATCCCTACAAATCACTCAAAACAACCCTCAAGGCCGAAATCAACGCAGAAGCCTGGTCAACGCTGCGCAGCGACACCTCCCGGCCTTTCGACAAACCGAAATCCGGCCGCATTGCAGTCAAGGTAATCAACCACCTTGGAGACGAAGTGATGAAGGTGTTTCGGGTGTGACGTCAGGGGCATCAGAGATGGTTCGGATTGATTGGACAGCGTTTTCGGGTTTTTAAGGTTCGGGACGCTATCTGACCCAGAGTGAGATGTCTTGAAAACTGGAACGACTAGCCCAGAGAAGGTTAAGCCGCTTTGGGGAACGGCCCTCTAGTCGCAGCCCATAATATAAGGCGTTCGGGCAAGCAATGCACACCTCATGAACGGCGGGGCGCCGGGGTGGCGCCAAAACCTGCGGGCCGAGATACGCCCCCATGTGGAGCGGGAGATAATCGATGTCAGATCCCCCTGTAAGCGAAAAGCCCAGCACTGCGCAAACAGGCGGGGCTTTTCTCCTCCATAGCGGGAACAGGCCGAAGCGCGTTCCCGGCCATGTATGATCGACACTTTATTATACGTACAATTTTCCAAAGGTTTCAGAAAGGCTCAAAAAATTACAGGACGAAGAAAAAGCCTGATCGCCCCTTGAAAACGATGTCTCGCACCGCTTCAAATACGCCGCATGGAACGGAAACCGAACAGGAACTTGCCTTGTTTGCGAAGGGATTCAGGCCCGTGACAAGACACAAGAAACCATGCACCGCGTCCCTGTTCAGCCCAAATTGCTTCGCTGGGCGCGTGAGCGCTCCGGGCACAGCACCGATGCGCTGGCGCGCCGCTTCCCGAAACTCAATGAATGGGAACGAGGGGAGGTACGGCCAACGCTCAAGCAACTCGAAGCCTTCGCCAAAGCGACCCACGCGCCGCTGGGGTTCTTCTTTCTCGACGAGCCGCCTGTCGAACGGGTTCCAATCCCGGATTTCCGCACAATCGCCAGCACCCGCATAGACCATCCGGGTCCAGACCTTCTGGACACCATTTATCTCTGCCAGCAACGACAGGATTGGTACCGGGATTTTGCACAGTTCACGCAAGAGCCGCCGCTGGATTTCGTGGGTTCGGCCAAGATTGAAGACAATGTGATTAAGACCGCCGCAACCATGCGCCGCCTCGGCTTCGATCTTGAAGAACGTCGTCAACTCGCTACATGGACCGATGCGCTGCGACGCTTTATCGAACAAGCGGATACCCTTGGCGTGTTGGTTATGGTCAGCGGAGTTGTCGGTAGCAACAACCGCCGCAAACTTGATCCCCAGGAGTTTCGCGGCTTTGCACTGGCCGACCCGATGGCGCCGCTCATCTTCGTCAACGGCGCGGATACCAAAGCAGCCCAAATGTTTACCCTCGCCCATGAATTGGCGCACCTGTGGCTCGGGGAGTCTGGAATTTCGAACGCCGAAGCGCGAACCACGCCGGATCAGGCCGTAGAGTGCTGGTGTAATCAGGTTGCGGCGGAATTGCTGGCGCCGCTTGAGAAGTTGCGCAGCGAGTTTGACAATCGCGCCAACTTGCAAGACGAACTCCAACGTCTCGCTCGGCGCTTCAAGGTAAGCACCCTGGTCATCCTCCGGCGAATCTATGATGCGGGCTTGCTAACGCGAGATGATATGTGGGTCGAATACGATGCAGAACTCGCGCGGCTGCATGCATCGCCGAAGAGCAGCGGTGGAGACTTCTACCTAACGCTCGGCGCTCGCGTCAGCAAGCGCTTTGCCCGAGCAATGGTGACGAGCACCCTTGAAGGCCACACCGGATTCACAGAAGCATTTCGGTTGCTGGGCGTGAAGAAGATGAAGACATTCAACGATCTTGGACACAGCCTCGGGGTGACGCAACGATGACCTACCTCCTGGACGCCAACGTCTTCATAGCCGCCAAAAATCTCCACTACGGATTCGACTTTTGCCCGGCCTTCTGGGACTGGCTGGACACTGGCAACCGTGCCGAAAAGGTTTTCAGTATTGAGAAGGTGGGCGACGAACTGCAAGCTCTCGGAGATGATTTGGCCAAATGGGCCGAGCTACGTGGAGACGGTTTTTTTTCTATCGCCGGAGGCTACGGACTTCCCCGCCATGGCCGAGGTCAGTCACTGGGCTACTCATCAAAAATATGAACCTGCTGCCGTGGACACATTTTTGAAAGTTGCGGACTACTACCTCGTAGCCCAGGCTCGCGCCGGTGGACATGCAGTCGTGACACACGAGATACCGTCGGGTTCGATCCGAAAGATAAAGATTCCCGATGCCTGCATCGGTCTTGGCGTCAAATGCATGACCCCTTATGAAATGCTGCGTTTGGAGCGAGCGCGTTTCGTCCTGAGAATCGCCCCATAAAATCCTCGCATTCGCGCCACAAAGATAATTCGGGTTGATTGGACAGCCTTTTTCCTGAAGACATGCAAGCGCCGCGGACACGCTGAACTACCTTGCAAAACATCCCCCGACAGGGCCCTCCTTGCCCTGCAAAACGGGACAACTTAATTTTATTAGGCTCCATATTTGCAAGGTTAAATATTTTAGGCAGGGGCTTTTTCTGGCCCACACCGGAAACCTGCAAACCCCACATGGTGAATAATCCTATACGAAACGGGCCATGCAACGAAATCCACCATGCCCTGAAATAGCGATATATTCCTGAAGCAACTTGAGCGGCCCACGTGAGGTAGTATGATCCTGCTTGACCGTACTCCAGGCATCGAAAAATAATCTGTCCTCGAAAAAACACAGAAAACCTGACTATGGGACTTGACGACCTCGTCCGCTGTATTGAATTATTGAAGGAACGCATGCAAGCGCACCGCGATGTCTTGTCAGAAAACGAAACGCGGACGCGCATGGCGCTGATCAATCCCCTGTTGCGCGCGCTGGGATGGGACGTATCCGATCCCGGAATTGTTACGCCCGAATACAACGTAGAAGGTCGAGCAGCTGATTACGCCTTGCTACGACCCAAGGGACAGGCAGCGGCCACCATAGAGGCTAAAAAACTCGGTGCGGGACTGCCCCCTCACCGGATGCAAATGCTCAATTACGCCAATGCGGCGGGTATTTCATACGCCGGCCTCACCGACGGAAATCATTGGGAACTGTACGATGTATTCCGGCAAGCGGCACTGGACGAAAGACGTATCTTGCAAGTGTCCATCGCCAATGATCCGACCCACGAGAGCGCCCTAAAACTGTTGCTCCTTTGGCGACCCAACCTTGCGTCTGGAAACCCTGTCGATGCCAAGACGCCTATCTTGATCCAAACACCGCCGCCTATCCCCCCAAAGCCTCCTCCACCCCCGCCAAATACAGAAGAGCAGTTCTCCTTCACATTCCGGGAAAGAAAGGAAACGTTCACTGCCGGGAGCAAGTTGATAGGCGCTGTATTCAGTCTGTTTGCCTCAATGGATCCGGATTTCTGCAGGCAATACTCAGAAAAATACCACGGGCGAGACAGGAAATATGTGGCTCAAACCAAAGAAGAACTCTATCCCGGAAAACCGGGCCGTCAGGAGGCGCAACCTCTTCCTGGTGGGTGGTGGCTTGGCACCCACTCCGGTAGCGAACAAAAGTTGCAACGAATCAAGGAGGCTTGCCAACTCGCTGGCTTGGAATTCGGACGAGATTTAAAGGTTGAAATGCCTGTGGTAACACGGAAAAAGAGGGGATAGTTATGCCCGTATGTAGAGCGGGAACCTATTGACGTCTAAGGCATCCGAATTGTACCCGGCGAAGGGCAAATAAAGCGACACTGAGCGTCGTGATGCATAAAGCGGAAGAAGGCGGATATTGGGCAGAAACACCCCCCATCCCCGGATGCACGACGCAGGGAGAATCCCTCAAAGAGTTGTTAGCCAACCTCGGCGAGGCCATTGAAGGCTGTCTGTCCGTCGAAATCGGACAAGGCCAAAATCCTGCACCCCAAAATCTCCAAAAACACTGTCCAGTCAACCCGAACCACCCCTGAACCTGAACCTCATATGAAAACCAACATCGGAATCTGGGAAATTGACCGGGAAGCCCGTAAGCCTGTTCAACTGCCCCCCACCAATCAGTTGACGGAAAAAATACTGGAAGACATACTGGCAGTAAACCCCGGGATGCTAATGCGCAGACTGACGCTGGTTGGCAGACAGGTTCAGATTGAGACCGGAAGGATTGACCTGCTGGGCATTGACGACAAGGGACGGCTAACGGTCTTCGAACTCAAGAGTGAACGATTGACGCGAAACGACGTGGCGCAGGTGCTGCATTACGGCAGTTACCTGGAAGGCCTGTCCGAATCAAAACTCGCAACGCACATTGCCAAAGAATCTGGCAAGAACGGGATCGACGAAATCACGGATTTCGTCGCATGGTATGCAAGCCGGTGGAATAACGACGCTCTTAAGCCGATACAAATGATGTTGGTCGGCCTCGGAGCTGACGCGAATGCCCGACGAATGGTCGACTATCTGGCGGAGCAAGGCATCGATATCGGAATTACTGCCTTCCATGCCTACGCCCGCGGCGACGGCCTGCTGCTGGCCCGTCAGGTGCAAACCTCGAACGATTCGGCGTCTGTATCTCGCAGCCGCGTCTCGAAACAAAAAGCCGATAAACAGGAAGTGGATCGCAAGGTCAAAGAATATGAAGTAGCGAATCTGTGGCGGGATGCAACCAAAGAGCTGGACTACAGTGTGCAATCCTACTACACGAAATCCGGGATCACCTACTGCCAACGGACGATCATATTACCTGACAATGCGCATATCCGTGCGTCGCATTTCATTACGATCGAGGAGCATGGGAAGGTGCGGATCACGTTTTCCCCGGGGACCGTCCATCTTTGCTATGAGGACTTCGAACAGCTGAAGGAGGCGATTCGATTCGAGAAAGCTTCGCCGCATCCTGCACCTGCAACGCAACGCGTTCAGAATCAGTGGTTTTGCAATCTGGACGAGGAATCTTGGCAAAACCACAAGGAGCGCCTGATCGAATTTGTCCAGACCATGGGAAAGGCTTTCGCCAACGAGTACAGACGTTCAATGTCCGAAGAAATGGAAGAAAACGAAGCGTCTTAAGCACGCTTCACCTGCCCTCTCGCCCAAACCCGCCTCCAAGCCCCTCCCCCCTCAACCCGCGTATTCTTATATTGTCTGCGATTACAACGTAGTTTCGCAAACAGACGCCATGCATTTTCGCATTGACGACACTTTCCGGGACAGCCTCGCCCGGCTCGCCAACGACGAACAGAAAGCCGTAAAGACATCCGTTTTCGATCTGGTCAGCAAGCGCCGCGGACAAGGACTGCGCTTGAAAAAGTTATGCGACGGAAGTTGGTCCGCCCGCGTCAACCACGACATTCGCATCATTGCAGACTGGAATGAGCGAGAAAACAATCTGTGTTTGCGCTACGTGGGGCGCCACGACGACGCCTATCAATGGGCTGAACGGCATAAAGCGGAAACCCACGCCGGAAACGACGGAACGGAAGAAGCAGAAGCTACGCAACCCACCCGGGAAACAGCCCCTGCCGACCCCCCAGGGCAACAGAAGAAAACAATTCGGTTCAGGCTGCTTTCGTTCGCAGCAAGCACGGTCGATACCTGCCTGAACTCTCTCTCCGCCCTCCGCGGCGCCATAGCAAACGCCCGCGACGGAGAGGACGAAGAGAGCGGACAATTTCCGGACAAAAACCAGACTCCCCCGAAAGGCGCGGCGGAAGTGCGCAAATTGTACGAAATATCCAATGTCGGCACAGTAGCCGGCTGCTATGTGCTCGAAGGCGCCATTGCCTGCGACGACCAGATACGCATTGTCCGCGGAGGCATGGCGATCCATGAAGGCAAAATAGATTCGCTCCAGCGCCGCAAAAAGAGCGTACGGGAAATTCAACGGGGCTACGAATGCGGCGTCGGCATCCGGAATTACCCGCACATTCAGGTTGGAGACCGCATCGAAAGTTACTGACCAGCGATAAACCCTGCGCGTACGCCCGGCGGACAAAAGCGAGGAACACGGTCCCTGCCCGGCGGACCGTACCCCCGCTTCCGCAAGCCCCCCCCCACACACACACACAAGGCGCAACGAAAACGGTTCGGGACAAGCCGCATTGCCCATCGAATCCTTCCGCCGCGTATATTGCAAAGCCTCCAGCCACGAAAACGCCTGAAACCGCCCCTGCGCCATGCCCGATCCAGGATATATTCTCGCCCTTGATCAGGGCACGACCAGTTCGCGAGCCATCCTTTTCGACCGCAGCGGCGCGATCCGGGGCATAGCGCAACGCGAATTCCGGCAAATTTTCCCGCAACCGGGCTGGGTCGAACACGATCCGCAGGAAATATGGTCTTCCCAGGCTGGCGTGGCCGTCGAGGCGCTGGCGGGCGCAAACCTCGCAGCCTCCGACATAGCCGCCATCGGGGTTACGAACCAGCGGGAAACGACCGTCGTCTGGGACCGCCGCACCGGCAAGCCCATCCACAACGCCATCGTATGGCAGGACCGCCGCACCGCAGGCATGTGCGACCGGTTGCGCGAAGCCGGACACGCCGACCTGATTCGCGCCCGGACAGGCCTCGTGCTGGACGCCTACTTCTCCGGCACGAAAGTCCGCTGGCTACTCGACCATGTAGATGGGGCCCGGGACAAAGCGGAACGGGGCGAACTGGCTTTCGGCACCGTGGATTCCTGGCTGATCTGGAACATGACGGCAGGTCGCGCACATGTCACCGACGCCACTAACGCCTCCCGGACCCTCCTCTATAACATCCATACGAACAAGTGGGACGACGAACTGCTCGATATTTTCGGCGTCCCCCGCAGCCTTTTGCCGGAGGTCCGCTCGTCAAGCGAGGAATACGCAAAAACCTCGGAAAGCGCCTTCATGCCAAACATCCCCATCGCAGGCATCGCCGGAGATCAGCAGGCAGCGCTGTTCGGACAGGTATGCACCAAACCGAGCATGGTCAAGAATACGTACGGCACCGGGTGCTTCCTGTTGATGCAAACGGGCGAACAGGCCGTCCAATCGAAGCATCGTCTGCTCACGACCATTGCCTGGCGCATCGGCGACCGCACCGAGTATGCGCTGGAGGGCAGCGTGTTCATTGCGGGCGCCGTCGTACAATGGCTGCGGGACGGGCTTGGGGTCATCCGGACTTCCTCGGACGTGGAAGCCCTGGCGCGTTCCGCGCCCGACAACGGAGGGGTGTATTTCGTGCCTGCATTCACCGGGCTGGGGGCTCCGCATTGGGATCCGTACGCGCGGGGAGCCATAGTCGGGCTGACGCGCGGCGCCACCGCCGGACACATTGCCCGCGCCGCGCTGGAAAGCATCGCCTTCCAGACGGCGGACCTGATCCAGGCCATGGAAGCAGACGCCGCGCTGCGCCTTGCCGAACTGCGCGTCGACGGCGGCGCGACGGCCAACAATTTGCTCATGCAATTTCAATCTGACTTGCTGGGCGTCCCCGCAGTCCGCCCCCGCATCGCCGAAACGACCGCGCTGGGCGCCGCTTATCTTGCGGGCCTTGCGACAGGCTTCTGGGAGGACCAGGAGGAAATCGCCGCGCAATGGCAGGCAGATCAGCGATTCGCACCCGCCATGAAACGCGATCTCGCCGAAGAGTTGCTCGGACAATGGCGGCGCGCGCTCGAACGCGCCAAAGGCTGGGAAACCCCTTCCTGAGAATGCCTCTCCCCCCTCGCAGGTACTTTAACGACTCTCGCACACCATCCTTCCCCGCGCCATGACTCCCTTTTTGGCTGAATTCATCGGAACCGCCTTGCTGATATTGCTGGGCGACGGCGTCGTAGCGAACGTCTTGCTCAAAGGCACCAAAGGCGAGAACGCCGGCTGGATCGTCATCACCTTCGGGTGGGGCATGGCCGTGTTTGCGGCCGTATTCTGCGTCGCCTCCTTCTCCGGCGCACATATCAACCCGGCCGTAACCCTTGGACTGGCCATAGCCGGCAAATTCGCCTGGGCATCCGTTCCCTCCTATCTGGTCGCGCAATTTCTCGGCGGCGCAGTGGGCGCCTTGCTGACCTGGCTGCATTATCGCCCGCATTTCCTGAATACCGAAGACGGAGACCTGAAACTGGGCGTTTTCTGCACCGCCCCGGAGATTCGGAGCGGGGGCGCGAATTTCCTTTCAGAGGTCATCGGCACATTCGTGCTCGTCTTCGGCGTACTGTATATTGCGGCGCCTGATGTGGGCTTGGGCGCCCTGGACGCCTTGCCGGTGGGGCTGCTGGTGCTGGCCATCGGCCTGTGCCTTGGCGGAACGACGGGATACGCCATCAATCCGGCCCGCGACCTGAGCCCGCGCATTATGCACGCCCTCCTTCCCCTCGGAAAAAGCAAGCGAGACAGCGACTGGGAATACGCATGGGTTCCCGTGCTCGGGCCGTTCGCAGGGGGCGCGCTCGCCGCACTGGCTTATATCATATTGAGCGCGCCGGGCGCATAAAAATCCTTCGCCGGCCCCGATACGCCCGTTGCGCCTTGAGGAACCGGAAGAAGCGGCAACTTGTACTGGTTTGCCGGAAAATGATCGAACGACTCCCGGAGGGGTGGCAGAGCGGACGAATGCACCGGTCTTGAAAACCGGCGTACCCTTGCGGGTACCGGGGGTTCGAATCCCTCCCCCTCCGCGCCCCATCTCCCGGCGATTTTCGGGGAATGCGAATTTTTCTGCGGCGACAAGCGCAACACCAGCGCTTTATTTTCGTAACGACACGTTACGCCCGACGTTTTGCTCTGCATTCCCGCCCCGGAAACACAGAGGCATTCCTGTACGGAACACTCAAAATTCAGTCCAGATCGAAATCATGCATATGGCGAACCACGCCGGTCGTTTCCGCCGGGCGCCGCTTTTCGCTCTTCTTCTTGCGGCAGGTATGTTTCTGCTTGCGCCGGGCGGCGCGCGCCACGCCCGTGCGCAAGAGGCCCGCGTCATCACCTTCGACGAAGCCCTCCGTATTGCGCTCGACCGGAACATCCAGGTAAAACAGTCCGGAAACAACATCGAACTGAATGCGCGGGATGTGTTTCAGCGGCGGATGGATTTTCTGCCCTCTTTCTCGATGTCCACCAGCGGATCGCGGGGATCCGGTTTCGCGCAGGACCAGGGGGGGCGCAATATCCAGTTCACGAGCCAGACCCTGAACGGATCGCTTTCGGGGCAAATCAACCTGTTCGACGGGTTTGCGAATATAGCATCCCTCCGGCGATCGCAACACACCCTGCACGCCAGTGAGCTCGCGTACGATCAGACCCGGCAAACCGTGGCGTTCGACGTGGCGAACAATTTTCTCCTGTATGTAAACGGGGGACAACTGGTGATCATCCAGCAGGAGAATCTGGAATCCCAACGTCAACTCCTGACGCAGATCGAGGAATTCGTCAACGTCGGTTCGCGGCCCATCTCGGATCTGTACCAGCAACAGGCGGAAACGGCGCAAGCCGAATTAAACGTGCTTACCGCCGAACGGGACGCGGAACTCAGCAAGGCCCGGCTTATTCAGGTCCTGCAACTCGACCCGAGGGACGAGTACGAATTCGTTGCGCCTCGGTACGAAGACATACCTGTCGTTCCGCAGGATTACGACCTGCGGGAACTCTTCGATATCGCGTTCGCATCGCGCGACGACCTGGCGGCGCAGGAAGCGCGCATCCGCGCCGCGCAGCAGGGCATACGCGTGGCGAAGTCGGTGTACTGGCCGAGAGTGGGCCTTGGCGGCAGTTACCGCTCGAATTACTCGCCGAACGATCCCATGAACAGGTCCTTCGCAGATCAGCTCGAAGGCAACCGGGGCAACTCGCTCGGTTTCACCATCAGCTACCCCCTTTTCAACAATTTTTCCCGGAGCACCCAGGTTCAGCAGGCAGAGGTGCAATACCGGAACGCCATGCTGGAAATGGAAAGCCTGAAGCAAAACGCGGCCTTGCAGGTAAGGCAGGGATATCTCGAGTACGAAGCGGCGAGGAAGAGCCTCGAAGTGTCCGAAACGCAGGTGCTTGCCGCCGAACGGGCGCTTGAAGCCTCGCAGAACCGGTACAACGTAGGAGCCGGTACGCTTGTGGAACTCTCGCAGGCGCAAGCCCGGTATGTCACCGCCGTAAGCAATCGGGTGCAGGCTCAGTACAATTTCCTGTTCCAGAGCAAACTGGTCGACTTCTTTGTGGGCCGTCTGGACCTTTCGGCGCCGTTGTTCGACTGACTTCGCAACAAGGCGACGGAAACAAGAACTTTTTCAAAACCTTCCGCTATTCAGAAACATGTCGAAAAAATCCAGCGCTACGAAACGCCTGCTGTGGATATTGGGCGGATTGCTCCTCTTTCTCGCGGCAGTCGCTGTCACAGGGCGCGTCACGGGGATATTCGGGGACGGAAATAACGCCACGCAGGTCGAAACGGCCGAAGCCGAAACCCGCAACATAACGCAGATCGTCACGGCTTCGGGGAGAGTGCAGCCCGAAACAGAAGTTATGATCAGCCCGGACGTATCCGGCGAAATCATCGAACTGCCCATCAAGGAAGGCGACACGGTGCGGCGCGGCATGCTCCTGGCCCGGATCAAGCCCGACTTCTACGCCACGCAGGTCGAACAGGCGCGAGCAGGCGTGTTGCAGGCGAAGGCTTCCATGGCGCAACGCGAAGCGGACTTGCTGGAAGCCGAATCGGAACGTACGCGCCAGCGGGATTTGTTCGAACGCGAAGCCATCGCCCGGAGCATACTGGAACAGGCGGAAACGCGGCACGAGGTAGCGAGGGCTGGACTGGAAGGAGCGCAATATGCGGTGGAAAGCGCGGAAGCGCGCCTGCGCGAAGCGGAAGAGCAAGTGCGTAAAACAGCGATCTACAGTCCTATGTCGGGCACAATCAGCGTCCTGCATGTGGAACTGGGCGAACGCGTGGTTGGAACCAGCCAGATGGCCGGTACGGAAATGATGCGCGTGGCCCGCCTCGATCATATGGAGGTGGAAATTGAGGTGAACGAGAACGAGATCGTCAATGTGGCGCTGGGCGACACCGCATCCATAGAAGTCGATGCGTATCCCGAACGCAATTTCCGGGGCGTGGTAACCGAAATCGCCAACTCCGCCCGTACGACCGCCGCCGGAACACAGGAGCAAGTCACCGAATTTCCCGTCAAGGTGCGCATTCTGGACGCCCACAACATCCAGGAAGGATATTCGGAGGAACAGGGCACGATCACTCAGGACGAAGTATCCGCCCCCCTTGACGACGCACCGCTTTTCCGGCCCGGCATGAGCGCTACCGTGGACGTCTACACGGAAACAGTCGCGGATGCGGTAGCCATTCCTATTCAGGCAGTTACCGTCCGCGACGTATCCCGCATAAGCGACGAGGAAGCGGACGTCCCTGCGGAAACAGCGGAACCCGACGCAGATGAAATCGCTTCGGACTCGTCCGGGGCCGCCCAGGCGCAGGAGGCGTTGAGCAAGGTGGTGTTCGTCGTGGCGGACGGCAAGGCCCGCATCGTTAAGGTGGAAACGGGCATATCCGACGACACGCACATCGAGGTAAAGGCGGGACTTGCCGTCGGCGATCAGGTTATCACGGGACCGTACAGCGCTGTCAGCCGCTCGCTGAATCACAACGCCTCGATACGCGTCGAGGAAAACAATACGCCCGACATATCCCGGGCCGGTTCATAACTCCGCAATTGCAATTCGCCCGGTTCACACACAGCGAAAATCCATCCCATGGAAGAACGACAAGCGCTTATAGCGTTGCGCGACATCGCCCGGGTTTACTACATGGGCGAACATGAAGTGCATGCCCTCGCCGGCGTATCGCTGGACGTATTCGAGAATGAATACGTAGCGATTATGGGGGCTTCCGGTTCCGGGAAATCCACGTTGATGAATATCGTGGGCTGTCTGGATTCGCCGACAGGGGGCGCCTACTACCTCAATGGACAGCGCGTCAGCGAAATGACCGACAACGAACTGGCCAATGTGCGCAATCGCGAAATAGGGTTCGTCTTTCAGACATTCAACCTCCTGGCCCGAGCCGATTGCCTGCACAATGTGGAATTGCCGCTGGTGTACAGTGGAATCCGACGCAAGGAACGGCGCGAGATGGCGGAAGACGCCCTGGAACGCGTCGGACTGGCTGATCGGATATCGCACAAACCGAACGAATTGTCCGGGGGACAGCGGCAGCGCGTCGCCGTGGCCAGGGCGCTGGTCAACAAGCCATCGATCATTCTGGCCGACGAGCCTACGGGCAATCTGGACACGAAAACAGGCAAGGAAATCATGCACCTGTTCGAGCAGCTCTATCGACAGGGAAACACCTTGCTCGTCGTTACGCACGAAAACGAGGTGGCGCAACATGCCCGCCGGATTATCCGCCTGGTCGATGGAAAAATGGATAGCGACGTGCAGGTGGACAACCCCGTACTCGCTTCCGTTTCCACTGCAGATCAGGCAGCCGCCTGATCTGCTATTCTTTCGCCGCCAGCCGGGAAAGAATGTGGTTTCGCTGCCGGACAGGCAGCCCTGCGCGCAGCGTTCCGGACCGCCTTTTCCCTGCGCATTGCCGGAGCGAACCGCACCTCGCCAGGCTTCGGGCGGTCCCGGCGTAATCGACTTACGAACCGCCGCGACGGCGGGGTCCGAACGTACAGCGGTACTCTTCCTCCAGCCGCTTGAAGCGTATCGGCAAATCGGTCGGGGGCGTCAATACAGCCTGGAACGGCACAGTCAGCGCAGCGGCCGTCAGACAATCTTCTGCGGGAATTTCCACGAGATACTCGGCGACAAGGACTGTATCCATCCGATCGAGGGACAAAAACGAAACGGCGTAGCCGCTGGTGATTTGCGGCAGTGCGGCAAGCAGGACGATCGCCTGGGAAAAATCCACGGACAGAAAAGGCTCCACCGGACGCAGCGAATCTTGCCAGGCCGCCCAGGTTTCCGGGTCCCGAATAACGATTTCCAGCGTGTCTTTGAGCGTACCGTGCTGGCCGTAGCCAATGGCCGAAAAAAGGACAGGTTCCGGGAGCGGCTCTTCGACCTCCTCCAGCGCATCGTTGCAGCCGCCGAACAAAAGGCCCGCCGTCAGCAGCAACGGTACCGCAGCAATACGGGCGCGGCGCGCGGCGCAGGAGAGCGTCATTATTCGTAGCGAAGCGAGTCGATGGGATTCAGGCGGGCCGCCTTGAGCGCCGGGTATCCGCCGAATACAAGCGCTACAGTCGTCACAATGACTATGGTCACGCCAGCCCAGACCCAGGGAATAGTGCCGGAAATGTTAAAATACAGCGCCGTACCGTTCCCGGCCAGCGCGCCCAAAAGAAAGCCTGCTCCGCCCCCGATCTGACACAGAAAAATGGCTTCCAGAATGAATTGCCGCATAATATCTCTCCTGCGAGCGCCCAGCGCCTTGCGAATACCGATTTCGCGGGTGCGTTCCGTAACCGAAACAAGCATAATGTTCATGATCCCGATGCCGGCCGCAAGAAGAGAAATAAACCCGATGGCGGCGCCGGCCTGGGTGAGCACGGCCGTAAACTGATCGAAAATGGCGCGCATGGAATCGTTCGTCTCCACGACGAAGTCATTCTCTTCGCCGGGAGGCACCTTGCGAATGGTCCGCAACCGACCGATCACCTCTTCCATGCCGGCGGCGACGAACTGCGGGCCCGGCGTACGTACGCTGGTCGAAGCAATGTTTCGCCGGGCGCCGCCGTATCGAAGAAAAAGCGTACCCATAGGGACGAACACCCGGTTGTCCATATTGAAACCCAGAAAATTGCCCTTGGGCTCCAGCACGCCGATCACCTGATAGCGCGCGCCGCCGAACTCCGCCACCTTTCCAATGGGATTTTCGGTTGCGAACAATTCTTCGGCAACCGCCGAGCCCAGAATCACCACCTTTCTCGCGTACTGCACGTCTTCGGGCGTAAAGGAGCGGCCGTATTCGATCGCGTAACTGAAATTGCCCGTAAAATTCTCGTCGGTTCCGAGGATCGCTACATTGGGATCCGTTTCCCGGGCAGCGTACCGGATGGAGGTCACGTCAAAATCCTCTATGGCGCTGACCTGGAGCCGATCATCCAGCGCCCGCTTCAGGCGATCAACCTGATCCATCGTAATGCGCGGGCGATACCTGAACTCCCGCTCTCCGACCGAAAAGTTTTCGTAGCGGGAAATGGTGAAGGTGGAAGTTCCAAGGAAAGACATCTTTTCCTCGAAATACACGTCGATCACCTTCACGGCCGTAATCGATACGATAATGGCGAATACGCCGATGACCATGCCGAGCAAGGTCAGCATGGTGCGCATTTTGTTGGCGCGCAAAGAGGTCCAGGCAGAGGCTATAATGTCCCGCAGTTCCATGAAGAGACGTACAGCGTTGGGTTATTCGTAGCGAAGCGATTCGATGGGGTCCGATTTGGCGCCTGCCCAGGCCGGGGCCAGTCCAAAAACAAGCCCTACGAAGGTGCAAATCGCGAAAGCAAGGAAAATCGTTCCGATGGGAAGCAAGGTCGGCAGCGACAACGCCAGACTAAGCAGCTGAGCGCAAATGGTAGCGAACCCGACGCCGATAAGGCCGCCGGCAAGGCATATGGCTACGGCCTCGATCAGAAACTGGATGAGGATCGTACGCCGCTTTGCGCCGACTGCCTTGCGGATTCCGATTTCCCGCGTACGCTCCTTTACCGAAACGAACATGATGTTCATCACCCCGATGCCGCCCACGAGAAGCGCCAGCGCCGTCAGGAAAATGCCGACGCCGTAAATCATGCGTTTGACCGGCGCCAACTGGGCGCGCAGCTCTTCCAGGTCGTTGATCTCGAAATTGTCGTCCTCGCCGGCGGGGACTGCGCGGGCAACGCGCACGATGCCCGTCAATTCGTCCTTGGCCGCATCCGGATCGACGCCCGGGGCAATCCTTGCCTGCACGGAAACGCCCCGGTAGCGCAAGCCGAAAATATTGGCGAACGTGTCCAGAGGAATACGCGCCCGCTGATCTATGGAGCCTGGCCCTTCTGCGCCCTGCCCCTTTTTCGCCATCACGCCGATCACCTGAAACCGGTGCCCGGCGATGCGAATCGATTTGCCCAGCGGGTTTTCGGCGGGAAACAGGGCCTCCGCCACATTGGCGCCAATCACTGCAACGCGGCGAGCCGTCCGGTTATCCAGCTCCGAATAGAACCGACCCGAAGCCAGTTCCACCACATGAACGCGCTCGTACGCGCTGGTGGACGCCTCGATCGTCACGGGAGCTATGGAATACGATCCGTGCGTAACCGGCCTGGACGTAGCGACAACCGGCGCGGCGGCGGCCACGAGTCGGGCGCGATCCGAAATGAACTCCGCAAGCTCCGGCTTGATCTCCGGGCGGTTGATGTATTCCCACCATTTGGTGTTGGGACCGCCTGTCCATGGCCATTTTTCGACGTACGCGACATCCGTGCCAAGTTCGGAAAGCGTATTCTCGAAAAATTGCTCGATGCCGTTGATCACGGTGACCATGGCGGTAACCGAGGTAATGCCGATCACTATGCCAACCATCGTCAGGGCCGACCGCATTTTGTGCGAAGCGATCGCGCGCAACCCGGTCCGGATTGCCTCGAGCAATTCGTATAGCAGAAAATTCAGTTTCTTGACCACGGAGACGGGGCAGGAGCAAGCATGGAAAGACATCGAACGAAAAGCGTGCAAAAAAGCACCCGCATCGTATACGTGCCTGACGGCGAAAAGATACGTTATACGCCTTGTTGCGCGTCTCCGGCGAAAAAATCCTTTACGGCGGGAACGGTTGCAGCGTTTTTCCTTATACAGCCTTCGCTCCCATATTTTGCACAATATAATCGGCGGCGCGCATGAACGATTCAATGAACAGGCGGAATTTTCTCAAAACGACGGCGCTGGGAAGCGCAGGCCTTGGCTTTGCCCCGGCGACGATTCGCGCATTCGCCTCCAGTCCGCCCAGCGATACGATCCGGGCCGCCGTAATGGGCGTGAACAGCCGGGGCGGCGGCCTTGCAAACTCCTTCGCCCGGCAACGCAATACCAGCATCCGATACATTTGCGACGTAGACGCCCGCGCGGTCAGAAAAGTATCGAGAGATGTGGACAGGATGCAGGACGGAACGGTAGAGGGAATGCCCGATTTCCGGCGCGCGCTGGAAGACCCGGACGTGGATGCGCTCGTCATTGCCGCCCCCGATCATTGGCATGCCCCCGCCACGATCCTCGCTTTGCAGGCCGGCAAGCATGTGTATGTCGAGAAGCCTTGCGGGCACAATCCGCGGGAAGGAGAACTGCTCGTGGCCGCGCAAGAACGATACGGCGGGCTCGTGCAAATGGGCACGCAGCAACGCTCCGGCCCCGCAACCATCGAAGCGATTCAACTAATCCATGACGGCGCGATAGGACGACCGTACTTTGCGCGCGCCTGGTACGCCAATACGCGCGGGTCCATTGGACGGGGCAAAGTAGCGAATATTCCGCGGTGGCTGGATTACGAATTATGGCAAGGACCGGCGCCGCGGACGCCGTACCGCAACAATGTGGTGCATTACAACTGGCACTGGTTCTGGCGATGGGGCACCGGCGAGGTATGCAACAACGGTACGCATGAAATCGACGTGGCCCGGTGGGCGCTGGGCGTGGATTTCCCCGTTCGCGTCAATTCGAACGGCGGGCGGTACCACTTTGACGACGACTGGGAGTTTTACGATACGCAGGACGTGTCGTACGATTTCGAGGAGGGGAAAACGATCACCTGGGAAGGCAGAAGTTGCAACGGCTTTCCTGTGCTCGACCGGGGACGGGGCACGCTGGTGCACGGCACCGAAGGAACGATATTGCTGGACAGGAACGGGTACGTGATCTACGACGAAGAAAATGCCGTCGTGAAGGAGGTCAAGGAAAAAGAGATGGAGTCCACCATGGACACGACCGGCGGCGGAGGTCAGACAGACCGGCACATAGCCAATTTCCTCGAAGCCATTCGCGACGGGCGTACGCTGCATTCCTCCATTGACGAAGGGCACAAGAGCGTCCTGTTATGTCACCTTGCGAACATTGCGCAGAAAGTCGGCCAAACGCTGCACTGCGATCCAGGCAATGGGCATATTACCGGAAATCCCGAAGCCATGGAACTATGGGCGCGGGACTACGAACCCGGCTGGGAGCCTACGGTTTAAGGATACGCTGATTAAATCTGCAAAGTTCAGAGGTTGCGAGGGGCGCACTGACAAGGAATGACGAAGCAGTGCGGCAGGCCCCGCATAATGAGGAATGACACAGCCAGAGCGCCGCGCGCTATGGCTGCACGGTAATCGTGGCCAGGGTTTCGGGGCTTTCGGCGTAGCCGTAGCGAATCGCTTTGGCCCGGATCGTGGCGGTCGTTCCCGGTTCGAGGCGAATCGGACGGGCATAGAGCTTCCAGTGCACTTCCTCGCCCTCGTCGGTCGTCCAGGCAATAGAGGCGCCGTCCGTACCGGCTTCGATGATAATTTCGACCGGACCGTCCTGTTCCGCCTCTAACTCCCTGTTGATATCGTTTCGTCTCAGGATAAGCGGCGTCGCCGTAACGGGCTGCTCCTCGCCCATCCACATCTGCCGGACCATCTGATCTTCGGACATATGCCCTTTCTCGTCGATGTCGCGCATCCAGGCGTCCAGCTCGTTGCGCATCCGGTGCAATACATCGCGAAGCGCGTGATCGTCCGCAAGATTGTTGACCTCATGCGGGTCGGCCTGCACATCGTAGAGTTCCTCCGGAGGACGGGTGTCGCGTAGCCACAGTTGTTCCACGTCGTCGAGTTCGTCTGCGATATTCAGGCGGAATATCTCCTGAATGATGGACGAGCGATTGCGGAACGGAACGAATTGCACGTACGGCTTTTCCGGGTGAAAATTGCGAATGTATTTGTACCGCTTGTCGCGAGCGGCCCGGACCATGTCGTATACCATGTCGATGCGGTCCCGGGCGGCGTAGATATATTCGCGCGGCGGGGCCTCCGCATCCCCGAGAAAAGGCATGCCATCCATGTGCGCGGGAATGGGTACGCCCGCGAGAGACAACGCGGTGGGGCCCAGATCGACCAGGCTGACAAGCCGCTCGCTGGCCGAACCGGGGTCCTGCTGCCCGGGCGTCCGCACGATGAGCGGGACATGTATGCCGGAATCGTAGAGCCAGCGCTTGGCGCGGGGCAAGCCGTCGCCGTGATCGCCCCAGAAAAAGACGACGGTGTTGTCGGCCAGGCCGTCCTCTTCCAGTTGGCGCAAAATTTCTCCGGCCTGCTCGTCGAGGCGGGCAATGTTGTCGTAGTGTTTGGCCAGTTGGCGACGCACGTCCGGCGTATCCGGATAGTAGGGGGGCAATTCGAGCGTATTGGGGTCTGTCGTCGTCTCCTCGTCCGGCTCAACCCAACTTTGACTCTCGTGGGTGACCCCGAAATTGAACACGGAAAAGAACGGCTGGCCTTCCTCCCGAAGCGGGCTGCGCCAGTGCGCCCCGCGCTTGTGCTCGTCCCAGATTGTGACAGGATTGCCGATCTGATAGTCGGTTTTGAAATCATTGCTCGCGAAGTACCCGGCGGCCCGGAGATATTCCGTGAAGGCCTTGACGTACGGAGGGGGCGTGGCGTGATACGGCGTGGGAATGCCCGGCGCATCGTGCGTGGTGCGCATATGATGCCCTCCCCAACCATTCTGGTGCATGCCTGTGATGATAGCCGCCCGGCTCGGCGCGCACACCCCGGCGGTAGTGAAGGCCTGCATGTAACGGGTCCCTTCGGAAGCAAGGCGGTCGAGGTTGGGCGTATTCGCCGCGGCGTCGCCGTAGGCGCCGAACCGCAGGCTGACGTCTTCGGCGGAAATCCAGACGATGTTGGGCCGGTCCTGCGCAATGGCGGGCAAGGCGGCGAACGCAACCAGCAAAGACGACAAGCAAAAGCGTACGACGGAAAGCGGTATTTTCATGGCGGCGTTCGGACTGCGGAAAACATGGCTATAGCGACGGAAGAAGCACAATATAGGGAAAGATTTGGCTGTCTGCCTCGTTGCGACGCGGATCTTTGCGCGCGTTTTTTACGGCAGAGGTCTTCAGAATTTGTTTTATTAAGGATACTCTGATTAGGGCCTGTTAACACTATGCAGCGTGACAGGCCCCACGTAATGAGGAATGACACAGCCAGCGCACCCCTCGCAGCCTCCTGGAAGGCGCTTCACGTCCGCCATGCACCGAATCCACAGCGTTTACCGCTGATTTCAACGACGCCGGCGCAATATCCTGTACGCACGAACGTGAAGCGCTGATCGAAGCAGATTTAATCAGAGTATCCTTAACCGGATAGCACAAAGCAGTACAAGGATGACCTGTCGATTTTGTCAACTCTATGGACGATCAGATCACGATTCGGGGAGCGCGCGCCCACAATCTCCGGAATATTGATATAGATATTCCGAGAGAGCAGTTGGTGGTCATCACGGGGTTGTCCGGTTCGGGCAAATCGAGCCTGGCTTTCGACACGATTTACGCCGAAGGCCGCCGGCGCTACATGGAAAGCCTGAGCGCCTACGCCCGGCAATTCCTGGGCATGATGGAACGGCCCGACGTGGATTTCATTGATGGTCTTTCGCCCGTGATCGCCATCGACCAGAAAACGGTTAGCCGCAACCCCCGGTCTACGGTAGGCACGGTCACGGAAATCTACGACTTCATCCGGCTGCTTTTTGCGCGGGCGGGAACGCCGTACTCGTATATCTCCGGCGCGCCCATGCGAAAGCAATCCGACGACGAGATTATCGACGAGATCGCGGCCTTTCCCGAAGGCGCTCGGCTGATGCTGCTGGCCCCCGTCGTGCGCGCCCGCAAGGGGCACTACCGGGAGCTGTTCGAACAGATGCGCAAACAGGGCTTTCAGCGCGTACGCATCGACGGAGAAACGCAGGAAATCGAACCGGGCATGCGGGTAGATCGGTACAAGACGCACGACATTGAGGTCGTGGTGGACCGTGTCGTGATCAAGGAGGGCATTCGTTCCCGCATCGCCCGGTCGGCGGAAAACGCGCTTGGCCTGGGCGGCGGTACGCTGATCGTACACGCGACGAACGGACCGAAGCAAGGCGACCACCTGATGAGCCGACGTCTGTTCAGCCCGGAAGACGGGCTTTACTACGAGGACGCCTCTCCCAGCATGTTCTCCTTCAACACGCCGTATGGAGCTTGCCCCGAATGCAACGGCCTCGGCTATAGGCGGGAAATCGATCCGGCGCTGATTATTCCGGATCCGTCCCTGACCATTGCCGAAGGCGGACTCGCGCCGCTGGGCAAGCCGCGCGATATCTGGATATTCAATCAGGTGCGGGCGGTGGCCGCTGCGCGCGGCTTCGGGTTCGATACGCCGCTGAACGCCCTGACGGAAGCGCAGCGGGAAACCCTGCTCTTCGGGGCCGACGAAGAAAAGTTCGCCATCGTGTATACCTGGAAAGAGCGAGAGGTATGCTATGAACACCGTTTCAACGGCGTCTACGGATATGTCCAGCACACATACGACAACACCTCCTCGAACGGGCAGCGTAAATGGGCGGAGTCGTTCATGCGGGAAATGTCGTGCTCGGAATGCGAGGGCGGACGATTGAAGAAGGAAAGCCTAGCGTACAAGATCGGTCCCTGCACCATTGCCGACCTGGTGAACATGGACCTGATCGGGCTTCGCGCGTTTTTCGACGAGGCGTCGTTTTCCGAAAGGCAGCGAATCATTGCGCGCCCCATCGTCAAGGAAATCAGGGAACGGCTCGACTTTCTGATCGATGTCGGAGTGGGCTATCTCAACCTGAATCGCACCGCGCGTACGCTCTCCGGCGGAGAAAGCCAGCGTATTCGCCTGGCCACCCAGATCGGTACCCGCCTGACGGGCGTGTTGTACGTACTGGACGAGCCTTCCATTGGCCTGCACCCAAGCGATCACTCCAGACTGATCGATTCCTTGCAGCAGTTGCGCGACCTCGGCAATTCGGTGCTGGTCGTGGAGCACGACCGGGAGATGATCGAAGCAGCCGATTTCGTGGTAGACCTTGGGCCGGGCGCGGGTGAGCACGGCGGGCGCGTCTTGGGAGCCACCGCCCCCGATGCGCTGCCGGTCGCCACGAATGGCCATGTCAGCCTTACGGCAGCCTATCTCCAGGGCAAACGACGCATCCACATACCGAAACGCCGCCGGAATAACACGGAAAAACGCATTGTGCTCCAGGGCGCTGCGGGCCACAACCTGCAAGGCGACGCCTTTGTCCTCCCGCTGGGCGCCCTCGTATGCGTTACAGGGGTCTCGGGGTCCGGAAAATCCACCCTGGTCAACCAGACGCTGTTCCCGATCCTGTCGCAACGATTGCACGGCGCCCGAACATTGCCGTTGCCGTACGCATCGATCGAAGGGACAGAACACATCGACAAGGTCATTGACATAGACCAGAGCCCGATCGGCAGAACGCCCCGGTCGAACCCTGCGACGTACACCAATCTGTTTACCCTGATCCGGGATTTGTACGCCCAACTCCCCGAATCGAAAATCCGGGGATACAAAAAGGGCAGATTTTCGTTCAATACGAAGGGCGGGCGATGCGAAACCTGCAAAGGAGCGGGCATCGTCAAGCTGGAGATGAATTTCCTCCCTGACGTGTATGTGGTATGCGACACCTGCAAGGGCCGTCGCTACAATACGGAAACGCTGGAAGTGCGCTACAAGGGAAACACCATTGCGGACACGCTGGACCTGACGGTATCCGAAGCGCTGGCGTTCTTCGAGCGCGTTCCGCGCATCGAACGAAAACTGCGTACGCTGGATTCTGTGGGACTGGGTTATATCCGGCTGGGACAAGCCTCCACCACATTATCCGGCGGCGAAGCGCAACGCGTGAAACTGGCGCGGGAGCTTTCGAGGCCGGGAACCGGGCGCACCCTGTATATTCTCGACGAGCCCACCACGGGACTTCATTTCGAAGATATTCGGCATCTGCTGGCGGTCCTTGAGGCGCTGGTGCGAAAAGGCAACACCGTGCTGGTTATCGAACACAATATGGATGTGGTCAAGGTAGCGGACTGGATCGTGGACATGGGACCCGCGGGGGGTGCGCAAGGCGGGCGTATTCTGTTTTCGGGCGCCCCGGAAGACCTTGTCCGCACGAACACCCGCACCGCCGTCTTTCTGCGGAAAGAACTGGAACGCTTCGACGGAATCTCCGACGAAGAAGAAAGTCCGGGGCTCGATCTGGACGCCATGACCTCCGAATCGGAGTACGAGGAAGCCGCAACGGTCTCCGCTTCTTCGCTTGCCTGAGCGCCATACGCGTTTTTCGCGCCAATGTCGGAACCTCCTTTTATCCCCGCCTACAGCAAGCCGGACGACGAAGGCGTCTGGATGCAGTTTGACAATACGGTTGCCATCCGCCATACCGTGCACGCGGAGGACGCATTCGAGCAGGCGGCCGCCGCCGTTTTCGAATACCTGAAAAAAGCCCAGGAAGATTTTCCCGATTGGCCGCGCGTGCTCTACCTGGACGTGGAAGGGCACACGGGAGAATATGCCGGTTTCGACGCGGATTTTTACGAGTTCCAGCAGGAATTCTTCTTTTCGACGATGGCGCCGTTCCTGACGGGGTTCCATATGCCGTTGACCGGTCCGCTCGTCAACCCGGAAGCGCAACGCAACGACTTGCCGGACGAACTCGTCGTGAAACTGCCGGATGTCTCCTGACCAGCGTATGCCTCAGGCGTCCCCGGACCGCATCGCCACGCTGTTGAGAAAATTAGCGCCCCTCCCTCCGCCTTTCTTGTCGTTCCCGTTCAGGGAACGCACATCCAGCACCTGAATACAGATTGCGCCGAAGACGATGAACAACCCGGACAGAATCTCCAGCGCGGAGGGTTGCGTTCGGATGGTTGCCCAGGCAAGCCACAGGGCGGCAAGCGGAACAAGGTTGCCGTAGAGCACCACGCGGGTCGGCCCCAGCTTCTTCAGGGCGCGCACCTTGGCCCATTGGCCGATGCCCACGCCGACCGTCCCCCCGAAAACAATGGCTATCCAGGTCCAGGCGTCCAGATCCAGCCAGGGTTCGCGCACAAGCGCAGGCAAGGCGATAAGCAGGTAGATCATACCTCCGATAGCGGTGCGGGCCGCCACCATGGCCGCGGCGCCGTACCGGGCCGCAAGCGGTTTGATGAAATGCAACTCGGCAACCGCCATAAGCAACGCCAGCGCCAGCAGCAGATCGCCAAGCCAATAGCCCTTGCCTGGACGAAAACCGTCGAAAGCAAGGATAAACGTGCCGAGCGCCGCCAATACGACGCCAACGTATCCGAAACGACCGATGCGTTCCGTGCCCAGCAAATACCCGAGCGCCCAGCTGAGCACCGGCCCCAGCGCCAGCCACAAGGAAGCCCTGGCCCCATGAGTAAGCCCAAGCCCCTCAATGCCGAACCAGGGAGCCAGCGTGGCGCCCAGCACAGCCACGACAAGCAAACGCGGCCAGTCTTTTTTCTCAACCCGGGGAAAGAGACGAGCGCCCGCCGCCCTGCCGCGCCCGAAAAAGAGCTGACAATACAGCATGGCGATCATGGCCATGCCCCCAAGCAGAAACCGGGAAACGGAAAATCCGATAGGAGACATCTCGCGAAGGGCTACTTCGGCAAGTACAAAGTTTCCGCCCCACAGCACAACGAAAATCAGCAACAGGACATGATGCGACCATGCGGCCTCCTCGCTTCCATCGAGGTCAGGTTGCCTGTGCGCGTCCGGATTCATACGGGAAATGCTGCTTCACGGGTCGCTCCGCAAAAACAGGCGACGGCCCGGACATCGAAAACGGTCTCCGGCGCGCCGCATCGTCGGAACAGACTATGCCGCCCGGGACGCGCGTTCGACGATCTGGACCGCTTCGTCGAATTGTACGCCTACTATACGGGAAACACCGGGTTCTTGCATGGTGACGCCGTACAACCGGTCCGCCGCCTCCATCGTTAACTTGTTGTGTGTAACGAGAAGGAATTGCGTGTGTTCTGCAAATCGCCGGATCATGCGCATGAAGCGGCGCACATTCTTGTCGTCGAGCGGAGCGTCTACCTCGTCGAGAATACAGAAGGGACTCGGCTTCACCAGATAGATGCCAAACAGCAACGCAATGGCCGCAAGCGCTTTCTCGCCCCCGGAAAGCAGCGACGTGCTCGACGATGTTTTGCCGCCGGGACGGGCTTTAATGCGGATAGCCGTTTCGAGCGGCTGCGACGGGTCTTCCAGCACCAGATCGGCCACCGATTCCTCCCCGAACAAATCCTGGAACGTTTGCCGGAAATGGCGACGGATATTTTCAAACGTTTCCATGAACCTGGTCGAAGCCGTCGTATTGATTTCGTCGATCGTTTCGAGCAACGTCCTTTCGGCGGTTTCGAGGTCTTGCTGTTGTCGCATCAGGAATTCGAGCCGCGTCGTTTCCTCCTCCCAGTGTTCCAGCGCCAACTCGTTGACGCTCCCCATAGTGCGCAGGCGCTGACGCAGCGCACTTGCTTCCTCGCGGGCCGTTTCCTCGGAAAAATCTTCCGGCGACGGTATGGACGCTTCCGCCACGGCTTCGGGAAGCGACATGGAAAAATCTTCAGCGACTTGCTCGACCAGCGCCTCCGTACGGGTTCGGATTTCGGTGAGCCGCAGCGCGCGCGTATGCTCCTGCTGCACCAATTGCTCGCGGCGATCCCGCAATCCCTGCAAGGCGGTTTCAAGAATCGATGCCTCGTTCCGGAGAGACCGCAAGGTCCCTTCTGATCGGTTCGCCGTCTCTTGCAGTTCCTCTTGCCTTGCTTGCAGGGCGGGCCAATCGGCGGTCAGGTTGTCCAGCCGATTCTGGCCCGCCTGCATTTTTCGGTCGAGTTCGGCCATGCGGCGCTCGCGCGCTTTCGCGCGGGCATGGATATCCTGCAGGCGCCCGTGCGCGCGATCCAGGTCCCGCTGTAAATTTTCGCGCCGGTTGCGCGCCTTGAGCGCTTCAAGCCCCGCCTCGTTGCATGTCCCCGCCGCCACGCGGCTTTCGGCTTCGGCGGACTGAAAGACTGTTTCCGCTTCGGCAAGGCGGGCCCGGACGCCCTCTACAGCCTCGGCAAACTCGGAAAGGCCCTGGTTCAGGCGATTGCGCTCGAAATCCGTTCTTTCAAGAAACGCCTGCGCCTCTTCGAGTTTTTCCGAAAGCGCTTCCCGGCGGCGTTCGGCCGCTTCCAGATTGAACGCAACCTGAGCGGCTTCCTGTGCTACTTTGGCGAGGTCCCGTTCGGCTTCGCCAAATCGTTCGCGCAAAGATTCGGCGCAAACAGCGGCTATTTCGGCGCGATGCGCGTCGATGGTTGCTTCCGCCGCCTTGATATCGCTTCGGATAGCCTGCAACCGGCGGTGCGCGGTTTCCAATTGGCTCCGCCGCTCAAGCCGTCCGAGAACCGCCGTATTTCCTTCCTCCTCGCTGCCCGCATGCAAAACCCCTTGCGCATCGACCCATTCGCCGGTGCGCGCAAAAAATCGCGCGCCAGGGGCAGCTTGCGCTGCATGTCGTTCTGCTTCGTCAAGCGTATCGACCACATACGCATCGTGCAGCAGCAACCGAATCAGGCGAGCGCACTGGTCCGCATCCATATTCCGGTCTGCAACGCGCACGGCTGCCTCCATCGGGGCAGCCCGTCCGGAACAGACGCTTTCAGACGCTATCGCATCCGGTATCCGATCCAGTACGATGAATGTGGCCCGTCCCTGACCGTTCTGGCGCAATTGTTCGATGGCCGCCCGAGCCTCCCGGTCGGAATGCACCACAATACAGTCCGCAAAAGCCCCCAGCGCAGCGGCCAGCGCCACCCGATCCGCATCCTCGCAAGCAAAGAGATCGGCCACCGTGACCAGGCGCCCGCGGGACCATTCCGAAGCGGCCAGGTGCTGCACGGCCCCGGCGCAATCTTCGCAGGACGCAAGCATGCTCTCCAGCAATCGGGCCGACGCAGCGAGCGCTTCCCGCTCCCGTTCAAGTTGGTGCAATCGGTCGAGAGCTTCGTCAAGACATGCCCGAATACGGGCCTCTTCCTGCGCAGCCTGTTCGAAAGCAAGGCGGGCCTCTTCGACAGCGTCCGCAGCGGCGGACTTAAGGGTTTGCTTATCCGTCGCAAGCGTACGCAGATCGGCAAGCAACGCCTCTGCCTCGCGACGTTCCGTTTCCATGTCCGCCATGTTCTTCTGCACAAGGTCGCGCTGACCAATTATCTTGTCGAGTTGACGGCGTTGCACGGCGTACTTCTCTTCGCATGCGCGCTCCTCTGCCCGAAGATGCAGCGCTGCCTGTTGCTTTTCCTCGCTGGCGGCGCGCCGCGCATCCCGCTCGCGCTCCGCGGCGGTCAGCCGCTTTTCCGCCTTGTACATGGCGGGTTCGGCTTCCTTCAAGGCCTTTTCCACCTCTGCAATCTCCTGCGTCATGTCGATGCGGCGCAGCGCAGCGGTTTCCTGCTCCTCCTCCATGCGTTGCCGTTCGCCCCGCGCGGACTCCAATTGTCCTTCCACAAGCCGTTGCTCTGTTTCCAGTTCGCGCCGCTTGTCGATGTGCGCATACAAGTCCGCGCGCTCGGCCTCGAGGCGCTTCTCGCAAGCAAGCGCTTGCTCTCGAAGCGCCGTCAACGCCTCGGCCTGCCCGGTTTCCTGTTGCGTCGCCTGCGTCGTTTCCTCGCTCAGGCCGGATGTTTCGTTGGCAAGGAGGTCGCGCTCTTCCGTCAGACGAGTATATTCGGCGGCGGCGATCGCCAGTTCAAGCGTACGCAGGCGACTCCGGGCCTGCTTGTAACGTTCGGCTTGCCCGGCTTGCCGCTTCAGGCTACGAACCTGTTTGGCGATTTCGTCCGTAAGGTCCCGGATGCGTTCCAGATCGCCCCGGGTCGCCTTCAGTCTTCCAAGCGTTTGCCTCCGCCGCACCTTGTATTTCGTAACGCCCGCCGCTTCCTCGAACAAACGCCGCCGATCATCGGTGTTTTCGGACAAAATCTCGTCGATCATCCTGAGTTCGATGACCGAATACGCCCCGGCGCCCATACCGGTGTCCATGAACAGGTCCATAATGTCGCGCAGGCGACACGTCACGCCATTCATGGCGTACTCGGAATCGCCAGACCGGTAGAGGCGGCGCCCCAATTGCACTTCGTCGTATCGGGAAGGAAGGATATCCCGGTTGTTCTCGATCGTCAGGAGCACCTCGGACATGCCCAGCGGCTTGCGCTTCGCTGCCCCGCTGAAAATGACGTTCTCCATCTTTTCGGAACGGAGTACGCGGGTGCGTTGCTCGCCGATCGCCCAGCGCACGGCGTCCACAATATTCGACTTGCCGCATCCGTTAGGGCCTACGATGGCCGTAATGCCCGCATCGAATCGCAGCACGGTGCGATCCGCAAAACTTTTGAAGCCATGCAATTCGAGTTTGCTCAGATACATAGCGGCAACGCCATCTGCAAGGACGAATCGGAAAAAGCGCGAACAGGAACGAGCATATGCGGGGAGAGCCTGTCGGCGAATCGCTTCGCCCATCTGACGCCTGCACAGGCCTGTCGGGACAATAGACAATAAAAACCATCTAAAACCGTTATGCAAGTCCTATTTGTCCTTTCTGCGGAATTGTGGAAAAATATGTCCCGCTTCCCGGACAAGGCGCGAAAAATGCACGGGGTACGTCCAGATAATCCGTTATTGCATATAGGGTCCCGATACGACGCGACGCCATGCCCTCTAAACAACATGCGGCGGGACAATCCTGGGGATACGCTGCAACAGAATATGCGCCGCGCGTAACCTGCGCAATAAATTCCCGTATGCCAATACATATGCGGCAGAAAATTTGCTTGGTGAAATGAGACGTGCGCGCACCCCGCCCGCGCAATGCGACGGGAACGCACGGAAACCACACCCTTCGGTCTACCTCCGCCGACGGTGTGCGCCGGGAGGAGGGCCTTGCATACGGACTGGAGCCCCGATATGCCTGGCCCTCCTCCTTAATTATCGGATACTCTGGCGCATCAGAGCGACCAGGGCTCCCGCATGGGCCGTCCAAGCATCTCGTTGGCCGAAGCGTCGTCGAGCGCCACTTCCCGCTCCGGATCCCACCTCAGGTCGCGACCCAACTGCATGGCGATATTGCCAAGGTGAGCCACGGTAATAGAACGGTGCGCCTCCTCGACCGGAGCAACCGGTTCGGTGCCGGCAATGACGCTATCGAGAAAATCCTGGCGATGGTCGTCGCTGCGATATAGGCGGGTATCCTGATCGCTCAGGATGGTGCTCCAGATCGCCGGATCGGACACCTCGTGACCGCCGCGAGAGATGAATATCCATCCCTCGTCGCCTTCGAAGCGAACGCCCCGCTGTTCGTCGCTGGCGACGACCATGGTCACCCCGTTGGCGTATTCCGCCTCGAAGTAAAAGTCCGTAGCCGTATTCCACAAATCGTTTTCCGGGAACGTGCCCTTCGCGTTGCGAATGGCTATCGGACCCGTCCGGGCCACGCCCATGCCCCACTGCGCAATATCGGGATGGTGCCCGCCCCAATCCGTCACCTGCCCGCCAGAGTAATCCAGAATCCAGCGGAAATTGACGTGGCACCGGGCAGGGCTGTATTCCGCTTCGGGCGCGGGGCCCAGCCAGAAATCGTAGTTGAAGCCTTCGGGCACGGGTTCGGGTTCTTTGCGGTCGCCGGTTTGCCCAAAATCCGGCTGCCCCGGCGGAAGACCGCACCGGACGGTGCGCAGCGCGCCGATCCGCCCGTTCAACACCAGTTCGCAGGCATGGCGAAAACCTTCGCCGGAGCGCTGCTGGCTACCGGTCTGGAACACCACCCCCGCTTCTTTGACCGCATCGCTCATGGCCCGCCCTTCCCGGACGGTAAGCGAAAGCGGTTTCTCGCAGTAAATATGCTTTCCGGCGCGCGCAGCGGCAATCACCGGAATGGCGTGCCAGTGATCCGGCGTAGAAATCACCACTGCATCGATATCGTCGCGGGCCAGCAGCTCCCGAAAATCTTCGTATCCCTCGCAGGGAGAGGCTTTCCCGGAGCGCATCTCCTTGCCTCGGCGGAAATTCACCAGCTGCCTGGCGGGCTCCCTGCCCGCGTAGGCGCCGTTCCAATAGCCGTAACTCGCCCGGTTTACGTCGCAGACCCCTGCAATATGCACCTGCTCTTTCTCCAGAAACTGCCGCAGATGGCCCGTCCCCATATTGCCCGTACCAATGAATCCGAGCGTAATGCGATCGCTGGGCGCCGTGCGGCCGCCGCGCCCAAGCGCGGACGCCGGAACAATGGCCGGCAGGGCAAGCCCTCCGGCAAGGAGCGCGCTGGTCTTCAAAAAGTCGCGTCTGTTTCTGGACGTCATGGCTTTGCGGAAATCTGTGGACAGGGCAGAACTACGCTACCCGGAAAGGTAACGCTTATGAATTTGTTTTGCAGAAAAAGTATGGCGCAGAGCGCCGCTGCATAGTGTTAACAGGCCCTAATCAGAGGTTCCCATAGAAGGAAAACGCATGCGGCGTACGCCTCAGGAAGCCGAGCCGCTGGCCAGCGCGGCGAGCGCCTCTCCCGTCACGCGCATGGTCGTCCATTCGCTCATCGGTTCGGCGCCAAGCCGCTCGTAAAACCGGATCGCATTTTCGTTCCAGTCCAGTACGGACCACTCAAGGCGTCCGCAGCCCCGCGCCGCCGCAAGTTCTGCCACCCGCGTCAGAAACGCGCCGCCAAAGCCCCGTCCGCGCCAGGCAGGCTCCACATAAAGATCTTCGAGATAGACGCCTGGCCGGGCCAGAAAGGTGGAATAATTATGAAAGAAAAGCGCAAATCCCACCGGGACGCCCTCGAATTCCCCGATAAGCGCTTCTGCATAGGGGCGGGGGCCGAACAGGGTTTTTTCCAGGGCTTCTTCCGTCGCCGCGCATTCATGCTCAAGCCGTTCGAACCGGGCCAGACCCCGGATGAAGGCGTGAATGAGCGGAACATCGTCCCGGTCGGCAAACCGGATGGCAAAACCCGGAAGCGAGGTCCGGGCATCGGTTTCATTCATGATGAAATACGCTGATTAAATCTGCTTCGATCAGCGCTTCATGTTCACGCGCACAGGACATTGGGCCGGCGTCGTTGAAATCAGCGGTAAACATTGCGGATTCAGGACATGAAGCGCCCTTCGGGAGGCTGCGAGAGGCGCGCTGGCAAGGAATTAACGAAGCTACGCCGCTGGTTCAGCCACAGAAGGACCGACGGTTTCGAAGGTCAATCCCTCCGTGTCGGAGGACATGTCAATATGCACGTGATCTCCGTCCGCAATGCGACCGGCCAGAATTTCTTCTGCGAGTTTATTGGAAATTTCCTGTTGCAGCACACGCTTCAGCGGACGCGCCCCGAACGTCGGGTCATAGCCCTGTTCGGCCAGCCGATCCCGCGCAGCGTCGGACAGCGTAAGGGAAAGATTCTGGTTTTGTCGGGCAAGCGCCTCGATCCGGGCGTACTGTATATCCACGATGCGGCGTATCTGTTCTGGGCCAAGAGGACGGAACAGAACGATTTCGTCGATCCGGTTAAGGAATTCCGGTCTGAGCCGCTGCCTGAGCAGGATTCTCATGTTCTCCTTCATGGCCGCAAGCGCCTTGTCATCGAACGTCTCCATGGCTGCAATGCGTTCCTGTATGATCCCGGAACCCATGTTGCTCGTCATGATGACGATCGTATTCCGGAAGTCGGCTACGCGGCCCTTGTTGTCGGTCAACCGCCCGTCGTCGAGCACCTGCAGCAACACATTGAACACTTCGGGGTGCGCCTTCTCTATTTCATCGAGAAGAATCACGGAATAGGGACGGCGGCGCACCGCTTCGGTCAATTGCCCCCCCTCTTCGTATCCGATATACCCGGGCGGAGCGCCCACAAGACGGCTGACCGTGTGTCGTTCCTGATATTCGCTCATGTCGATGCGGACCATGGCGTGCTCGTCGTTGAACAGGAACTCGGCGAGGGCTTTCGCCAGTTCGGTCTTGCCCGTGCCGGTGGATCCCAGGAAAATAAAACTCCCGATCGGGCGCGACGCTTCCTGAAGCCCGGTTCGTCCCCGGCGCACCGCGTCCGAAACGACCCGAAGCGCTTCGGGCTGACCGACCACGCGGCGTTCCAGATTTTCTTCGAGCCGCAACAGTTTCTCCCGTTCGCCGGCAAGCATTTTCGCCACGGGAACGCCCGTCCATCGGGATACGATTTCGGCAATGTCTTCCGGGCCGATTTCTTCCTTCAAAAGCGCGCCCTGCGCCTGTATTTCGTCGAGTTCAGCCTGTGCTTCCCGGATTTTCTGGTCGGCCTGCGGAATCTGTCCGTATCGAATTTCCGCCACGCGGCCATACTCGCCCTCACGCTCCAGGTTTTCCGCCCGGATACGGAGCTGATCCATATGCTCCCGGGTATTCCTGATCGTCCGAATGACATGCTTTTCCTGTTCCCAGCGCGCCCGGAGTTCGTTACGCTCTTCCTCAAGTCCTGCAATCTGGTCGTCAATCCGTTCGGGTTTGCCCTGAGCGCCGTCCCGTTTGACAGCTTCCCGTTCAATCTCCAGTTGCCGGATTTGCCGTTCCATCTGATCCAGGTCCTCCGGCATGGAATCAATCTCGATCCGAAGCCGGGCCGCCGATTCGTCGATCAGATCGATCGCCTTGTCGGGTAGAAAACGATCGGAAATGTACCGGTGACTGAGTTCGGCCGCCGCTACGATGGCGCCATCCTGGATACGGACGCCGTGATGCACCTCGTAGCGATCCTTGATACCGCGCAGGATGGAAATGGTATCGGCTACGGTCGGCTCTGCGACCAGGACCATCTGGAAGCGGCGTTCCAGCGCCTTGTCCTTTTCGAAGTGTTTGCGGTACTCGTCGAGAGTAGTCGCCCCGATGGCGCGCAGTTCGCCGCGGGCAAGGGCGGGCTTCAAAATATTTGCTGCATCCATGGCCCCTTCAGCGGCGCCTGCGCCCACGAGCGTATGAATTTCGTCGATGAACAGAATGACCTGTCCATCCGATTCGGTGACTTCCTTGACCACGGCTTTCAGCCGGTCCTCGAATTCTCCCCGGTATTTGGCTCCCGCGATCAGCGTACCCATGTCGAGCGCAACCAACCGCTTGTCCTTGAGTCCTTCCGGCACGTCGCCCTGTACGATGCGAATGGCCAGTCCTTCCGCAATTGCTGTTTTCCCGACCCCGGGTTCCCCGACCAGCACAGGATTGTTCTTGGTCCGGCGGGAAAGAATCTGCAGGACGCGCCGGATTTCCTCGTCGCGCCCGATCACGGGGTCGATGCCGCCCTTCCTTGCCAGCTCGATGAGATCACGGGCAAAACGCTCAAGCGCCTGATACCCATTATTCTCCTGTTGGGGATTCATTTGCATACGTGTTTTCCACCGACAAATGCATGTTTCGATGCGAATCGCGCCCTGTATCCGGAAAGGATATTCCTTGCAGGGGCCACTCGCGCATCGCTGTGCAGTCAGTACCTGCCAAAAGCATACCGGAAGCCCACAGCATGACAGTTTGGCAGAGTGCGAAGGGGGCCAACCGCAATGGCAATGGGGTCAGGGATGTTCGAGCAACCCTTCGATCTATAACGACGCCGTGCACACCCGTTCCGGGAGGAACGCCCGGATACGGCGGCTCGTACCAGATAGCAAAGGTCACAAACCGGTAACGGGCGGCGCCGAAGCGTTTCAGGGGCCACATTGCGGCCGGCATGCCAGACCCGAATAACAAATTTTCCGAGTGATTTCAGGCAGCCCGGGAGCGAACAAGCCATGAAAAACGTACCGGCGGAAGCGGATGCCTGGTGGCGGCATTTTCAGGAACTTCTGGATGACCAGATTGATTTTCCGGACGAGTATGTGTTCAAGTTCATTGTGCCTGCCCACAGCCTGAATGCGCTGAAGAACATCTTTGGACAGCACCCGGTTACGGTGCGGGCATCGTCCAGGGGAAGGTATCTCAGCGTGACGGCGAAAATGGAAATGCATTCCAGCGACGAGATCGTCGCCCTGTATCAGGCGGCCGCAAAAGTGGATCAGGTGATGATGCTCTGATCCGTGCAGGATCTGCGCAGCCCGAACATTCTTCAGGATACGCTATGAAACTGACGTTCAGATGGTATGGCCCCGGCGATCCGGTATCCCCGGCGTACATCCGGCAAATTCCCCGCATGACGGGCATTGTAAGCTCGCTCCGGAATTGCGCGCCGGGCGAGGCATGGCCGCGGGAACGCGTGCGGGCGCTGCGCGAGACCATCGAGGCGGCAGGCCTGCGTTTCTCGGTGGTAGAGTCGATCAACATACACGAAAACATCAAGCTGGGTCGGCCGGATCGGGATGCGTTGATCGCCCGGTACGGACAAAGCGT
The DNA here is from genome assembly GCA_964608315.1 of uncultured Rhodothermales bacterium. GTDB lineage: Bacteria > Bacteroidota > Rhodothermia > Rhodothermales > VXPQ01 > VXPQ01. Next base: position 39,415 of record CAZSNF010000006.1, on the reverse strand, counting down.
GGAAGCGGTGGCCGCGGAAGGCGTACCGGTCATCTGCTACAATTTCATGCCGGTTTTCGACTGGTTGCGCACGGATCTGGCGACGCCGCAACCGGATGGATCGACCGCGCTGCGGTTCGATCAGAAGGACATGGAAGCCATCGATTTTTCGGGAGGAACGCAGGACCTTCCGGGGTGGCATGCCGCCTATACGGGCGAAGAGGTCGCCGCATTACGCACCGCGTATGCTGAACTTTCGGAAGAAGACTTGTGGGAAAATCTGGCGTACTTCCTGGAGCGCATCGCGCCTGTAGCCGAGCGGGCCGGCGTGCGCCTCGCCATTCACCCCGACGATCCGCCCTGGTCCGTGGCGGGGTTCCCGCGCATTATCACGAGCGGCGCCGCACTGAAACGGGTTACGCAACTGGTGGACAGCGAGGCCAACGGCGTGACCGTGTGCACCGGTTCGCTGGGCGCTAATCCTGCCGAAGCCGCCCGGCTGCCGGAAACGATTCGTTCGCTGGCGGGACGCATTCATTTCGTGCATCTGCGCAACGTGACGCATCTCGGCGAGCAATCTTTTCGGGAGAGTACGCATCCCGACGGAGACATCAATATGGCGGCCGTGATGGAGGCCCTGCTGGAGATCGGATTCGACGGCCCGGCCCGGCCGGATCACGGGCGTATGATCTGGGGAGAGGAAGGATTGGCGGGGTATGGTTTGTATGATCGCGCGCTGGGGGCTGCGTACATGGTCGGGCTGTGGGACGCTACGGCGCACAGAGCAGCCTGACGAACGCCGGAAAACGCGCTCCGGGCGGGCGTATGCATGCCGGGCGCTCCACGGCAGGCGCGTATCGCGTATCTTTATAGTCGAGTATGCCTCGATAACGCAGGTCCATGAAACGTCCCTTTCACTCGATTTATTCGCACGGCTTTATCCGGACCGCTGTTTGCGCGCCGCGTTTGCGCGTGGCCGATCCGGACTACAATGCCGGGCAAACGATCCGCCTTGCCGAGCAGGCTTCCGCGGCGTCGGCGGCGATAACCGTGTTCCCCGAACTCGGGTTGTCGGCGTACGCCAACGATGACCTGTTCCACCAGGATGCGCTCCTCGAAAGCGCGGCGGAAGCCGTATCCCGCGTGGCGGACGCCTCGCGCGACCTGACCCCGGTGCTCGTGGTCGGCGCGCCCCTGCGCTTCGACGCCGCGCTATTCAACTGTGCGGTAGTGATCTACCGGGGAGAAGTGCTGGGCATCGTCCCGAAGAGTTACCTGCCGAACTACGCCGAGTTCTACGAAAAGCGGCAGTTTACGCGCGCCGCTTCTGCGCTGCGGAATGAAGTGCTATTCCGGAACGTCCTCGTTCCGTTCGGAAGCGACCTGATTTTCGAGACCCCCTCCCTGAAGCATTTTGCGCTCCATGTGGAGTTGTGCGAGGACCTGTGGGTGCCTGTTCCTCCGAGTACGTACGCGGCGCTGGGCGGGGCTTGCGTGCTGGCGAACCTCTCGGCGAGCAACAGCGCCATCGGCAAGGCGGACTACCGGCGCGGGCTGTGTGCGATGCAATCGGGCAAGTGCGTTGCCGCGTACCTCTACGCGGGAGCGGGGCCGGGCGAATCCACGACGGACCTAACCTGGGACGGGCATGGCATGATCTGGGAAAACGGACGGCTTCTCGCAGAAACGGAGCGTTTTTCGCCGGAAGCACAGATGATGCTGGCGGATGTGGACCTCGAATTGCTGGCGCAAAACCGGATGCGCCTGACCAGTTTTCACGACGCGGCAGGCGATCACCGGGATCGGGTGCGGGCATTGCGGCGCATCTCCTTCGATTTCGAGATTCCGAAAGGAGATATTCCCCTGCGGCGCAAGGTGGAACGGTTTCCGTACGTACCGGGCGATCCGGCCACGCTGGACGCGCGCTGCCGGGAAGCCTGCGACATTCAGGTGCACGGCCTGATGCAGCGACTGCGAAGCACGGGTATCGACCGTATCGTCATCGGCGTGTCGGGGGGACTCGACTCGACGCAGGCGCTGCTGGTGGCGGCCCGGACCATGGACAAACTGGGCCATCCGAGGAAACGCATTCTGGCCTGGACGATGCCCGGGTTCGCCACGAGCGACCGGACGCTGGGAAATGCGCGGGCGCTCATGGAAGCGCTGGGGGTTACCGCCGGAGAGATCGACATCCGGCCCGCCGCCATGCAGACCTTTCGCGACATCGGCCATCCGTTTGCGGACGACGAACCGGCGTACGACGTAACCTTCGAGAACGTGCAGGCAGGAGCGCGTACGTCTCATCTTTTCCGGCTGGCCAACCTGCACGGCGGCCTTGTGCTGGGCACCGGCGACTTGAGCGAATTGGCGCTGGGATGGACCACCTACGGCGTTGGCGACCACATGTCGCATTACAACGTAAATGCGTCGGTTCCGAAAACCCTGGTCCGGCATCTCATCCGGTGGACCATGGCGTCCGGCGCATTCGACGAGCCTGTCGCCGACGTGCTGCAATCCGTGCTGGATACGGAAATTTCCCCGGAACTCGTTCCGCAAGAGAGCGGGAACGCCGACGAGCCGCACCAGTGCACGGAGGAGGTTGTGGGGCCGTTCAATTTGCAGGATTTCAATTTGTATTACGTCACGCGGTACGGTTTCCGGCCTGCAAAGGTCGCGTTCCTGAGCCATCATGCCTGGGGCGGCGCTCCCGAACATCGCGAGGGTGCAGAGGCGGACGAACTGCCTGCGCGCACGTATGACCTTGCCGAAATCAAGCGCTGGCTGGGCGTATTCCTGTACCGGTTCTTCAAAATCAGCCAGTTCAAGCGCTCGGCCATGCCCAATGGGCCGAAGGTGGGGTCCGGCGGTTCGCTTTCGCCGCGCGGCGACTGGCGGGCGCCGAGCGACTCGGAAGCCGAGGTATGGATCGAGGCGCTCCGCCGGGACGTGCCCGATACGTAATAAAGCAGCTCGCTATGGCGGCAAGAAAAACGCCGAAGGGTCGGTGGTAGCCGGGAATATGCATCCCGCGCCCTGTCAGTCCCAAGGTATCTGGACGTGAGAGCCCTGTCCGAGCCGTGAGGAAGCCCCCCGCATGGGAACAGCGAATCACGTCGGGGCATCGGGAGACGCCGCGGCGTCCGCAAGAATCACCGTGTCCCGAAGCCCGCAGATATGCGAGGCGGGCAGGGCCGGGTCGTTGTCGAGCATGCGCCGAAGCGTTTCCCGCTTCGCAGCCCCTGCAACCATAAACACCACCGTTTCCGCCCGGTTGAGCACGGCGGGCGTGAGCGTGATCCGTTCCCTCGGCGGCCTGTAAGCAGGGCCCTTGACCGCCACGGCCCAGCGGTCCTGCGCCGGTACATATCCCGGAAACAGCGAAGCCGTGTGTCCATCCTCCCCGATACCGAGCAGGGCAAGGTCGAAGGTTTTGCCCTGGACAGGGCCGAAACATTCCCGCAGGATGGCTTCGTAGTCGTCCGCAGCCGCCTCGGGCGTGTCGAGCGAGGTGTTTACCGGATGCAGATTCGCCTGCGGAATCGGTACGCGGTCCACGAACAGGCGCCGGGCCGCCCGGAAATTATTTGCGGGATCATCTTCAGGCGCAAACCGCTCGTCGGCCCAGAACAATCGGATGGCGGACCATGGCAACGAACGCCCTTCCGCACCGCCGAGCAACGAAAAAAGGCGCTCCGGCGTCGATCCGCCGGAAAGACAGATACTGCACGGCGCGCCCGCATGCGCCTTTGCGCGAATCGTGCGCAGGGCCGCATGGCTCAGCGCATCGAGGTCCTCGTACGTTTCCAGCCGTCGTTTCATGGAAGGCCGCGCCTCACGAAGCGGAATCCGGGCCCCTCGATCCGGGCGCGTACGGATGCACCGGCAAGCCGGCTTCGAGCACCGGCGTATAGAGCCGCCACGAGTTGATCACTTCGTCGGCGTGCACGAACAGGGTCTGGTCTCCCTGGATCACATCGCCAAGCAGCGTTTCGTAGGCTTCCGGGAGATCGCCGAACACCTCGTCGTAGCGGAAGCGGAGCCTTCGGGGAGTCAGCCTGAGCGGCATGCGGGGCTGTTTCACGTCAAAGTGCAAATTGAACCCTTCGTCCGGTTGCAACGTGATTTCGAGGATGTTGGGGCGGACGCTGCAGGTATCTTCGTAGGGGCGGAAAAGCGAGACCGGGGCCGGCTGAAACCGGATCGCAATGCGGGTGCGCTTTTCGGGCATGCGCTTGCCGGTTTCGAGGATGAACGGCACGCCTCGCCAGCGCCAGTTGGCGATCTCCACGCGCAGGCGGACGAACGTTTCGGTGACGGACCCTTCCGGCACCCCTTCTTCCTCGCGGTACGCCCTTACGGGCCTGCCGTCCACTTCGCCGGCGGCGTACTGACCCAGCAGCACATCCTCGGGACGAAGCGGAACGATGGATTCCAGCGCCTTGATTTTTTCCTGCCGGATGGAATCGGCGTCGAACCGGGCGGGCGCCTCCATCGCCACCAGCGAGAGCAACTGCGTAATATGGTTCTGCACCATGTCCCGCAACGCGCCCGACTGGTCGTAATACCCTGCGCGCGTTTCCACGCCCAGAGATTCGTGCACCTGGATATCGACCCGTTCGATCTGCCCCCGGTGCCATACGCTCTCGAAAAGCGCATTGCCGAACCGGAAAACCAGCAGGTTCTGTACGGTTTCCTTCCCGAGATAGTGGTCGATCCGAAATATCCGGGACTCGTCGAAATATCGATGTACGAGGTCGTTCAGGGCGCGGGCCGACGCCAGATCGCGCCCGAACGGCTTTTCGATGACGAGCCGCGTCCAGCCCGCCGTCTTGTGGAGATTGGCCTGCCCGAGGGCTTCGATGGTTCCAGGGAAGGTCTTTGGGGGCAAAGCAAGGTAGAAAACCCGGTTGCCGGGGAGGTTGCATTCCCTTTCGATGGAGTCGATCCGACGCGCGAGTTCCTCGTAGCCGCTTCCCCCGCCTCCAAGGGACTGGTAAAACACATGATCGTCGCACCATGAGGCGATATCGCTCCCTGCCGGGGCCTGTTCGCGCAGCGCCTCCCCGATGCGATTCCGGAATGCGGCATCGGACAGGCCGGATCGGGCTACGCCGAGAATATAGCAGCAGCGCAGTTCGTCATGCCGCTCCATAAGACGAAACAGCGCGGGCGCCAGTTTGCGCGACGTCAGATCGCCGCTGGCGCCGAAGATAACGAAAAGGTGAGGCTGGAAGGAGCGCATGAACAATATTTTTAGATTTTAAGGCATGGGATTGCGATCTTGTTCCAACCTGATCAACCCTATGGAGACATCCCATGCCCAAACGCGCCCGCAGAATTCGCAGTCCTTTGCTCAGGGCAACGACAGCCTTTGCCGTCATTGCAATAGCGGTCTCTGGCGTTAGCGCATCCGTGAGCCGGGCCCAGACCGCATCCGTTCCGAATCCTGTTCCGCCGAGGATGTTTTTAACGCCCGGATTCGCAGGTTCTAATGCATACACGCTCTCGACCGGAAGCGGCTACCTGGCCGCGGGGTATCCCGGGGCCGACATACTGGCGCAGGTCTCCAACGACGGAGATGTCACGTCCCTGCCGTTGATCTTTCACGGCGCCTATGGCATCACGGACTATCTTACCCTCGGGCTTGGCTCTGGCTTCTGGAGATATGAGTATGAGGACTTGATATCGGAAACCCAATTTTATCCGTATTTGGCGCCCAAGTTGCGCCTGTACGACAGGGAACGATTGACCGCCGGCGTACGAGGCGTTATAGTCCTTCCGACAGACCAGGATTTCGACGGTTATCTTTACGGGGCTTCTTTGGAACTCTCCTCGAAAATAACGAAAGAGGCCGCTGGACACCTTTCCGTCGGATTCGCCGGGTTATCCATAGACGGCGCGGGAGATTATGAAGCAGTGTTGGCTGTCGGCGGAGATGTCCTGGCGTTCATGTTCGACAAAGGTCAAATCAAATTATTCGGCGACTTCCGACGAATTGCCTGGGATAACGGGGATACGATTCTCACTGCGGGCGTACGATTCCTGACCAGCTCATCAGGAGCCGAAGCGGGATTTGTCAGGTGGTTCGACGAGGACTTTGACCTCCGGCCCATTGTGAGCGTCTCGTACCGATTCTGAGTCCAGCCCCCAAGGGCCCTCGCCGTAATCGGCTACCACTAATGGAGAAAAGCGAAATGACCGCCGCCATCAACCAATATCAGCCGGACTATGCGGTTCCTCCGGGATGGATCCTTGAGGCGCATCTTGAGACGCGGGGCATTTCGCAGGAAGAATTGGCTCGTAGATGCAGTTGCTCTGCGAAACTGATCAGCGAAATCATCGCCGGTAAGGCGCCTGTCGAACCGGAGACTGCGTTACAGTTTGAAAAGGCGCTGGACCTGGATGCAGGCGTCTGGCTCAATCTCGAAAAAAAATATCGCCTGCATCTCGCCCGCGCGGCAAAAGTCCGACAGGAGCAGGGTAAAGGGCCTGCAGAGGAATAAAGAGGAGGCGCATAGCCCTTCACCCCGCGTAACGCACCACCGTATCGAACGGCAGTTTTTCGATATCCGGCGCCTCGGCGTCCTCGCTCGGATAGCCCGCTACGAGCAGCAGGAACGGCGTTTCGTTGCGCGGCCTCTCCAGAATCTCGTTCAGAAAACCCATGGGGCTCGGCGTGTGCGTAAGCGTGGCGACGCCGGCATGGTGCAGCGCCGCAATCAAAAAGCCTGTGGCGATGCCCACGGATTCCGACGCATAGTAGTTCTTGATGCGCTTGCCGTCCTTGCCCAGTCCGTAGCGTTCGAGAAAAATGGCGATGAGCGCCGGAGCCTCTTCGAGAAACGGTTTGTGCTCGTTCGTTTCGAACGGGGCCAGCGCCTCCAGCCACTCGCGGGTAGCCCGCCGGTTGTAGAATTCGTGTTCCTCGGCTTCCGCCGCTACGCGGATGCGGGCCTTGATCCCGGGGTCGCGCACCACCACGAAGCGCCAGGGCTGGCGATTCGCGCCGCTTGGCGCGGAGACCGCAGCACGCAATGCGGCGTCAATCACCTCGTTCGGGATGGGCCGGGAATCGAAATGTCGGACGGTGCGGCGGCGAGCCATTTCGTCCGCAAAGCGCTGCGCGCGCCGGATCGCTTCGTCCGGGGAGTAGACAACGGGCTGGAGTTTCATGATGGCACAAGCAAATCTGGTGGTCATATATGCCTTAAAGTGGCCGACAAATATGTCCGTCAGCCCGTACCTCCTCTCCTTGCCATGACGTCTTATGGTTTTCTGATCAAGCGATCCTCATCGTCAATCAACGCGATACGGCTTGGTCGTTGCGTTCCCCACCGCCATAGCGCCAGATTCACATCTTCCGGCCCTGCTTTTCGCGCAAAACTTTGCGCCCGTATTCCGACAAAACCTGCCTCGATCAATTGATCCGCCAATGCATGAGACAAAGGCGTTTCGCCATCCCGCATATCGCGCTCCCAGGTCGGACAGGCAAGCTCGGCGTCCGATACGGCGTACTCCGCTCGACGAGACGCATCCAGCGCATCGAAAACAGGTTCGATGTCCACCTCGCAGGCGCAAAGTATGAGCGGCTGCATGGGTCGTCCCAGTGGCTGCGCTTCGCGTATGGCCGTTAGCGGAGAAAGGGACGTATACAGCGCGCGCTGGTTGCGACGATTAAATCGACCGCCATGTCGCCTTGCCCCTTCCCCGGAGAGCGGGTCCCACGCCCATTGCGGGTTATGCGCGCGATAAACAATCCCCTGAAATCGCATCACGCATAACCGCCCGCCATGATGCGCTCAAGGTACGCATGCACGTAATTCGCCTTGCCCTCCCGCACGAGTTGGTCCGGGGTCATTCCCCCGAATCCCGTCATCGGTTCGGAGCGAAACCAGGCGTACGCCGCCAAAAGAGAACCGGTTTGCGCTTCCACCCGATTGAGAATCTCCAACATTTCCCGGATGCGGGTCTGGGTCTTGAACGCCCGGATTCTTGTCGTTCTGGAAAGCGCGTCGCCTCCCAACCCCAGCGTATGGGCGATTTCGCGCCGGTTGGTGCGAAGCGCATCCGCGATCAATTCAGGCGAGAACACTTCGTCCTTGATGTATTCCTGAAGCATCATGGCGTATAGTCGGTTATTTTGACATAAAACAGCGTTATTAATAATGAGTTCCCGGCAATATGTCAAATCATTGCCCATAGCGCTCCCGTCGCAGTCTCTGGTCTTTGTAGACTGAATCAGCGTATCCCTTAGGCTTTTTCCTGAAGCGCTGACGCCACTTGCCTTGCGATGCCTTCGTCCTCGTCTCTCTCTTTCACATCCTCTCTGCGCCAATAAGTGAAATTAACGGACAGATCATGCAAAAAGTGTCCAGGAAAACGTTTTGGCGGTCAGAAATGTCCAGCAAACGAATTTAGCGGACAGATAATGAAAAAAATGTCCGTAAAAAGAGTTCGTTGGACAGAAATGTCCAGCAAACAGGATTATTGGACAGAGAGCGCTGAAAGTGGTCATCGGGAGCCATTAATGTCTTCAATGAGATGGAGAAGGGGACGAAACAGAAAAAAACGTTGCCTCCGCCCGCCGCCCGCATCAAGCAATTCCAGCACTCCCCCTTCGGACATCACATCCAGAATACGCCTTGCCGTACGCCCCGGAATCCCGGCGGTTTTGGCGAAACCCGTACTGCCGAAAACAGGTTGCCGAAAAATCGAATCGAGCGCATGGACGACATAGGGAGATCGCGTCATCGTTTCTACCCGGCGCTTCGCGTCCTCGTAGAGATTGACAATCCCCCGCACCGTACGCGTACTCTCTTCGGCCTGCGCCCGCACTGCCTCCAGAAAGAAACGGGACCAGCCGGTCCAGTCATCGTCGCGGGAAACCGAGAGCAGCCCGGCGAAATAACATTCCCGTCGCGCCTCCAGATAAGCGCTGATGCAAAACACAGGCTGCCTGACAAGACCGCGTTTCCATAGAAAAAGGGGAATCAACATGCGCCCCAGTCGCCCGTTGCCGCCCAGAAACGGATGCAACGCCTCGAACTCTGCATGGAGAACGGCGAGCTGAACGAGGCGGTCGGGCGCATCTTCGTGCATGTAGCGTTCCCATCTGGACATGGCGCCGGCGAGCCTGTCTGCGCCAATGGGAACATAGGCGGCGTTCTCTATCGAGGACCCCGGCGGGCCTATCCAGTTGGGTATGCGTCTGAATTCGCCGGGCGCCTTGTTGCGACCGCGGACCCCGTCCAGCAACATCCGATGCGCTTCGAGAACGACCCACATCGAGAGAGGCGCATCCTGCAACATCTTGACGGCGGCGCGCATAGCCATGCGATAGTTGAGAATTTCTTCGATATCGTTGCGGAGTTCCGGCGAACCAACCTTCCGCCCGGCCTCGAACCCCAGGATTTCGCCAAGGGTAGCCCGTATCCCTTCGATTTTAGACGACAGTGCGGCCTCTTGCGTGGTCAGCGGCGACAGCAACACATCGGGGTTCGGGATCGCCGCAAGCGCCTCGTCATAGCGCGCAACGGCAGCGGCGGCCGGGCCAAGCAACGGGATCAGTTCTGACCAGTCCAGTCGCTCTTCCGGGGGGAACCGACCTGTACAATAATGCACTGGCGCCATGGGTCTTCCTCCATGTTGGATAATGCCTGTTCCCTCCCGGTCAACAATGCAGGCAGAAGGGTTGCGAAACAGATTCTGGCGGTATTTGCCGGCCAGAAGTGTCCATCAACGCGAATTGTCGGACAGATGTTTCTGAAAATGGCCGGTAAAATTATTCTGATGGTCAGTTTCGGTCAACAAAAGAGGATCATAGGCCATAAATAAGCAAAATTGGCCAACTAACGAATCACTGCGCCACGGTGACGCACAGGGACCGGCAGAAACAGAATGACGGGAACCAGACCCCGAACGAATGTCAGAAAAAATTTTATGGGGATCGGGAACCAGCCCCGAGATTTTCTCTATAATTTCTATACCCAGCCGCAACCTGCAAAAGCAATGCGGCTAAGGCAACACATACATGCCCTCAAAATCCTGAAAAGTTTAGACGCCATGGCGAAAGAACAAAATCCTCCCCCCGGTCGTCAACCCATCAGGGAAGGCGCCTCGACCAGAGGTGTATCGTACAGCAATGCTAATGCGGCAAAGCCTCCTCCGCCGCCTCCGCCACCCAAAAAGAAATAAATTCTGGAGACTTATACGGATAAGTGAACAGAGGAGTTTATATCCACCCAATACATCAAATCGGGGCGGCGAAAAACTTGATCGCTATTGCCAAAAAATTCTTCATTTTATATCACAATGTCAACATCGCAAGAAAAGGCGGGACCTCCTCAATATGCAGTGCCTTGCTTATTGGTTTACTGCTACGCTCAAAGCGATGCAATTCGGACATTTTTGCAGGCGTATAGTATGGACCGTCTACAATAGCGATAACCACCGTGTGATCGTCTACTGCTCCCTGTTGAAAATAACGTAGCATATTTTGTACTTCCTGGAATTGGCTGTCCTGGTTACCCCCGCTTTCCTTGGTATACTTGTGAGAAGCAAAAACCCTGTACTTTCCCGTTTCCCACCCAAAATCCAACGACTTTACCCCAGCTGGTTTTTTGCCTTGCCGCAGCTCTCCATCTGTTGCGATGTACCACGCATTTTTGCCACCCGTCGGCAAGTCCTCAAAGTCGAACACAAGATCAATGCCCTTAAGCCAATCCGCCGCAATTGTTTCGTGTAATTTCATACGTCGTGGTTCTTTGGTAAACCATGCGGAAAACATTTCATCCCTCCGAATACGTGCTCTTACTTCTTCTTCCGTATAGCCAAAACGCCAGATGTATGTTTGTATCTTTTTCAGGAGATTCTTGTCGTCCTTGTCAAGACAATCAATAACTTCCTTGGCCTGTTTACGCCAAAGAATTTGCTCGAGGGCTTCGTAATCGGGAGGTTCAGGCATGATGGATAATCCCCCGCGCAAGATTCCAGTCAAGGCGACGGCGATACATTCCATCCTTGCGAATGCCCTTGTAACACGTCATTAAGACATCGTATGTCGCCTTGCGAAATTCGGTCAGGTAGCAATTCCACGCCGGAATACGAATTTCGCCATCCACCTGAATTTTCGTAATATGCCTCCCGCTCGGTTTGACCTGGTAGTCCCGGAGTTCCTCGACGTCGCAAAATCGTATGGACGCGGATTCCGTATTGTCCAATGCAATCAGGCCAACGTTTCCATCTGGTTCATTGAAAGATACCTTTGGACCGCGCAAAAGCTTACGGGGGCGCCTGGATTCCAGGTCCGAGAGTAATCCCACTTCATCTTGCCCTGACCAAACCCTTACATCATGAACGGGGTAAGGATGAAACAAGGCCAAACCCACCGGATGCCCGGTTTCTGCGAACAAGCGAGACGTGATGGACACAAAGCTGGCCAATCTTTTCTGAAATATGTTTGCCCGTATGAATGACTCTGGTATCAAGGCAGCCACCCACCCGCAGTTCCAAAGGCATTTTTCCAATGCGAGCTTGTACAGGTCGTCGTACGGACAATCGGGAAAGGGCATGCCGCGTACGGTAGCGCTATTCTTGGCTAACCATGGCGGATTCGTTATGCAAACGTCAAACCCTGTGGGAAAATTCGATATCGTGTCCAGCCCTTGCACATCTGACGCCCCGGGCGTTATGTCAAACGATTCGTATTTGCTACACAAGTCCATTCCCTGCAGGTGCCGAATCAAGGTGTTGGCGCCAGCAAACGGCTCAAGGATGGTATTGGCCCGTATATTCGCATCACGCGCCCAGGCCAGGAAAGCCGCATGGTCAAAAGGATTGCCGTCAGTAAAGTAACGACCTTGCAAACGTTTAATCCGCGCCGTCATACAATCAATCCTGGTAGATGAAGCGTTCGCTGACGAGGCCAACGAATTGAGAGGGCAGAAATACCGGGCGCATCCGGCGACGCAAAAGCCAAGCCGCGGCTTGACGAATTTCCGCTTCTCGATGGATATTCATAGGGAACACGCCCGGCAAGTTGGCACCTCAATATAAATCGCAGAGGCCCATATGCGCAAGGAAAAATTTTTCGATTCACGCAAACCCGCAAACATTCCTCGCAGCCTCCCGAAAGGCGCTTCACGTACGTTATCCTCGAAGCCCGCAGCGTTTTTCGCTGATTTCAACGACGCTATCATGGCATCCTTTGCGCAAGAACGTGAAGCGCTGATCGAAGCAGAATTGATCAGAGTATCCTTAACGCCCCGCCGCCTCGCCCGCCCCCGGATATCCAGACAAGGCAGAATCCGCCGAAGCCGCAGGGCCGGTCTCGTCGCGTTCCTCCTGTCCCAGATACCGCTCCCGCAACGCACGAATATGATGCTGGGTGTGGCCTGCGGTAATCCACGCCATGCTTCGGACGGTAAATTCGAAGCCGCTGGCGCGGCCGCGACGATCCCAGGCGGCGGGCGGAAGCCCTTTGAACAGTAACACGGCGGCGTAGCGCGCCGCATCCCATTCCTCGACCAGCGCGGCAAGGGTTCTATCGTCCGCGCCCGAGGCGGCAACGTATTCGTTCTCGTCGAATCCCGGATAGTGGGCATGATCGCCGCGGGCGAAAGCCATGGCCCGCATCGCAAACATCCGTTCGCTGTCCGCCAGGTGCCCGACAAGTTCGCGAACGGACCACTTGCCCGGCGCGTAACGATACTGCTCCAGATCGGGAGGCACGTCCGCCGCCAGGCGAAGAAAATCGTACCGCTGCCGCAGAAGCGTATCTATGATGGAGCCATCCGGAACGGCGGCTACGTACGGCCGATAGAAATCCCCATACTCGTCGCTGCTGGGTCTGCGTTCCATGGGATTATCTGGCATTGGACATGGGATTACGCCGCGCAAAGGCCCCGCATGAAATCCCGGATCGGGGCAAACGCCTCGTGATCCAGATTCCAATAGCCTTTCTTCGCTGCGACGCCGACAGAAACATTGGGTTTGTCTTTCGTTGCAAGGTAGGCGCTTGCGCGAGCTTTATCCCGGCGGTGTATTCCCTCTCCGGCATAGGGTTCGACACACCGAAAAAACTCGTCGATGCAGGAATCAATAGGCATATCTGAAAACGAACGATTCAGAACGGTTTCCAGCATGCCGGGACCGTCCTCGGGCAATATCAATACGCCCGTTTGGGGATGTCCTTCGCTAACAAGGCTCCCGATTTTACGCGGGACCGGAAGGTGAGCGCTTCGCAATGCCGATTGGACGCTTCGAAATGCGCTATCGGCAGATTGTTCGGCGTCCCGGACGATTCCGATACGCTGAACCCTCCTGAAATTGGATGCGCCGGTAAAGCCGTGCAGGAATTTCGGCAAATCAGGGACGCCGCCGTAGTTATGAACCTGCATCTCCGCAAACCCAAGATGGTCCCGAAACGCTTCAAAAAAATTTCGCCCATCGTTGCCTTCGACAAGAAGCTGGATGGGCGATGTGACTTCTACGGACTTATCCTCCACGGTTCAGCGCACCTCCATACCGTATTCGATGATGCTGTCGATCCGGGACCGATCCAGCGTTACGCACCGGCTTTCGTCCTCGTTGACTTCCAGCCGATGGATCGACAGGTCATCCCCATCAATGGCGGAGGCGGCGGCTCGCAAGCATTCGTAACTGTGGGTCGTTGCGAACACCTGCGTATTCAATTTCTTCGAAGCATCGTCAATCACGCGCCAAACATCCGAAAGCACGGAATGGTGTACGCCGTTTTCGATTTCATCCACAAGAAAGACGCCGCCTTCAACCGTAGACATAGCCAGCGCAAGATTCGCTATGCGCACCATGCCTCCTCCCATAACGTGGAGAGGCACAAGTTCCGATAGACCAATATCTCCCCATACCATCGGGGAGCCGCTTGCCGAATTCTCTTCGATGCTCAGGAGCCGGGGCTCAATCACTTGCAACGCCTTAAGCACCATATCGCCTCGTTTTTGCTTGCGCAATACCCCTAAGCGAAACGCCGCCTCACTACCGGAGGTATCCAGGTACGAAAGTAGAATCGCTGCGATGAAAGGAATCGTTGCGTCCGACCGAGACCGGGTCTTGAACTTGACGCCCACATCGTCCGTGTGATAAATGGTATCGGCTATCTCCTCGTTATCACGGTAATACCGCATCGTCAACAGGTCGTTCGAGGGGACGTCTTCGGCGCGCCATGCCTCAACATTTTTCTCCAGCGATATCTTCACCGATATCGCACCGGATGCGGCATGATCGGCGGCGATTTCAATGGAAGCGCCGGTGTCTAATGCCGAAAACATCGGCTTCCACAGGATTTCCCGAACCGCCACAGCCTTCTGCGTATCCTCTGTCAAGCCCCGCAGGTCGCGCCCTATATTCACCCCGGTCGGATTTCCGCCGCTGGACAAGAGAAAAATGGCCTCCAGCAAACTGGTTTTGCCCGCATTGCTGCTCCCCGTAATCACATTGACCCGGGTCGTACGCGACACCTCCAGTTCGCGAAAGCGGCGGAAATTGGCGATATGAATCCGTTCAAGCATGGTCCTAACCGGATTTTCGTTGCTGCTGCGGCTGTAGCGATATATTTAGAGGCTCGAAACAGAAAACCTTATACAGAATACGCCACCCCAACCCGCCTGTCAAGCAGCGGGCGCCCGCCGCCCCTTACCCCTACCATACCTCTCCCGGCGCGTACAGCTTCTTCGCCGGCCCGATCAGCTTCTTGTCGGGCCTCGTCACGCGCCGGCGCGCGTCTTCCTGGTAGGGAAGGTGCGCGAGCACGTAGCGCATGCAGTTCAGGCGCGCCCGCTTCTTGTCGTCCGACTTGATCACCACCCAGGGCGACGTTTTCGTGTCGGTGGCCGCAAACATCGTTTTCTTCGCCTCCGTGTACTCGTCCCACAACGAAAGCGACCGGATATCCACGTCGCTGATTTTCCACTGCTTGAGCGGATTCCGGGCGCGCGACAGAAACCGCCGAAGCTGCTCCTCTCGGCTTACCGAGAACCAGAACTTGAACAGGTGCAATCCGTCGTTGACCAGCAGTTCCTCGAAAGTCGCGACGTCCCTCAGGAAACGGAGCCGCTCGGCCGGGGTGCAAAAACCCATTACCGGCTCGACTACCGCCCGGTTGTACCAGGACCGGTCGAAGAAAACGATCTCCCCGCTGGTCGGCAGACACTCCACATAGCGCTGGAAATACCACTGCCCGCGCTCCCTCTCGGAAGGAACCGGCAGCGCCACCACCATGGCGCTCCGCGGGTTGAGGTGCTCCATGAATCGCTTGATCGTCCCGCCTTTGCCTGCCGCGTCCCGCCCCTCGAAAAGCAGCACGATCCGCTGCCCCGTCTCCTTGACCCACCGTTGCATTTTCAGCAACTCGACCTGCAAATTCGCCTTCCGGCGCTCGTACTCGGCGCGACCGAGCTTGGTCGCGTACGGGTAGGACGCGCTGATGATCTCTCGCCTGCCCGCCTCTTCCACCTTCTTGCGAATCCCGGCAGGGATATTGGCGGTCGGCAGCAAAAGCCCCTGCTCATTGCGTTCCGGTGTGGAGGCGGTCATGGGAAAACCCTTCCTTGCGTCGGATTTATCGAAATAGCGATTGATTGCTCCTTTGAGGATACTCTGATTAAATGTGCAAAGTTCAGAGACTGCGAGGAGTGCGCTGTCAAGGAATGACCAAGCAGGTAGTATGGCGGCCCCGCATAATGAGGAATGACACAGTTAGGGTGCCTCTCGCAGCCTCCCGAAGGGCGCTTCACGTACACCATGCACCGAATTCGCAGTGTTTTCCGCTGATTTCAACGACGCCGGCACAATGTCCTGTACGTGCGAACGTGAAGCGCTGATCGAAGCAGATTTAATCAGCGTGTCCTTAATCAGCGTGTCCTCTGAATATAGGATACGCCGAGCAAAACCGCTTCGCGCAGCGTATTCGCCCGTCAGGAACGTCATGACTGCATCGTTGAAATCAGCGGAAAACACTGTGAATCCGCGGCGTTGCAGACGGAACGCGCCCTGTGGAAAGCCGCGAGGAAAGATACGCTGGCCGCGCCACGCCCCATATTATGATGTGATTATGCAGGAGCCTGACAGCAATGCCGTACGGTCCCTCTGCGCGCCCGCCGGAACGAAAACAACGCGCAAGCAATAGGAGAAACCATACCCCGCCCCGCCCCTGCATACCTCGCCCACCCCTGCATACCCCGCCCCGCCCCTGCATCCCCGCCCCGCCCCTGCATCCCCGCCCCGTCCCTGCATACCCCGCCCCGACCCCATGCGCCCCCTGCCCTCCCCCTCCGCCATACTCCTGTGCCTGCTTGCACTCTGGATCGCCGGATGCAGCGCCGACTCCGGCATGGACGAAACCGAACCGGACCCGAACCACGATTACCCGGCGCTCAAAACCCTTGCCGTACACCCCGTCGGCGTGGCAATCCAGGCAAGGCACTTGTCCAGTCCGGAACGCACCGCCGTAATCAAAAAGGTCTTCAACAGCATCACGGCGGAGTGGGAAATGAAGATGAACCCCATATCCACCGGTCCGGAATCGTACGACTGGACCGGGGCCGATGCGCTGGTGGATTTCGCGGAGGAAAACGGCATGCAGGTGCACGGGCATACGCTCGTATGGCACCAGACGGCGCCGTCCTGGATGGAAAACTTCGGGGGAGACAACGAGGCGTTCGAGGAAGCCGTAAAGGAATACATCACGACCGTCATACAGCGCTACAAGGGACGCGTCGTAAGTTGGGACGTAATCAACGAAGCGTTCGACGATGCGCAGGGAGCGCTGCGCAACAGCGTGTTCCGGCGACGGATGGGCGACGACTACATTGCCCGGCTGTTCCAGTACGCCCGCGAAGCCGATCCGGACCTGCTGCTTTTCTACAACGATTACGGACTCACCTGGAGCCTGCCCAAGCGGCGCGCCGTGATGCGCATGCTCGACGATTTTCAGGACCGCGGCATTCCCATAGACGGCGTGGGATTGCAAATGCACATGGCCTGGGACGGCCCGTCCCTCGACGCCATCACCGAGACCATAGACGAGGTGACGAAGCGCGGCCTGAAACTGCACCTCTCCGAACTGGACGTGCGCATCAACACCGATGGCAACCTGCAATCCTGGGACGAGGAACGGGGAGCCATTCAGAAACAGCGCGTCAAGGAAGTCGTGGCCGCCTTCAACCGGATTCCCGAAGAGCAACGGTTCGCCATTACCCTGTGGGGACTGCGCGACCCGGACACCTGGCTCATTGATTTCTACGACCGACCGGAGTGGCCGCTCCTCTTCGACGCGCGCTTGCTTCCCAAACCCGCCTACTACGGATTCGTCGAAGCGTTGCAGGAAGCGCAGTAAAGGACACGCTGATTAAATCTGCTTCGATCAGCGTATCTTTAAAACGTTGCAGGGGGCGCAGCGAAAAACGCCGCGCCCCCTGATTTTCAACGCTCGTTTCGCTAACAGGCCCCCTACTTCACCAGCATCATGCGGCGGGTCTGCACGAAGGAGGCCCCCGCTTCGAGGCGATACAAATACACGCCGGACGTAAGCCCGGAAGCGTCGAACTGCACCGTGTGCTCGCCAGCCTCCATCGCCGCATTGTCGAATAGCGCAGCCACCTCCCGGCCCAGCACGTCGAATACGCGCAGCGTCACCTGCTCGGCCTGCGGCAGCTGGAAACGAATGGTCGTAGCCGGATTGAACGGATTCGGGTAGTTCTGCTCGAGAGCGTGCGTCGTCGGCAATTCCGATGGACCTTCACTTGACGTCGGGCTCATTGGACCAACCATCGCTACGACTTGCCACTGGCTCGGCGTATTCCACCACATGTTGTCCACCGCGGGGTTGAGACTCCAGGTAATCTGGTGTACGCGCCCTTCCCCGTCGGCGTCGTTGAGCGTAATCGTCAAGGGCATGAAGCGAACCTCGCCCTTGCCGGGAAAATCGTCGCCCTTGTCGCCGGGGACCTTCATCTCCGGAGTAGTAAAATACGCGAGTATATTGTACCCGTTCGCCGCGGAAGCGTATGCCGCGCCGCCGCCGGGATTAGTCTTGTTGTCCGCATCGGAGTTGACATTGACGAAACGCTGCGCGGTCGCGTCGCTCTTGCCTCCGTGCGGGGAGAGGCGGAGCTGGTAATCGGGGAAATCTCCGCGCATAAAGTTGCTGTGCGGAGATCCCCCCAGAATCGACCCCCCGGCGTCGCGCACGTCGTAGTTCCCCCATCCGAGCTCAATGGAATCGTACTGCCAGGCGTCGCTGGGCGGATCGTTGGCGGGAGAAAACTGCGCCACATCGTCGGTGACTTCGGCGTAGATCCATATTTCCGGACTCAACTCCTCATCTGCATTCCCCGCGTAGTACGCTATCCATACGGACGCCGATAGATCGTCGTTGTTATCGGGCAACGTGAGCGTTTCGGAAAGCTGCGAATGCATATCGTCAACCACGAACGGCATGGAGCCTTCGGGGAACCCTTCGTTCGATACCATTCCCGCATTAATCAAGTCGAACAACGCTTCGGACTCATCATCCGTCAACGACAGAATCGGCGGCGAAACAGCAAGGTCCGGGTTGTCTATTTCCACCGCGCTGTTCGATACGTCCGGGTTCTCCACGCCAGATGGGCTCAGGCTGGTGACCGCATAGTAAAGCGTCGAACCGGCAGCCGAAAACGAATGAGGAATCTCAATATTGTGCCGCACCTCGTAAGGAGCCTCTGTCACCTTCCGGAGGAAATTCACGCCGGCGGCGGTCACATCCGTGATCGGGGATCCGCTCCAGTACACATTGTACCCCCCGAAATCAGGATTGTGGGTCCAGGAAAGCACATTGGTGGAACCGTCCGAAGCCCCCGTCACGCCGGACATGGCCGCAGGCGGCAACGAAAGCGCTCCGAGATCAAGATCGGCCGGGCCGATAAACACATCGTCCAGATAAATAGGGGCGCCCTCATTCGCGGCCTCCTCCCAGTCCCACTGAATGCCGAGGGCCCGGACATTGTCCCATTCGAATTCCGTCCACAGGTCGGGCCGCTCCGAGGTATCCGGCCCCAGCAGATCGAGCCCGATCGGAAAGCTTCCCGCGTTTACCCAGGCGCCGGCGTATATCCACTGCGACTCATGCCCCGAGAGGGAGCCGTCCGCCTTGCCGGCTTCGAGTTCCGCCCATGTGGCGGGCGGCAATTGCACCGACACATCGTGCCATTCCCCGTCGCGCAGGCTGTCCGCTATGGCCCAGCGCAGGCGGAACTGGTTATTGCTGCCTTCGGCGTCTCCCTCATTCTCCCCATAATCCTCGAGCTGGATCGCAAGGCGGTATCGTGTTACTATGGCGTCGCTTTGGCCGTCGGCGTTCGGGTTCGCCGCATCCACCAGGATGCGAAAATGGAGAACGTTCCCGGCGTCCCGGTTGGCCGTGAGATCGCGAGGAGCGCCTTCGCCGGCCGCGGTGGTGTCTCCGGTGACAAAATAAAACCCGTGATACGAGTATTGTCCATGGTTGAGTTGCAACACCTTGGTGTCGCCGCCTTTCGGATCGTCGACTACCTCGGCGCCAAGGGCCGCTTCAATATCGGGATGCACCCCGTCCACGAAAAAGACGAAGTGGTCGCCCAGCGCCGGGGCCTGCGCCCTGGCGGTATGCGCAACGCTTCCCGCCAGAAGCAGGACGGCGACGGCGAGAGCGCATGGAGTCGGCAAGCAGCGTGCACGGACATTCCGGCGACGGAAAAGGCTTGCGAGCCGACCGGTATGCGCACTGGTATGGTAACGATTTGCGAAAGTCATTAAGAACCTAGACAGGGCTATGAGGTGGTTATATGCTGAGGAGCACAGGAACACTTAATGTGCATTGCACAGATTACGTTAATTTTTCATAATATGCAAAAGAATTTTAATGCAAGGATATCTTGAAGTGGTTTAGTATTTATCCGACAGTCCGCCCAAACGCTGCGCCTGATCGCCGCCAAACTGTCCATGTACGCTACGCCTTCTGCATCGCCATCCCCTGCCGCAACCATGAAAAGCCTTCGCATCCGCAACGCATTCGCATCATTCCGGCCGGGCTACCGGCGAATTGCAGGGATCGCCGCCGCGCTTCTTCTGTTCCTTCCAGCGCAGGCGCAAACGCAAAAGTTCTTCCGCACCGAGGGAACGCAAATACTCAACAGGGACGGCGATCCGGTGGTCATACGCGGCCTCGGACTGGGCGGCTGGCTTGTGCCGGAAGGTTACATGGTGCATATGACCGCCATCGACGGCGGCTCTCCTCGCACCATCCGGATGCAGATAGCAGATTTGATCGGCGAAAGCGGAGCGGATCGTTTCTTCGAGCTGTACCGGGCCAAATACGTCGCGGAAAAAGACATTGCAGCTATCGCCGAGTGGGGATTCGATCATGTACGCCTCCCCATGCATTACAATCTGCTCTTCAATCCCGAGACGGAAACGTTCATCGAAAGCGGGTTCGAACTGATCGACGCCTTTCTCGGCTGGTGCCGCAAATACGAAATCGACGTCATTCTGGACATGCACGCCGCGCCCGGCGGACAGAACGATGGCCCCATCAGCGACAGCGACGGCACAGCCCGCCTCTGGACGGAACCCGACCCTTACCAGGATCAGCTGGTGACCATATGGACCGAAATCGCCCGGCGCTACAAAGACGATCCGCTCATCATAGGGTACGACCTGATCAACGAACCCGTAACGCCCGACGCCATCGGCGACGGCGTGGCGCAATCGGAAGCCCTGCGCGCGCTGTACGTGCGGCTCATCGAAGCCATCCGCCAGATCGATACCAACCATATCATTTTTATAGAAGGAAATTACTACGCCACCACGTTTCCCCCGCAACTGGAAAATCTCTCCGACGACAATATCGTCTACGCCTTCCACAAGTACTGGAACGCTACGGACGTCGGCACCATCAACTATCTTCTGGACTTCAGCAGAAAAACCAACGTGCCGCTCTGGCTGGGCGAATCGGGGGAAAACTCGAATCCGTGGTTCTTTGCAGTGACCCGGCTTGCGGAAAAACACGGGATCGGATGGAACTGGTGGACGCACAAGAAAATAGCGACGATCACCAGCCCGCTTTCCGCGCCGTTTGCGCCAGGGTATCAACAGGTGATCGATTACCTGAACAACCCCGATAACAACCCCCGCCCTAACAATCGGGCGGCCGCCGAGGGACTCTTCGCCATGGCCGAAGGGCTGGACCTCGATTCCTGCGACGTGCGGCCCGGCGTCCTTGCGGCGCTGTTGGATCCGGATTACGCCACGCTGCGCGAACCCTTCAAAGAACATCGCATTCCCGGCGTCGTCAACGCTGCGGAGTACGACGTCGGACATGCAGGCACCACCTACCAGGACTCCGATCTCATGCGCATCGACGGACGGGACGGGGTCGGCAATCAGGGGTACGAATACCGCAACGACGGGGTCGATATCCAGAAATCGGAAGACCCGGAAGGGTTCGAATACAATGTGGGATGGATCGAAACGGGCGAATGGCTGACCTGGACGGTGCAGATCGAGCGGGAAGGAATCTACGACGTGGAGATTCGCGTGGCGGCGGACGCATCCGGCAACGGCGGCATTATGAATCTGGCGCTGGACGGGGAGCGCATAGGCCCGAATATCGTCGTGCCCGTGACCGGCGGATGGCAAAAATGGACCTCGGTATGGCTGCGCGACGCGACGCTGCCCGCCGGCGAGCATATTCTGAGAATGAACACGCGCAACGGAGGCTTCAACCTGAACCAGATGCGCTTTACGCTGAAGGAGGTCACCGCCGCCGAGCAAACCGGCGAAATCCCGCAGGAGATGCGGCTGGAAGGAGCCTGGCCGAATCCGTTTTCCGGAGAGATCAATCTGACGTTCCGAACCGACCGGCCCGTACGGGCTCGCCTTGAGATGGCGGACGTGCTGGGACGCACCGTATATGCGCATGCCGCGGAAGCGTTCGGAACGGGAGAGCACACGTTGTCCGTGCGCGCCGACCTGCCTCCGGGCGTCTATTTCTCGCGCCTCTTTCTGGACGACGGAAAACGTACGCATCTCTTGACCGCGCCCGTCACGGCGATCCCGTAGGCGACGCGCGCCAGGCATTTCGCGAACGGACGACGCGGAGGCGGCGGATGGCGCTCCCGCCGTCGGGCGTTGCCTTCCGGCGGCAAACGCGCGGAGGGCATGCGAACATCCATGCGCCTTCCGCAGGGCCATAATATTTTCGCGCCCGCGTAACCATATCCTTTTTATTGCGTATTGCGCAAAAAGGATAGTGGTTCAAATGCGTCTGTAGTCGAGCGGTCGGCGGCGCGTCCCCCATTTGGGCCGCCCGGAAGGTTTTCGAGCAACCCATCTTCAGCCTCTCATGCGTATCGCAGCGCGTATTCTGTTTTTTTTCATACTTATCTTTTCGGCGCCTGCAAGCCGGGACCAGACATACGCCCAATCCAATTCTTCAGGGGCAGATCGTCCGGGAGACGTTCCCCCGGCGACTTCGGAGGCAACGCGCAACCTCGTACAAACCGTTACCGCCACGGCTGCGACGGAGACAATACGAATTGACGGTCGGCTGGACGAAGCGGCATGGGAGCAGGGAACGCCCGCTGATCGGTTTTTTCAATCGGACCCGGACGAGGGCGCGCCGGCGACCGAGCGCACCGAGGCCATCGTCCTGTACGATAACGAAGCGATCTACGTCGGGGCCCGCCTGTTCGATAGCGCGCCGGATTCGATCGTCGCCCGCCTGGGCCGCCGCGACGCAGACCTGGAATCCGACTTTTTCGCGGTGTGCCTGGATCCGTATCGGGACCGCCGCAGCGGATACTACTTCGGCCTGAACGCCGCCGGCACCCTCCATGACGGGGTGTTCATGAACGACAACCACGACGATTCCGACTGGGATGGCGTATGGCAGGGGCGCGTACAGCGCACGTCGCACGGATGGACGGCCGAGATGCGCATCCCGTATTCGCAGTTGCGATTCTACCAGCAGGACCAGTACGTATGGGGGATAAATTTCATACGCGGCGTCTCCCGCAAGCAGGAACGCGCCTATCTCGCATACACGCCCAGCGACGAAAGCGGCTTCGTAAGCCGTTTCCCGGAATTGACGGGCATTCGGGACATTCGCCCGCGGCGCCAGCTGGAACTGATCCCGTACGTCACGACGCGCGGCGCCTACGATCAAACGGTCGGCGCGGACGATCCGTTCAACGACGGTTCTTCGTACGGCCTGGACGGAGGCGTGGACATACGATACGCCCTTACGTCCAACCTGACGATGAACGCCACGATAAACCCGGATTTCGGTCAGGTGGAAGTGGACCCCGCCGTCGTAAACCTGGGCGATTACGAGACATATTTCTCGGAAAAACGTCCGTTTTTCGTGGAAGGCGCATCCGTATTCGGCGATTTCGGAAGGGGAGGCCCCAGTTTCAACGTGAATTTTCACAGCGGTCCCTCCTTTTTCTACAGCCGCCGCATCGGGCGGGCGCCGACAGGAAGTTTGCCCGATCACGCCTTTGCGGACGCGCCGGACGGTACGCGCATACTCGGCGCCGCCAAGATCGTGGGCAAACTGCCGGGCGGCTGGAACGTAGGCGCCATGCAAGCGCTGACCGCTCGGGAACACGCCCGATTGCAAAGCGAAACCGGCGCGCGATCCGAAGCGGAAATAGAGCCGACCGCCTGGCATGGCGCGTACCGGGCCCAGAAAGAATTCGCGGAGGGACGGCATGGCCTGGGCTTTTTGTCCACCGTCAACCAGCGGTTCTTTTCGGACGAGCGCCTCATGGATGAGATGAACAAGCGGTCGCTAGTCTTCGGCATGGACGGGTGGACCTTCCTCGACGAGGAAAAAACCTGGGTGCTGAACGGTTCTGCGGGGTGGTCCCATCTGACGGGAACGAGGGAGCGGCTCCTCGATATTCAGCAAAGTTCGGTGCATTACTTCCAGCGCCCGGACAGAAAACATGTATGGCTCGACAGCGACGCCACCTCCCTGAGCGGATGGACCGGACGCATAGGCCTGACCAGGGAACGCGGACGTTTGGCCTTCAATACGGCGGTCGAGGCCGTATCCCCTTCCTTCGACGTAAACGACGCCGGGTTCCAGTACAGTTCGGGCAACATAAACGGGCATGTCGCCACGGGATACAGCTGGAACGACCCCACCCGATTTACGCGAGACGCCTTCGTCATGGCCGCCCTGTTCCGCGGCGTGGACTACGACGGCAACGTGTTCTCGTCGGGGGCCTTCCTGTTCTCCCGCGTTCAGTTTCTGAATTATTACTCGGCGTTCGGACGCCTCTTCGTCGGCCCGGAAACCGTCAATACGCGGCGTACGCGAGGCGGCCCGCTGACGCTGGAGCCGGCGGGAATGGGCATGGGCCTGAACGTGTATTCCGACCGACGCAAGGCGTTCGTGCTCGGACTCGAGGCAGATCTGGCGCGCAGCGGATCCGGAAAGGAAACGGAACTGGGCGTAGACGTAGAATGGCAAGCCGCCTCGAATGTGGCCCTTGCCGTGAACCCGTCCGTTGCATGGACGACCAGCGAGGCCCAATGGGTGGGCGCCTTCGACGATCCGCTGGCCAACCGGACCTTCGGAAAACGCTACGTATTCGCCAGGCTCGACCAGATCACGTTATCGTCCGCCATACGACTCAACTGGACATTCACCCCGGAACTGAGTTTTCAGCTGTATGCGCAGCCCCTCGTTTCCGTGGGCGACTATTCCGAATACAAGGAACTGGCGCGCGCCCGGTCCTACGATTTCATACGCTACGGCGAAGAGGGTTCGACGTTCGATGGAGAAACCCTTGCGGCGGACCCGGACGGGCCCGACGGACCCGCCGAAGCGTTCGAATTGCCCAATCGGGATTTCAACTTCGCCTCGCTCCGGGGAACGGCGGTGGCCCGTTGGGAATACCGGCCCGGCTCCACGCTGTATCTGGTCTGGACGCAACAACGATCCGACGCCACGGACGACCCATATTTCGGATTCGGTTCGTCGTTCGACCAATTGGCCGCCGCGCCCATGCAAAACGTGTTCGTGCTGAAGATGAACTGGTGGTTCAGTTCGTAGGAGTCTGGACAGCGTGACAAATCGCGTACGCGCCGCGTTCGCGCGACGCATGCGAAGCGGCCCCGCATGATACTTTCGCATGTCGTACCTTGCGGAAGGCCGCGGCGGTCCGCCCAGGCCATTCGCACATCCCGGAATGGCGGAAACGCGCAGATATTGAACCGGGAACGCCCCGGGAATAACGCATTATGCATTTATTGCATGGTTCGAGGGGTTTCTGTTCGCAAAATGCACAGGATACTCTGATCAATCAGCCCTTCCCTCAGGGAATTCGGCATGCGCCCTGTCAATCGTACAGACTATTCCATCCCCCGCATCGCTTGCCTTGCCTTCCTGATCGTCGTTGCGGGAGGATGCGGTTCCGGCGCGAAAGAGGGCAACGAAGATTCGGATAGAGGCGGTTCGGCGCCCCGCGAGGCGGTTCAACGCGCCATTCCCGTGTCCGCCGCCGCGCGCTTCGTGCGATCTTCGCGGCAGGCGTTGGCCGGTCAAAACTACGCGCAGGGACTCGCCTTCGCCGACAGCGCGATCGCGCATGCGCCGTTTTACCCCGACGGTCATTTCGTGCAGGGACTGATTTATTTCGAACTGGGGCGCATTAACGAGGCGGGAGCGTCGTGGCGCGAAGTGGAGCGAATACAGCCCGATTACCCCGGACTGGCCCACAATCTCGGCAATGTGGCGTTCCGGCAGAAAAGTTACCGCGATGCGCTGGCCTTCTACGTACGCGAGACAGAACGCAGCCGCGACCCCAATCCATGGCACGGACTGGGCGCTACGCACGAAACGCTGGGCAACCCCATCGAAGCAAGGGAAGCCTACGAGCAGGCTCTCGCCATCGATCCGGACTACGCGCCCGCCCATGCCGCGCTTACCGACTGGCATGAACGCGAAGGCGACTTCAGCGCGGCGCTGGCGCACGCCGAGCGGGCTTTCGCCCTCGCCGCCTCTCTCGACTATCGCTACAAGGTGGGCGCGCTGCTCCGCCGGGTGGGCGAGCCGGCGGCGGCGATCCCGCACCTGCGCGCCGTGCTGGAGGTCCAGCCATGGAACTATCAGGCCGCCTTCTCCCTGGGCCAATCCCTGCGAGATATGGGGCAGCTGGACGAAGCAACCCGCATACTCGACCGGGCCAACCGGTTGCGCGCGGAACAACAGGACGTGGAACGCTACGGGCGGGAAGCCCGAGCCGCGCCGGAAAGTTTCCAGACGCAATTGATCTACGCCGACGCATTGCGCCGTTCGGGCCGGCTGACGGAAGCGCTCAAGGTCTATAATGTCGCGCTCAGCCTGCGCCCGAACAATCTGGCGCTGCAAACCAACATCGCCACGCTGTATGCGCAAACAGAACAGTCCGACGAAGCCGAAGCGTTGTTTCGTCAGGTCCTGCGCACGGACTCGACCCATGCCGAGGCATGGGTGAACCTCGGCTTGCTGTATCTGCGCGCGGGAAAAATAGCCGAGGCGGACGCTGCGCTGCATCGCGCATTTCGCTATGGCGAAGGCAATCCGGCGGTAGAGGGGGTTCGGGAACGGCTCCGGCGGCGGTAACGCTCCGGGAAAAATGCGGGCAATGCAAGGGACACTCTGATTAGGGCCTGGGGAATGCGAAGCGCCCTCCGGGAGGCTGCGAGAGGCGCACTGGCTGTGTCATTCCCCGCCGAGCTGCATCATCTGCTCGAACAGCAAGCTGTCCGTACGCACCGCGGCCCGGTCGTACAGGCGCTGAAGAAGGCGATACTCGTTGTAGCGCGGCGCCACGGCCCGCAAGAGCGAATCCCGTACGGCGGCGTACGCGACGGCGGCTTCCGACCGGCGGCGCTCCACGCGGACCAGCGCCCAGGAGTCGGAAGCCTGGCGGGCAAGCATCGCCTGCCGAAGGGGGGCCTGCCGAACCGTCACGGCCCATTGAGGCAGGGTATCCAGGCGCGCTTCCGTATATCTGACGTACTGCGCGTAATCCGCCGCCCTCGACGGGTCGGACGTCAACAGGGCTTGCGCCGCTTCCGCTTCGGGCTGCGTGGGGAAGGGGATGGCCCAGAAGTCGGCGGTCCAGCGACGCTGTCGGGCCGCGGGGCTACGATCGAATGCAGCGCGAAGTTCCGTTTCGGGAATTTCGGCGGGCGGGTTCGCGCGCAGCGTATCCCGGATACGCCGGGTACGTTCGCGGCGGCCTTCGCGCTCCATTTCGGCGTCCACCGCGGGGTCGCTATCCAGCCCTCGCTGCAAACCGGCGCGGAAAAGGGCGTCGTTGCGCAACGCGCGTCCCACGGAGGCGGCGGTCCGGGCGCTCGCTTCGGAAAACGGCAATTCCGGCAGCCAGAAATAATAATCGCCCGCCGTAAAAACCACGGTTTCGCCTTCGAAAAAGTAGGTGGCCAACGGCGTGTCCGGCGTGAATTCCCCGGGCAGCGTGCGCAGATCGAGCCGCGCCGTTTCCGGATCCATGTCCAGCTCCACGGGGGCCGGCGCGACGCGATTTTCGAGGCGCCGAATTGCCTCTGCAAGACTGTGGACAGCGGGTGCGTCGACCTGCACGTCCAGTCCCTCCATAAACGTACGAACAAAGCGATCCCCTTCGAGCCGCCGGGTCCGCAGCGCCGCCTGCGTCGTTATGCCTTCCTTGCGGTACTGATATTCGGATTCCGTAACGATGGGCGTACCTGTTTTCTCTTCCGCCCGGATGATATGGTAACCGTAGCGCGACCGAACCGGCTCCGATATTTCCCCGACGTCCAGCGCGAAGGCGGCTTCGGCGAAGGCGTCGTCCACCTGAAAATACCGAATGGGGCCCAGCATGCCCGCCGACGAATCGACGGCGGGGAGATCGTAGCACAGGACGGCTTCTTCCAGAAAATCGCTTCCGGCCAGCAAGCGTGCATGGGCCGCTTCGGCCTCGGCCCGGTCGCGGTAAAAAAGATGCCGCGCCACCACTTGCTGCTTCGACCGAACGAATGCCCGCCGCACGTCGGCGTCGTCGATGGGCGGCAAGGTTTCGAGGAATGCCGTTTCGAAGAAACGCCCGCCGATAGCCTGCCGCCGCGTACGCTCCATCAGGGCGTTAAATACGCTGTCGGCCCCGTAGCCGCGACGCGCCGCTTCGTCCGCGAGGAGCGATGCGTCTACAAGCCGGGCAAGGTGCAGGTAACGATTCGCGGGCGTGTCGTTTTGCCCTGTGGCGAGAAGAAAGGCCACATAAGACGTCTCGAAATCCGCTACGGTAATTGGCGTCCCGTCCGCATTCGTCACCACGCGGTCGCGTTCGTCTGGCGGCGCTTCGCCCGCGCACGCCGCCATGCGCAACGCCAGAAAAAGCCCGAAAAAGGCCCGCCCCCGCATGCGCCGCGAACGACCTAAGGGTACGCACGAACGTAAAGCGCTGATCGAAACAGATTTAATCAGAGTGTCCTTAATCAGAGTATCCTTAAGGCAAAGCGGTCGAGAGGATCTGTGGCTGCGCCTTTGAGCGAAACATCGGGCCCCAAATATCCCTGCCAGCTTATGGCCTGCGCACCCTTATGTTTCGTGAAAAGGCGCGCCACAGACCCGTTCGCCCTGCGTCAGCGCACCCCTCGCAGCCTCTGATCTTTGCGAACTCGATCAGAGTATCTTTTAGGAACCTCTGTTTAATTCTGCAAAGTTCAGAGGCTGCGAGGAACGCGCTGGCAAGGAATGACGAAGCAGCGTGGCAGGTCCCACGTAATGAGGAATGACACAGCCAGAGCGTTCCTCGCGGCCTCCCGAAGGGCGCTTCGCGTCCGCTGCGCCCGAATCCGTAGCGTATGCCGCTGATTGCAACGACGCCGTCATAATGTCGCTGTACGCGCGAACGCGAAGCGCTGATCGAAGTAGAATTAATCAGAGGTTCCTTTAATAATAGATGCGCAGGTCGATCATCTGCGTGTCGCCAAGCATGTCGAACGGAATATAGGCGAAATCGAACCCGAGCCGCACCGCGCTCACGCGCACGTCCAGCCCCAGGCCAAAGGTCAAGTGGCTGTCCACATTGTCGATGAAGGCGTCCTTGTACCCCGCGCGCAGATCCAGATTGAACGTATTGGAACCGTAATGAAGTTGCGCGCCCAGGTCGCCGTTGAGGCTGTTGTCGTTCCCCTGATTGGCGTCGGCGAGGAGCTGAAGTTCCGTATTGAACGCAAGGGGAATGGGCACCATGACGCCGAATTTGAACGCCAGCGGCAAATCCCACCGGTCCATATCGACGCGCGCCGGAATATCAGGATTATTGCCCGTCGTGGTCTGATCGATATCCACGAACACCTGCCCGTTGATGCCCTGCATCTGCATCTTGCTGCCGAAATTCCGGATGGACGCAGCGATGTTCATGCCGTTCAGATAGCGCGTTTCCAGCATGAAGCCGAAGTCGAAAGCCACAGCGGCGGCGTCCATGTCGCGTATCTGCTGCCGGACGTACTTGACCGTTCCCCCGAAATAAAACGCCTGCGTGAGCGGCTGCGCATACGTCAGGCCCAGGCTCATATCGTTCGACGAAAACGTTTCTCCGGTCCCTTCAGGGAAGGCCACGGTCCGCACCTTCATATCCCCATAGTTGACCATAGCCATGCTGAGTCCGATGGCGCCGGTCCCGAGCACGGGGACAACCACGCCCGCCGCGTTGTACCGGATGTCGGCGAACCATTCGTAGTGCGTCAGGAACACGTTGCCCCGGTGCCTGCCCGCGTACGGACGCGCCGCGCCCGCCGGATTCCAGAACAGGGCGTCGCCGCCTGTAGCGAGCGTGGTGTAGGCGTGGCCCAGCGCCTGCCCCCGCGCGCCCGCGCCCAGCGTCAAAAAGGGCGCCGCCGTGGTCCCGGATCGGCTTTGGGCGAAAACGCTCGGCGCAGTCAGCAGCAGCGCCAGAAAGAAAGGCAAGATTCGTCGCATAACGCGTCCCCTATTTGATGAGCGCAAACTTGCCCACATGCTCCCCTACGTCGGGCGCCTCCACATGAAATACGTACACGCCGAACGCTACGTCCTGCTGATCTTCCGTACGGAGGTCCCAGAATATGGATCCGTCCGCAAGAAATCCGTCGTGCTCCAGGGTTTTTATGAGTTCGCCCCGAATGTTGAATATCCGAATGGTGCATTGCCGGGGCAGGTTGATGAACTGCACCCGGCGCTCGCCGCGGCCCTCGATCTGGGAGCGGGGCTCGAAAGACGAGGCGCCCACGTACGGATTCGGAACCACGGCGATCTGGTCCAGTTCGTTCCGCGCCGCGTCTATGTCAATAGTGGACGACTTGAGAGAGAACTGGAAAAAGTCGCCGGTGGCGAATGGTCGGGTGACAGAGATGCG
This sequence comes from uncultured Rhodothermales bacterium, assembly GCA_964608315.1. Lineage (GTDB taxonomy): Bacteria > Bacteroidota > Rhodothermia > Rhodothermales > VXPQ01 > VXPQ01. Next base: position 9,005 of record CAZSNF010000006.1, on the reverse strand, counting down.
CAACACATCGCCCGGGCTGGGCGGCGTGGAATTGGCCCCTGCGGAAAAAGTGATCCGGTAGCGGTAAAGCCGCGGACTCCTGCTGTCGTAGCGTTCGAAAATGATGAGATCGTCTCCGGGATCGAACGTCCTGTTGTCGTTCCGATCCTCAATCAACATATCTGCAGGCCGCTGCTTCGTTGCATTGACGGCGAAGATGGGTATCTGCTCGCGGAGGAAGCCGAACACGCGCGGCGGACGGTACAGCGAATCTGCGGGATCTACCCAGTGCAGTTCGTAGGTCCATGCCGAGGGCGTATACGCCGACGTAGAATCTTCGCGGATGTGCGCCACCCAGTCGGTCGAAAAGCCGTCCAGCGCGGTGGGGTCCGGGCCAAGCAGTTCATTGGGCGATCCGGCGTTCGACACGTACCCCGTGCGCTCTTCGTCCAGCACCACGAGCGTATCGTTGGCGAACGACACCGTGAACCCTTCGATAGGCGGCGACACATCGGTCAACCGGGCAGGGCCGAAAACGACCTTCCCGTCCGAAAGACGCATGACCTGATAGCTGCTCGTAACGTACAGGTCCGGATTGGCCGGATGGGGAGCGTCGAAAAATTCAAGACGGTAGAACGTATCGAAATCGACCACTTCCTCCTGGAAAAGGCTGACCGAAATGGAGCCGGTGCCAATTCCGCCGTTCACTTCCTCCAGCGTTTCGTTGGCTCCGCCCCCTACGTAGCCCGCCGGAAGACTGCGCGGCGTCACCACGGCGGCGTTTTTCGTGAACCCCGTGATATTCCCGGCCTGGGTAGCGCTGATCCGGAAGGTGTTTTCCTGCGGATCGATACTGCCCACCCCCCGGTCGTACGCCACCAGCGCATAATAATAGGTGAGTCCGTTCGTCACCTCTTCGTCCACATAGAAGAATTGCAGGCCGGTGTCGTCGCCCATGTAGTACACCGCATTGCCTTCCAGCACGGTTCTGGGGCCGGAAATGCCGTTTTTCAGGTCGAACTGGGCGATGGGTTCGAAAAAGGTGCCCTCGCCCGTAACGTCGGTGATGTTTCGGGCGTCGCTCAGCAGAATGTTCGTTCCCTTGTAGAGTTTGAAGCCCTCGAAGTCGAACTCCTGGGAAAAGCGGTCGAAGCTGGCTATGGCGAGCGTGTCCCAACTGAGCACCACGCGCCCGTCGCCGGGAATCGCCGTAAGGGTCGGAGTAAACGGCGGCTGCGCGAACGTGTAGTCGGCGTTGAAAATGCTCTGCACCGTGCGGCGGTTCTTGAAGAAATCGCGCTCGTCGGAACCGAATATCCACGCGGTCGAGAAAAAGTCGGTGCGTTTGGGCGGGAGGTTGACCGGACCAGAAGAAAACATCAGAAACGGCTCGATATCCGCTTCGATCACGTCCGGCGTGGTCCCGAGGGGGAACTGCGCCACATTGAAAAGCCGATCCCACATCCATTCGTCGTCGCGCAGGTTGTCGCCGGATTCGTAGAAGGGGCGCGTTTGCAAGTCGAAGCCGGTCAGACCCACCTGATCCGATTCGTCCACGTCCAGCTCGTCGAAGTTGGGTTCTCCAAGGCTTGGGACGCCGTCCGCCTCTCCGGTGTCGGGGCCGGGATACCCCAGATCGAACGGCCCGAGGCCGTCGCGGCCTACGTCGTTGTTTAGCTGCTCGCCGGCGTCCCACTGCCCGTTTTCGTTCGTATCCGTATATCCCACCCAGTCCATGTTTTCGTCGCCCGTCCACCAGCGGCCCGCAAGGTACGCCGGGCGCATTTCAAGGGGGCCGTTGGCCCGAACGAAATTGGGCACATCGAGCGCGCCCATAGCCGCTGCAAGTATCTCCGCCGAGCCTTCGACAAGCACGCCGGGGCCGCCGAAACGCGACTCGTCCGTCATGCCGTCCTCGTCGTTGTCCATGCCGTCGAAGGCGCGCGCCGGGCTTTCCAGAAAGGCGAACCCCGTGTATCCCAGATCGTACGCGCCGCCCGACGCCCGCGTCCCGATGCCGTCCTGATCCCAGCCGTACGCCACGTCCTGAATCGGATCGTACGCGCCGACTTCGTCCCCTTCCTCGTTGCCAAGGCCAAAGTCCATGATCTGCGCGAAATACAGGCGGTCGTGGTTCGTTTCTCCCCGGTTGAAGAAACGGTACAGAATGAACATGATGTCTTCCGCAAGGATGTTCGCCCACTGGAAAATGCGCACCTGATTGAGCATGCCGAGACCGCCTATCGTAGAGTCGGACGGACTTGGATAATACACGCCGAACTCGCTGTTGGGATTATTCGTGACAGGGTCGATGGCGTACTCCATGTCGGAGTGGTCGTCCATCACGTAATAACTTTCCAGATCGGCGTTGAACACGCCCTTGCCGAAAAAGCCGTTCCATGCCGCCAGGGAGAGATCCCCGTCGATCTCGTCGTTGCGCCAGCCGGGGTCGTCGGGGCTATCGAGGCGGTCGGGCCAGAATACAGGCCACGACGCAGGATCGGAGCTGATCGCCGGCGTCGGGGTCCTGCTCATCGTAATGGGATCGAGGCGGTTCGGGTTGTTGAATCCCGGCAGCGGCAGCCAGCCCCAGAGTTCGCCCGAAGGCCCGGTCCGTTTGCCGAAATCCCGATAGGTAAGAATGAACGGATTCAGCGTGGTGTCGCCCCGCGCGCCCTGATAGAAGCCAAGGGGTTGCCACTTGCGCCGTTCGCCGGGCACCTGTCCGGCCGCGATGGCGCCGATGCCGTCGATGTGCCGCCCCCCGATGCCCCTTGGCCAGACCCCCCACGGCAAGTCGTTCCAGCGAGAAAGTTCGCCGTGGTTGCGGAAATTGGTTTCGATCAGATTTCCGTCCAGAATGCCGCGCGCAATAAAGGTTTCGTTGCCGCGCAGGTCGTCGGGAATGGCCTCGGCGTTCTGCGCCCGCGCCGTCCCCGCGCCGGCGAACCCGAGCACGCCGAACGCCGCGGCGGCTACGAAAAGCAGCCGCGCAAGGCGCATTGGAAACAGGAAACGGGAAGCGTACATGATGGCGCAGGGCTCCGGTGGGCGTGGCGATCGTCGTTAAAATCGGTAATTGAGTCCCAGGCTGATTCTTCGCGGGGCGCCGAAAAATTCCTGTCGGTAGAACCACTCGTCGATGGTGTTCAGGCCGCCCACCTCGCCGCCCGTACGGCGAAGCCGCTCCAGCTCCACGGACTCGTCGGCGCGGCCCGTGTCGGAATACACGTTGACTTCCTGCTCAATGTCGAACAGATTCTGCACTTGCAGAAAGAGCTGGACGTCCGGGCCGAGAAAAGGCGGCTTGTAGTACGCGCGCACGTCCGTACCGTAGGTAACAGGCCGCGCGGCGTTGTTTTTCAGGTTCGACACCACGTCGTCGCGGATCGTGGTGTACGGGGTGCCGCTCTGCAGGCGGTTGATAAGCGTCAGGTTCAGCCCGCTGACCGGATTGATCGTAACCGTATTGTTGAGCACGTGGCGGCGATCCCAGTCGAGCCGGACCAGGGAAAGAATGGCTTCGAGGCCCGATTGCTGCCGCCCGAACGCCTCTCCGGGACTCGACGACGTGCCCTCGGCGAATTGCAACGTGTAATCCAGCGTCCAGCTCAGCCGCCCGCCGGGACGCTGGAAAAGCGAGAAAGTCATGCCGCGAATCGTGCCGAAGTCCCGATTGATCCAGCGAATGGCGAAGTCGCCGTTGGGGTTGCGCAGAATGTCCTGTCCGGTCAGGTTACGGATGTCTTTCGAAAAGATGGTCAGTTCCAGGCCAACGTCGTCCGTCAGCCCCTGCTGAAGCCCCACTTCGAAGGAAAGCGTGCGTTCGGGCTTGAGATTCGGGTTGCCGAAACTGTTCACGCTGGACGTCGGATTGATCTCATACTCGGGATTGGAATACAAAATGCTGAACGCCGGCACCTGGAAGAACAACCCCGCCGAGAACCGCATCACGCCCGTCGACGAAATGGGAAAGGCGATGCCCACGCGGGGGCTGAACTGGTATTGCACGGGCGCTTTGTCCCGATTCGAAATTGTCGCGGACGAATTGGCCGGATCAGGAATATCCGCCAGGTTCGCCTGCTGCCAATCCAGGGGAATCAGATAATCCGGGTCGAAATAGTCGAAACGAAGCCCCACGTTGGCGATCAGGCCCGTGAATTCCATTTTGTCCTGGACATAGGCCGCAAATTCCTTCGGAGAGGTGTTGAGGCTGTTGTCGCTCCACATGTCCGGCGACGGCTGGGGCAGATTGCCGGTCCGGAACGACTTTTCAATGCCGAAATCCCGATTGTCGAGGTTGTGCAACCGAAGCAGAAAGCCCGTTTTGACCAGGTGCACCCGGTTGAACTGCCGGGTGTAGTCGCCGACGATGCTATGCGTGGCGGTAAGCTGGTCGCTGGTGTTCAAATCGTTCCCGCCCACCGCAAAGGCGAACTGGCCTTGCAGGGAGCTCAATTGGCTCGACTGGTAGCGGGAGTCGGTGGGGTCCTTGTACAGGCGCACGTCGGTTTTGTCGTGCAGGTAGCTATAGGACAGGTTTGCGAAAGACCGGTTGTCGACGGTCCAGCGCAACCCCGCGATGTGCGTCTGGTTCAGAAACTCGACCCGGTTGATTCCGTCCGGAACGTACTTGCGGAAATGACTGAACGGATAGAACGCGCCGCCCTGGAAAAAGAAGTTGTAATCGACCTTGAATTTCGGCGTGACCTGGAAGCCGAAGGCGCCGTTGACGGAAAGGCGTTCCGTACGGTTGCGAGAGGTGAAATCGCCGTCGCCCGTCGATTCGACAAGCCATGCTTCGGGCGGCAGCCCGGTGTTCAGGTTGGCCGACGAATCAGAAGGCGAAAAAAGGTTGCGCCCGATGAAATGAGACTGATCCCGCAGGTACCGAACCGAGGCTTGCAACCCAAGCCGGTCCCGGAGCAACGGCCCGCCCAGCGACGCCTGCGCATCGACGATGTTGGGGAATGCGGCGGCCTCGGTGTAGCTATAGCGCTCCGACACGAAATCGGAGGGCGCGAGAAAAGCGCCCGGCTCGACGGTGCGGTGGAGAAACTCGAGCTCGCGGCTGCTGACGATAGCGCCCGCGTAACTCAGGAAAGAACCGGACCAGCGGTCGGGCAAGTCTTTCGTAACGATGTTCACCACCCCCGACAACGCCTGCCCGTACTCTGCGTTGAACACGCCGCTGATGACCTCGAGGCTCGACACCATGTTTTGTTCTACGTCGAACGAGGCCGTCTGACTGAATGCGTTGTTGATGGGCACCCCGTTCACGAGATACGCCACTTCGCCGATGCGCCCGCCCCTGAAATGGCCGTCCACCACCCCGGCTTGCAGGTTGATGACGTCCCCGATGTTGGTGATAGGCAAGGCTTCGAGCTGCTCGCTATCGACCACCGCCGTAGTGGTCGTGCGGTCCATCTCGACGATGGGACGCTCTGCAACCACGACCACCTCTTCGCCCTCGATGATTTCCTCGCGCAGCGCAAAGTCCACGGTAGCCGTGTTGTCCTGCACGACCCGGACATTCTCCACGGTTATCGTCGCAAATCCGATGAACGAGGCCTGCACGGAGTACGCGCCGGGCGGAACGTTAAGGATAAAGTAATAGCCTTCCGCATCCGTGGTCCCTCCCTGAACGGTGCCGGCGATCACCACATTGACCCCGGGAAGCGGATCCCCCGTATCGGCCTCTGTAACGCGGCCCGCGATTTTCCCGGTGGGCCCGGACGGAGCCGCGAACGCCGCCGCAGATTGCAGCGCCATCGCGCAAACAATCAGCAGCGGAATGATCGCGCAAAGGCGATTATATGTAAATCGCGCGCAAGAGGTCATGGAGACAGGAAGACGGGGACGGGCAAAGGCAAGATAACCATATGCGTTACTTTAGCAAAATCATTTTTTTCGTTCGGACGAAGGCGGCGCCCGCCTCCAGGCGGTAAAAATACGCGCCCGACACAAGGCGGTCCGCGTCGAAGCGGACGTCATGGACGCCGGCGGGCATGGTCCGACCGTCCAGCAGCGCGGCGACTTCGCGCCCCAGCATATCGAATACGCGCAACGTTACAGTCTCCGCGTTCGCAAGGCGGAAGCGAATGGTGGTGGCGGGATTGAACGGGTTCGGATAGTTCTGCGCCAGGGCGTACGCATCCGGGAGCGTCGACTCGCCTTCGCTGGATACGGCCCTGTCCCGTCCCGTCATCGCAACCACTTGCCACTGACTCGGCGTATTCCACCACTGGTTATTCACCGAGGGATCGAGGCTCCAGGTGATCTGGTGCGAACGACAGTTAATGTCCGGCGCGTTGCCCGCGCACCCTTCTCCGTCGGCGTCGTTCAGCGTAATGGTGAACGGAACGAGGCGAATTTCCGCGGGACCCGGCGGATCAAGCACGACGTCCCCCTCGCTGACGTTCTGAATGGCGTTCAGCGGAATGACCGCCAGCATCTTGTACCCGATCTCGTCGCCGTTCTCGTCCACGAGTACGCCGTGCGCTGCTCCGCCGCCTTGCGGTTCGGCGTCGATGCTCCAGCCTGCGTACGTACGACTCATCGCGACGTCGCCGCCGGCGTCTACCTGCGCCCAGACGCGGAACTGGTAGTCGGCGTAGTCCCCGCGCATCATGTCGCCATGGGGCGAACCGCCCAGCGGCGAGCCGCCCGCGTCGCGCACGTCGTAGTTCCCCCATCCCAATTCGATGGAGTCGTATCCCCAGGCATTTCCCGGTACGGCGTCTGCGGGCTGGAATTCGCGCGCGTCGTCGGTGACTTCCGCGTAGATCCATAATTCGTTCTCGTCCGAATATCCCAGCCACACCCTGGCCGAAAGGTCTTCGTCGCTGTCGGGCAACGTGAGCGATTCGGAAAGCTGCGAATGCGCAGAGTCCACGACGAACGGGCGCGCGGCGTCGGGAAATCCCGCTCCCGAAGCGCTGCCTGCTGTGAGGTCGTCGAAGAGCCGGTTGGCTTCCTCCTCCGTCAGGTGCGCGATGGTTGGCAAAATGGGGATATACGGGTTGTCGATAGAGCCGGAACTGCTGGAAACGTCCGGATTCTCCACGCCGAACTCGCTCAGGCTCGTCACGGCGTAATGGAGTTCGGTATCGACGGACGGGTGCGGCGACTCGACGAAATGGGAAACAAAGGGGTACGGCTCATCCGGAATGACTTTTTCCAGCAGCGACACCCCCTCGGCGGATATATCCGTGATGGCGTCCTCGCTGAAATACGCGTTGTAGGCGAAAGCCTGGTTTACGTGCGTCCATCCAATTCTGTTATCGGGGTTTCCCATCATGTAGAAGAACGCCACGCCAGCCATGGCTGCGGGCGGATCGGAAGCAGCCGAAAGATCAAGGTCGGCGGGTCCGATGAATACGTCGTCCAGCCAGACGGCGCCGGCGTCGCTGGCCGAGCCCGCGGCCCAGTTCCAGAAGGGGCCGACCGCATGCACGTTATCCCATTCGAATTCGGCCCACAGATCAGGGCGCGTAGCCGTGTTCGGACCCATGAGGTCGAGCGCCACGCCGCCCGTGCCCTGCGTCCACCCGCCCCCGTATATCCAGTGGGCTTCCAGCCCGGAAATGGAGCCGTCCGCCTTGCCGTCCTCAAGTTCCCGCCAGGTCGGCGGAGGCAAAGCGACCGACACGTCATGCCATTCCCCGTCGCGCATGTCGTTCGGAATTACCCAATGCAGGCGAAAGGGGAGATTCGCCGAACCATCGTCCGCCTGGCTGCCGTCCCAATAATCTTCGAACATGATCGTCAACTCGTTCTCCGGGGCGTGCGACGCGTTGGCCGGATCCGCGAGAATGCGAAAATGCAAAACATGGCTGCTGTCGCGATTCGCCGTCAGGTCGCGGTGGGGAGACGCAAAACGAAAGGCCTGATAAGAATAGTCGCCCGGATCGTATCGGATCGCCTTGTTGGAAGCGTCCTTCGGATCGTCGACCACGCCGCCGTCGAAAGACGATACGGTCAAATTCACCCCGTTCGCGAAAAAGATGTAGCCGTCTTCGCCAAGCGGCGGATTCTCACCCTGAGCGGCGGCCCTGCCTAACGGGAAGCAAAGCGCAAGCATTGCGAGCGATATGGCGGGGAAACGCATCATGGCGTGGCGAATGTCGTCGTCGGACGGGCGACAGGATAATCCGAATGCGAACGCTCGCCTCAGGCGCCGCGCCTCACGATTCTCGCATGCACGGAACCGGTAACGACCGCATTTCCCCTGCCCGGATTCGGGAGCGTACATGGACTTGCTGCGCTACCCGGGGCCCGCCCCGATCCGAATTGAATGAAGGACAGAGTAAGACAAACAGGGGTAACTTCCAAAATCGCGCGAGATAATTATCAGGAAGCAGAGCGTTCTTGTGAGCCAAATGGACCATTCGCGGCTTGGGAAGGGCGATTTCGGGTTGCAGAGGCGCTGTCAGGAGCCGAATTCATGGCCAAACAGCCGATATTGCCGCGTTTTCGCGTCCCTGACGCCCCAAAACGGCGCGCCAGGGCATACTTATCCCGCGACAGGCAGCATTAAATCAGAGCTTCCTTAAATAATTTAACCTCGAACATAGAGCGGTTAAATTTTTAAACCCGCATTCGCGACCTGCCCTCCGGCGGCGCCCCGCGACTTGCTTCCTCGTCTCGCCGGGAAGGGCCGCGCGCACGGCGAGCGTCGGCTGCAAACGGGCTGCGAAATCTTCCGGGCGCCGGCCCGCTGGACTCCATGACGGCCCGGGCTTCCTCATGGCTTTTCCGCAAGCGCCGCGCCAGGCTGTTTTCAGGGCCTTTCGGCGAGCGCAGCCGACCGCGTCTTCCCGTCGTCCAGCGCGGCGCCTATGTCCCGCCGCTCCCGCTGCGCCGCGCGCCACGGAACGACCGCGGGCGCCGGAGCCCGAACAGACCCCTGCGGCGTAAAGCGCAGGAACACGGTTTCGCCCTCCGGCAAGCGCTCCAGAAGCATGCGCATCCGGCTGCGCGTATAAACGAGCGTCCCGGAACGCCCCAGCTCCCGGCCCTCGCCG
>CAZSNF010000005.1:116442-151017 GCA_964608315.1 uncultured Rhodothermales bacterium | reverse complement strand
GCCTGTCCAGCACCGTCACCGTTATCTCCGCAGAAGCAGGCTCCGCGTTCTCCGCAGAGACCGTAACGCCGTACTCGTAGCGCGTCGTTTGCGATACGTCCTCCGGCGTGGCGAACGTCGGCGAAGAAATGTTCGTTGCGCTCAACAGGTCCGCGTCCGCCGCAGCGCCGAGGGCCTCCCAGCTCCAGGCGTAGGCGGAACCGTCGGGAGCGCCCGAAGCCTCGCAGGACAGCGCAACGTCCGGCGAACCTTCGTAGACCGGAGCCGGCGCCGCGCACGTCAAGGCCAGGGCGCCCTTGTTCAGCACCGTAACCGTAACGTTGGTCGTCGCGGCTTCCGCGTTCTCCGCCGAGACCGTAATCCCGTACTCGTACCGCGTCGTTGCGTCCACTTCGTCCGGCACGTAAAACGTCGGCGAAGCCATGTCCGTCGCGCTCAGCAGGTCCGCAGGCGTACCGTTTACAGCCGTCCAGGCGTACGTATAATCCGAATCGGTTCCGGGACCCTCCGAAGCCTCGCACGACAGCGCGACGTCCGCCGAGCCTTCGTAGACCGGAGCCGGGTCCGCGCACGCAACGACAACGTCGGGCTTGTTCAGCACCGTAACCGTCACGTCATCCGTCCCCGCCTCTGCGTTCGCCGCCGTAACCGTAACGCGGTATTCGTATCGCGTCGTTTCGTCCACTTTCTCCGGCACGTAAAACGTCGGCGAAGCCATGTCCGTCGCGCTCAGCAGGTCCGCAGGCGTACCGTTTACAGCCGTCCAGGCGTACGTATAATCCGAATCGGTTCCGGGACCCTCCGAAGCCTCGCACGACAGCGCGACGTCCGCCGAGCCTTCGTAGACCGGAGCCGGGTCCGCGCACGCAACGACAACGTCGGGCTTGTTCAGCACCGTAACCGTCACGTCATCCGTCCCCGCCTCTGCGTTCGCCGCCGTAACCGTAACGCGGTATTCGTATCGCGTCGTTTCGTCCACTTTCTCCGGCACGTAAAACGTCGGCGAAGAAATATTCGTCGCGTTCAAAAGGTCCGCGTTCGCCGCAGCGCCCCGAGCTTCCCATGCGTAAGAATACGTCGAACCCTCCGGAGCCCCGTCAGCCTCGCACAACAGCGCAATGTCGTCCGCTCCCTCGTAGACCGGAGCGGGATTGTCGCAAACAAGAGCCAGCGCGCCCGTATTGAGCACCGTAACGGTAACCTCCGCCGCGCCGTCCTCTGCGTTCTCCGCCAAGGCCGTAAGCTTGTACTCGTACCGCGTCGTTTGCGGCACGTCCGCAGGCGTCGCGAACGTTGGGGACAAAACGTTCGCAGCGCTCAACAGGTTCGTGTCCTCCGTAGCGCCCCGAGCCTCCCACAAATACGCATATTCAGAACCCGCAGGCGCGCCCGACGCCGTGCATTCCAGTTTAACGTTCGCCGACCCTTCGTAGACCGGAGCCGGCGCCGCGCACGCAACGACAACGTCGGGCTTGGTCAGCACCGTAACGGTTACTTCAGCTTCCCCGGCTTCCGCATTATTCGCCGTAACCCCAAGCGCGTATTCGTATACCGCCGTCTGCGAAATTTCCTCCGGCACGGCGAACGTCGGGGACAAAACGTCCGAACCGCTCAAAAGCGCCGTGTCCTCCGTAGCGCCCCGCGCCTCCCAGGCGTAGGCGTAGTCGGAACCCTCCGGAGCCCCGTCAGCCTCGCAGGACAGCGCAAGGTCTTCCGCTCCCTCGTAGACCGGAGCCGGGGCCGCGCACGCAACGACGATGCCGGGCTTGTTCAGCACCGTAACGGTAACGTCCGCCGTCGCGTCGTGCACATGCTCCGCCGAGACCGTAAGCCTGTATTCGTACGTCTCGTCCTGGTCCACGGCCTCCGGCGCGGAGAAGGTCGGCGTCAGGACGTCCTTTGGGGTCAGGCGTTTCGTGTCCGGCGTAGCGCCCCGAGCCTCCCACGAATAAGCGTACGACGAACCTGCGGAAACATTGATCGAAGCCTTGCAATCGAGGGCGAAGTCCGGCGACCCTTCGTAGACCGGAGCCGGGTCGGCGCAGGCAAGGGCAACCGCGCCCTTGTCAAACACGCGCACCGTAACGTCCGCCATAGCCGTCTCCGCATTCGCCGCCGAGACCGTAAGCCTGTATTCGTACGTCTCGTCCTGGTCCACGGCGTCCGGCACGTCGAATTTCGGCTTATCGATGTGCGTTGCGCTCAAAAGCCCCGTACCAGACGTTGACCCCCTCGCCGTCCAGGCGTACGCATACGCGGGATTGGAGCCGGGAGCGCCCGAAGCCGCGCAATCCAGCGCAATGTCCTTCGCGCCCTCGTACGCCGAATACGGATCGCCCGTACAGGCGATAGACAAGGCGGGCTTGTTCAGCACCGTCACGGTTACTTCATCTTTTCCATCTGGCGCGTTCGGCGCCGAAACCGTCAAAAGATACTCGTACGTCTCGTCCCGGTCCACGGCGTCCGGCACGTCGAATTTCGGCTTATCAATATCCGTTGCGCTCAAAAGCCCCGTGTCCGCCGTTGAACCCCTCTTCGTCCAGACGTACGTATACGCAGGATTGGAGCCGGGAGCGCCCGAAGCCGCGCAATCCAGCGTAATGTCCTGCGCGCCCTCGTACGCCGAATACGGATCGCCCGAACAGGCGATAGACACGTCGGGCTTGTTCAGCACCTTCACCGTAACGTCAACCGAAGCCGGAATGGAATTCTCCGCCGTAACAATAGCCGTGTATTCGTACGTCTCGTCCTGGTCCACCTCGTCCGGCACGGCGAACGTCGGCGTCGGTCCTCTTCTGCCTGCAATCAGCCGGGTCAGATGCAGCGGCTTGGTGGCCCGCCAGGAATACGAATACGCCTTGCCGACAGGAGCATTCGAAGCCGTACAGGACAACGTAATGTCCGGCGATCCCTCGAATACCGGAGCGGGGTCCGCGCAATCGAGCGCAAGGGTCGCCGCAAACGAATCGCGGTCCAGCACCTTCACGGTAACGTCTCTCTCAATAGCCCAGGGCGCCGGCCTGCTAAAAGCCCATTCTATCCGCATCGTATATATATATTCTTCGTGCTTATTTACGCTGCCCGGCACCGTAAAAACCGGATTAGGCGAAGGGTTGGCGCTTAGCGTGGAATTTACAAAATCTCCCGTATACGTACCGTTTGCAAAGCGAGCGTCTGTGGTGCTTTTTCCTCTCCATGTGACCTGAAAATCATTATAAGTCCCATAACCTGTCGTAAAAGAAACATTGCCGATAGTGTCGTTATTATCTCCTTCAAAGAATTCAGAGCTGAGAGTGTAATTAATATATCGGCTTGAGGCCGGAGCTATCTCGACCACTATGTCCTTGTTCTGGCTTTTCGAGCCTGCGCTGACGGACACATTGTAATGAAAAGACAGATATGTATGAACCACCCTCGCCGAGGGCACGTCGAATTTGGGATTGCGTATGTTCGGATCGCTTAGTCTCTTCGTATCCGGCGTAGGACTCCTTGCGGTCCATTTCCAGACAGCCCCGGGCGGAGCGCCGGGCGCATCGCAGTCCAGCGCGAAATCCGCAAGGCCTGCAAACTCGCTAAACTTCCCGGCAGCGCATCCAAGGCTAAAAGTACCTGCGTCCAGATCGCGGACGCGCACGTCCACATAATACGAATCGTCGTCGGCGTTATCGGCGGATATGGTCACGTTATAGAAGTAAAATACATCCTGTTGAACATCCGCAGGCGCCGTGAACGTGGGATTCTGAATATCAGGATCGCTCAAGCGCGAAAGAGCATCGCTTGGCATAGATATTCCCGGGCGGACTGTCCACTGGTAACTGTACGTGGGGGAATTGCCTGGAGCGCCGACCGGAGGACTGCTGCAGCCGGGAAAAACTATAGTGCTTCCCTCATCGACATTATAGTTCGAACCCGACAGGCAATAGCTGATATCCGGCTTTTCCCGCACCGTTACGTCTACATTGGCGGCGGCGCCCGGAATGCTGTTGCTTGCCGTCGTGTTTCCATCGAACATCCTGACCGTGTATTGGTATTTTTCCCTGTATAAGCCGCTGGATCCGCCGGGTATGTCCTGAGGAACGAGGAACGTGGCGTCCAGACTGTCTGCGTTCGTCAACCGTTCACTGGCTTTCGCGCCCGTCCAGCGGTAGGTTGCCCCCGCAGGCGCGCCCTGCGCCTCGCAGTCCAGCACAATATCCGCCGAACCCTCGTAGACCTCGTAAGGACTATCCGCGCACGAGATCGTCGGCGTCGAACCGCCCGTCGGCGAGGAGCCGGAAGCTTCGCTTGCCTCTCCTTCCACCACCGTCACGCTCACCCGACGGCGCGCCGTGCGCGGAACCCCCGAAGATGTCGTCGTCATGCTCGCTACGTAGTGGTAGGCGCTGCCTGCGCTGCCCAGGGGAGCCGTAAACAAGGGCGAAGGGGTATCCGCCGCGGAAAGGGGCCCCTCGCTCGTGCCCCATAACCCTTGCCATTCCCATAACGCCGACGATACGCCCTCTTCGGAATCCATCCGGAAAGACAGGGGATCTGCTCCCTCGCAGGCAAGAGCGACCGAAGAGCCCTCCGCCGTCTCCAGTTCCAGAGGGCAAAACACGCTCGGGCGGCTGAGCAACACGAACACCTCCACCTCTGCCCGGGAAGAAAGGCCTGTCGCGCGGGACGTCGCCGTCAAACGATACCGGTAGCGAAGCGTCGTCTCCCCCGAAAGAAACGACTCCAGCGTATCGTACAAGGGAGATTCCGGCGCCACAATGGCGGGACGGGGCGTATCCTCGCCGATCAAACGAGGATTCTCCGGATAGTCCCGCGTTGCGCCGCCTGCGGACTCCCAGTAATATTCGAGATGCTCTTCGCCCGAAGCGTCCCAGGCGTTGCAGTTGATCGCGCCAGTTTCCAGTTCTTGCAGAAACACAACCGCGGGGCACTCCAGACGGGGGGGCAAGGCAGGCGCGGACAAACCGCCGGGGGGAACGCGTCCCTCCGGAACGACCCCGGGCGCGTTCGATCCTCTGTCTTCCGTGCATCCCTCGCCGAACGCGTCGGGAACCTCGAGGGGACCGCACGCCTCCCCGGGGCCAGGCGCGCCGCCGTAGGTTTCTTCCGGGAAAACGCCCTTCGTCGGATACCCCTCACGGACTACCTGACCGTCCGCAGGAACAGCGCACAGCGACCCGCCCGCGCAAACGCACGCGAACAACGCCCAAACCAGTCGAACCGTATGAGTGGAATACATGGCGCTTCTCTGGAAACCACTGATAAAGACACGACCACTTTTTCTTCTACAAATATCTTTGATAACAACCTCAAAGTCAAGGAGCGCCAAAAAAATCTGCTTCTTTCAGGATCGTATCTGGTTCGCATGCACGGCAGGGCGTTCGGCGAGTTCGACCAGCGCGCTGTCGCCGCGCGCGGCGGCGAGGGCCGCCTTCGCCCCGGACGAAGGGCTGTGCCGCGGGTTCTCGCGTTCGTCCTGGCCTGGGCCTTGTCTGATCGATCAGGTCGGAACGAGGCGCGGCATGATCCCTTGCAATCCGTCCAATCGACCGCGACCGTTTCTTTTTCGCGCCTCGGGCCCAACATCGTCCTTGCCCGGATGCGAACTCTTCAACCCAATCCTGAATTGCCCGGTTGATCGGCATAGCCGAAATTAAAAAACGCGCTTCGTGCATATAGGAACCTCTGATTAATTCTGCAACGTTCCTCGCGGCCTCCCGAAGGGCGCTTCGCGTCCGCTGCGCCCGAATCCGTAGCGTATGCCGCTGATTTCAACGATGCCGTCATAATGTCACTGTACGCGCGAACGCGAAGCGCTGATCGAAGTAGAATTAATCAGAGGTTCCTATATGCTATTTTCAGGCATGTCCTGTCCTTTTGAGGATACCTTGCCTCTCTTCCCATGCCCGACTTGTTCAAGGAAGCCGCTCACCGGCATATGGCGCGGAACGCCCCGCTGGCGGATCGCATGCGCCCTCGCGCGCTGGACGAATTCGTCGGGCAGGAACACATCCTCGGGCCGGGCCGGCTCCTGCGCCGGGCCATCCAGGCGGATCGCATCGCGTCCGTGATTTTCTATGGTCCGCCGGGCAGCGGCAAGACTACGCTGGCCCGCATTATCGCCAACACCACCGAGGCGCATTTCAGCTCGCTCAATGCGGTGCTGTCCGGGGTCAAGGACATCCGCGAGGCGATAGGGGATGCAAGGGCCCGGCTGGAGCAGCATCAACAGCGGACGATCCTGTTCATCGACGAGGTGCACCGGTTCAACAAGTCGCAACAGGACGCCCTCCTGCCGCATGTCGAGAACGGGACGGTGGTGCTGATCGGGGCCACGACGGAGAACCCGTATTTCGAGGTCATCAAGGCGCTCGTGAGCCGATCCCGCATCTTCGAGTTGCGGACGCTCGACGAACCGGCGCTGCGGCGGATAGCCCTCCATGCGCTCGAGGATAAGCAGCGCGGGTACGGCGGCGCCGAGGTGCAGGTCGAGCCGGAGGCCCTCGAGCATCTGATCGACACGGCCAACGGCGACGCCCGCTCTGTGCTGAATGCGCTGGAACTGGCCGTGGAGACGACCGCTCCGGACGATGCGGGCGCCATCCGGATCGATCTGGCCGTGGCGGAGGAAAGCATCCAGCGGCGCGCCGTGCTGTACGACAAGGAAGGGGACGTACACTACGACACGATCAGCGCATTCATCAAGAGCCTTCGGGGGTCCGATCCCGATGCGGCCCTGTACTGGATGGCGAAAATGATTTACGCCGGGGAAGATCCCCGTTTCATCATTCGCCGCATGTTCATCTTCGCGGCGGAGGACATCGGGCTGGCGGATCCGCGCGCGCTTCAGATCGTGTCCGCTACGGCGCATGGGTTCGACTATGTGGGACTGCCCGAAGGGCAATTCATGTTATCGGAGTGCTGCCTGTATCTGGCTACCGCGCCCAAGGCCAACTCCACCATGTCGTATTTCAGCGCGCTTTCCCATGTCCGTCAGGAACGGTCCGACGACGTGCCGAATCACCTCAAGGACGCCAGCCGGGACAAGGAAGGCTTCGGCCACGGGAAGGGCTACAAGTACCCCCATGCGTTCCAGGAGCACTATGTGCCCCAGCAGTATCTGCCCGACGAAATGCGGGGCACGTATTTTTACGAACCCGGAGAGATCGGATACGAGGCGGAGGTGGCCCGGCGCATGGAGGAACTCCGGCGCCGCGACGCCGAAGAGGAACTCGAACGCCGCGTACGGAGATATGCGGAAGGGGATGAGTAATCCCTGAAAGAGCGACACCTCACGACATCCACGTAGCGATTTCGGGAAACAGGATCACCAGAAGCAGTCCTATTGCCTGGATCCCTATGAAAGGAACGGCTCCGCGATAAATCTGCGTCGTGGTGATCGTGGGAGGGGCCACGCCGCGCAGGTAGAACAGCGCAAACCCGAACGGCGGCGTCAGGAAGGACATTTGCAGATTCATGGCGATCATGACGCCGAACCATACGAGATCCACGCCCAGCAGCGCCGCCGCCGGGGCAATCAAGGGCACGATGATGAATGCGATCTCGAAGAAATCGATGAAGAATCCGAGCAGGAAAATCACGAGGTTTGCGACCAGAATCAGCCCGATGACGCCTCCCGGCAGACTGGTGAGCAACTCCTCGATCCACAAGTCGCCGTTCAGCCCGATGAATACGAGCGAAAAAGCCCGGGCGCCGACCAGAAGAATCATGATCATGGCGGTCAGCTTGGCCGTCTCCTTCATGGTTTCCCGGAGAGACGTCAGGGTCAGCCGGCGGTTGACTGCGGCGAGGATCAATGCCCCCAGCGCACCCAGCGCCCCGGCTTCGGTCGGCGTAGCGACGCCGGCGAAGATGCTGCCGAGCACCACGACGATGAGCAGTAGCGGGGGCAGCATGACGAGGGCCACGCGGCGGATCAGTTCCCCGGAAGGCAGGCCGCGTTCTTCTGCGGGCAGGGCCGGCGCCGCGGACGGTTTGAAAAAGGCCACGCCCGCCGCATAGAGCGCAAACAGTCCGGCCAGCAGTAAACCGGGAGCGAGCGCGCCCAGAAACAGGTCGCCGACAGAAATGCGTCCCGCCACGCTCAACTGGTCCGCCAGTACGATCAGCACGATGCTGGGGGGAATGATTTGCCCCAGCGTACCCGACGCGGAAATCACGCCGGCGGACAAGGAGTGCGAGTAGCCGTAGCGCATCATGACGGGCAGGGAAATGACTCCCATGGCGACCACGGATGCGCCGACCACGCCCGTCGCGGCGGCAAGCAGCGCCCCCACGAACACCACTGCAATGGCCAACCCGCCGCGCATCCGCCCAAACAACAAACCGATGGTCTGGAGCAGGTCTTCCGCCAGGCGAGATTTTTCCAGCATGGCGCCCATGAAGATGAAATACGGCACGGCCAGCAACAGCGTATTCGACATGACGTCGAAGATGCGGTCCGGCATGGCGAGCAGAAGATGCCAGCTGAAATAGCCCAGTTCAATGCCGACGAAGGCGAAAATCAGGGCGATGGCTCCGAGCGCGAAAGCAACCGGAAACCCCGAAAAGATGAAGATCAACGCCGCAACGAACATGAGCGGCCCGAGCCAGTCGCCCATCATGCGTCTCCTTGCGTTTTTTCGACGTCGCCCGGATCGGTTTTCGGAAGGGTTTTTTCAGCCTCTTCCGCCGCGCCGCGCAGGAAAGCGATTTGCCTGATGGCCATGCTGATTCCCTGCAGGAACAGCAGGAAGAACGCGACGGGGATGACCGTCTTGATCGGATACCGGGGCAAGCCGCCCGGATCGGGCGAGACTTCAAGGACCGCCCACGAGTTATGCACCGTGGGCCACGACGTCCAGATTACGAGGATACAGAAAGGCAGCAGGAAGAGCGCGGCGCCGACCAGATTTACCCAGGCGCGTCCCCGGGGCGCGAGGCGGGCGAACAGCACGTCCACGCGCACGTGGGCGTCGTGCTTCAGGGTCCAGGCGGCGCCCAGCAGAAAAATCAGGCTGTACATATACCATTGGAGTTCGATGTAGGTGTTCGAACTCAGGCCCAGCCCGGTGAAGCGGTCCAGATACCGCACGAGCGTATTGTAGGCGCCCACCCCTACCATGGCGAGCGTCAGCCAGTAGACGATCCGCCCGACCCACTCGTTGGTTCGGTCTATACGGTGAGCAATGCGAAGCAGCGCGCGCATGGGGGACCTGAATGACGCCAGCGAAGCGGTTTTGACCAGAGTAGATTTGACCAGAGTAGATTTGACCAGAGTATCCCTAACTGTTTCCCGTACCGAAAATATAATCGCCGTACGCCAGTTCGGCGGTTCCGAACCACCGGTAGGCGTCGTCGCGCCATGCCTTGCAGGCTGCGTACACCTTGCGATACGCAGGATCGCTGGCGAATTCTTCCAGCAATTCTTCCGTAATTCCCCTCGCCGCCGTCATCACTTCTTCCGGGAACGGATGCAACTGCACGCCGCTTTCCACCAGTCGCCGCAAGGCGGGTCCGTTTCGGGCGTCGTAGAGCGCCAGCATATGTTCGTTGGCTTCGGCGGCGGCCGTCCGGAAGGCTTCCTGGTACGGGGTCGGCAAGGCGGTCCAGGCGTCCCGATTCACGTAGAACGAAAGACCGGGTCCGGGTTCCCACCATCCCGGGTAGTAATAATCCTTCGCAATCTCATGAAATCCGAGTTTTTCGTCGTCGTACGGGCCTACCCATTCCGTGGCGTCGATGGCGCCGCGTTCGAGCGCCAGGTAAATTTCTCCGCCCGGAATGACCTGCACGGTCACGTCCAGACGATTCATCACTTCGCCCCCCAGCCCCGGAATGCGCATTTTCAGTCCGCGCAGATCCTGCAGCGACCCGATTTCGCGCCGAAACCAGCCGCCCATCTGCGCGCCCGTGTTGCCGCCGGGAAAATTGATCACGTTGAAATCCGCAAACATTTCCCGCGTAAGCGCAAGGCCTTCCCCGTAGTAGAACCAGGCGTTGAGTTGCCGCGCCGATAGCCCGAACGGGATCGTGCAATCGAAGACGAGGGCCGGATTCTTGCCCTGAAAGTAGTAGCTTGCGCTGTGTCCCGCCTGGACCGTTCCGTTCTGTACGCCACTCAGCACCTCAAGCGGCGGAATGAGTTCGCCGGCGGGATAGGAGCGGATGCGAAAACGTCCTTCCGTAAGCCCCTCCACGCGCCGGGCCAGAATCTCGGCGGCCCCGTAGATCGTGTCCAGCCCGTTAGGGAAACTGGATGCCAGACGCCACGTGACACGAGGCATGGCCTGCACGGCAGGCGCTTCACCTGTTGTTGCCTGTTCAGTGGCCGTTTCCGGAGCCTGTGCATCTTGCAGACCCGGCGCGGCGGCGCGAAGAAAATCTCGTCGTTTCATATGAATACTCTGATTAAGTCCGCGAAGTTCAGAGGCTGCGAGGGGCGCGCTGGCAAGGAATGACGAAGCAATGTGGCAGGCCCCACATAATGAGGAATGACACGGCCAGCGTGCCCCTCGCAGCCTCCCGAAGGGCACTTCCCGCTGATTTTAACGATCGAATCATAACGTTCTGTACTTGCGAAAGTGAAGTGCTGATCGAAGTGGACTTGATCAGAGTATTCATGAAATCGGGCGGGGGTACGCAAAGGAGGCAAAGGCGTGCTCTGACGCGGCGAACCAGGCGTATGCATCTTCCCGGAAGGCTCGGTACGAGTCGTATGCCTGCCGATAGACGGGGTCCTGCGCCGCGGCGCTTTCTGTCAGGTCCATGGTAATGCGTTTCGCTTCCTGCATCATCTCCCGGGGAAATGGCCTGATCTGGATGTTGTTTTCCTCTCGCATTGTCCGAAACGCTTCCTGATTGCGGGCGTCGTATCGCGCAAGCATGCGGAGTCCCGCCTCGGCGGCGGCGGCTTCG
This sequence comes from uncultured Rhodothermales bacterium, assembly GCA_964608315.1. GTDB lineage: Bacteria > Bacteroidota > Rhodothermia > Rhodothermales > VXPQ01 > VXPQ01. The sequence continues at coordinate 140,103 of CAZSNF010000005.1, read as the reverse complement.
AGCGCTTCCTGATAGACGGACGGCAGCGCGTTCCAGGCGTCCCGGTTGACCATAAAGGATACGCCGGGTCCAGGCTCCCACCACCCCGGATAGTAATAATACGGAGCGATTTCGTGGAAGCCGAGGCGCATATCGTCGTGCGGGCCGCCCCACTCGACCGCGTCGAGCGCGCCGCGTTCCAGGGCCTGGTACAGTTCGCTGCCCGCTATGAGCTGCACGGTCACGCCCAGTTCGTTCATGACCTGGCCTCCCAGTCCCGGAATGCGCATTTTTATGCCCTGCAAGTCTTCGAGCGTATTTATTTCCCGGCGGAACCAGCCGCCCATTTGCGCGCCCGTATTTCCGCCCAAAAAATTAATTATGTTGAAATCCGCATAGATTGATCGAATCAACTCCAGGCCGCCGCCGTGACGGAGCCAGGCTGTTTGCTGGCGCGCGGTAAGGCCGAACGGCGCGCCCGTGTCGAAAACGAGCGCCGGATGGTGTCCCGTATAATAATAACTGGCGGAATGGCCCATTTCCACGGCGCCTTTCTGTACGGCGCCAAGCGCCTCGGTCGCCGGGGCCAGTTCGCCGGGCGGAAAAACCTGAATCCGAAAACGTCCTTCCGTCATGGCGGCCACCCGCCGGGCTACTTCTTCCGACACGCCGAAAATAGTGTCGAGGGATCGGGGGTAACTCGATATGAGGCGCCAGCGAACCTGCGGGCGGGTTTGCACGTTCGGGGCGTCGCCGGTTTCGTCGGCTCTCCCGCCGCATCCGGCGAGGAGGCTGCCTCCGGCTATTCCGGCGGCGGTCGTTTTTAGAAAAGCGCGGCGTTTCATGGGGTTCGAATCGGGATCGGTCGGCGCAACGTCAGGGGCGGCGCTGCGTGGCGCCTGCGGCGCGCCGACGAATTTCTTGCCTGAATTATACGCACGGGAACGCTCGAAATGCCTACTTTGTTGACCGTTCGTCCCATATTGCGCAAAAATCCGACATAAAAACCGATTTTACGGCATGGCTCAACGACGACTTGGAGTAGGTTTCATCGGCAGCGGGTTCATTACCCGGTTTCATTTGTTGTCCTGGCAGGCGGTCCGCGATGCGGACGTGCTGGGCGTCTGGAGTCCGAACCGCGAGCGCGCGGCAAGCACGGCCGCTTATGCGCGCGAACTTCGCGTCGGCGAGGCGAAAGCCTACGGTTCGATCACCGAAATGGTGGCGGACCCGGCCATCGATGCGCTCTGGATATGCGGTCCGAACCACAAGCGCATCGAGAACATGGAAGAAATCGTGGCGGCGCTCAAGTCCGGCAAGGGGGAACTGGTCGGTATCGCTTGCGAGAAACCGCTGGGCCGTAACGTGCGGGAGGCGAAGCGGGTCGTCGAACTGATCGAGGAAGCAGGCGTGCTGCACGGGTACCTTGAAGATCAGTTGTTCGAGCCGGGACTCGTGCGCGGTCATGAAATCATCTGGCGTCGGGCGGCGGCTATTACGGGTCGTCCTTATCTGGCCCGCGCCGCCGAGGAGCACAGCGGTCCGCACGCGCCCTGGTTCTGGCAGGGGGAGATGCAGGGCGGCGGCGTATTGAACGACATGATGTGCCACAGCGTCGAGGTCGGTCGGTACTTGCTTACGGCTCCGGGCGCGCCGCGGGGCAGCATTCGCCTCAGGAAAGTCACGGCCAATATCGCCAGCCTGAAATGGTCGCGCCCGCATTACGTGGAAGATCTGAAAAAGCGATTCGGGCCGGAGGTAGACTACGCCAATCGTCCGTCCGAGGACTTTGCGCGCGCCACCATCGAATACGAAGATGCAGAGGGGCGTCCGTTGATTGCGGAAGTGACCACCTCGTGGAGTTTTGTCGGGGCGGGGTTGCGGCTCAGTTCTGAATTGCTGGGGCCCGAGTATTCCATGTGCCACAACACGCTGGACGCCGGTACGAAGCTGTTCTTCAGTCGGGAAGTGTCGGGGGCGCAGGGCGAAGACCTGGTCGAGAAGCAAAATGCCGAGCAGGGGCAGATGCCGGTGGTGGGCAACGAGGCTTGCGAGTACGGCTACGAGAACGAGAATCGCTACTTCGTGCAGCAGTTTCTGGACGGGAAGCAGTCCGACGTGGATTTCCATGCCGGTCTCGAAGTGGTGGAACTCCTCATGACGGCGTACATGAGCGCCGAACTGGAGCGAACCCTGCTCTGGAAACCGGAGGGTCTGGAAGATTTCGTGCCTGCCGTGGCGCAGGGGACGTGGAGGCCGTAGAAGCGTCGGAGGTTTAGGCCCCGATCATCCACGTATCCCCCGCATTCAGCAGGGCGCTGAGGTCTCCCTTGCCGCGCTTGTCGGTGATTCCCTCGATTTGCTCCTGCAGGAGTTCTTCGTAGGCGGGTCGATCCTCCCGGTAGAACACCCCGAACGGGCGGGGCAGGTCTTCCAGCCAGGACATCCGCGACACGATGTTCGCCAGATCTATGCTGCCTTCGTTATAGACAAGGCAGTCGTCCACGGACCATTTTCCCTTGGAAAGATCGATCGATTCGATTTCGAATCCATTGAGACGCAGGCCCCGTTGCTCGTTATCGTATACGAGCGGCTTGCCGTGTTCCAGAAAGATCGTACTGTGCGCCTTCGTGTTTCTTTCCGTGAATTCGAAGAAGGCCCCGTCGTTGAAGATGTTGCAGTTCTGGTAGATTTCGAGGAACGCGGCGCCCTGGTGACTGTGGGCCCGTCGCATCATCGCCTGCATGTGCTTCGGATCGCGGTCCATCGTGCGTGCGACGAACGTGGCGTCTGCGCCGAGGGCCAGCGGCACGGGATAGAATGGATGATCCACAGACCCGTACGGCGTACTTTTCGTGACCTTGCCCTGCTCGGAGGTGGGGCTGTACTGCCCCTTCGTCAGGCCGTATATCTGGTTGTTGAACAGCAGGAGCTGCACGTTTATGTTGCGGCGCAGAAGGTGGATCAGATGGTTTCCCCCTATGGAAAGGGCGTCGCCGTCTCCCGTGACGATCCACACGTCCAGGTCGGGTCGGCTCGCCTTGAGTCCCGTGGCGATGGCCGGGGCGCGTCCGTGAATGGAATGCAGCCCGTAGGTGTTCATGTAGTAAGGAAAGCGGCTTGAACAACCGATCCCGCTGACAAAGACCGTTTTTTCCTTCGGCACGCCCAGTTCCGGCATGAGCCGCTGCATGGTGGCGAGAATCGCGTAATCTCCGCATCCCGGACACCAGCGCACGTCCTGATCGGTCGCGAAATCCTTTCTGGTCAGGCCGGCGGGCGCTCCGTCGCCGCCCGCGCCTATCGGGAGGGACGGTTTTTGCCTTTTAGCGGGGCCAGCGGGCTTGCGGCCGGGCGGGCCTGCGGGTTTCTTTCCGCCGGGCGGCATGACCGGCTTCTTTCCTCCCGGAGGAAGCGACGGTTTTTTGCCCTTGGCGGGGAGCGCGGGCTTCTTGCCTGCGGGGGGCATGGTCGGCTTTTTCCCGGCAGGAGGAACGTGGTTGGATTTTCCGTTGGCGTCTTTCATGGCGGACAGGGAGCGGGGCTGCTCCCGTACGGATTGAAGTAGCGCGGTCTTATGCGGCGGATAGTCCGAGGATGTCGCAGATCTTTTCTTCGATCTCGCGCGCCTTGAAAGGCATCCCTTTGATTTTTCGGAGCGGGGCGATGGGCAGCAGGAACTGATCGCGCAACAGCCGGATCAACTGGCCGTTGTTCAGTTCGGGCGCCAGCACATGCTCGTATCGACTGAGTATTTTGCCCAGATCGTTCGGCAACGGCGCAATGTGCCGAAGATGCGTTGCGCCGACCCGGAGGCCGCGCGCCACGCAGGCGTCCACGGCGGTCTCGATCGCGCCCCGCGTCGATCCCCAGCCGACGACCAGCAGATCCCCTTCCTGTTCGCCGAACACCTCCAGCGGCGGAATGTCCTGCGCGACGCGCTGCACCTTTTCGGCGCGCAGTTTCACCATGTATTCGTGGTTTTCCGGTTCGTACGAGACATTGCCCGTTTCATGCTCTTTTTCCAGCCCGCCGAGGCGGTGTTCGAGCCCCGCCGTTCCCGGTTTGGCCCAGGGCCGCGCCAGGGTCTTCTCGTCGCGCACATAGGGCAGGAAAACGTTTTCGCCGTCGACGGTCCGGTTCGGCGCCGAGGCGAAAGACGGCTCGAAATTTTCCAGATCGTCCACATTCGGAACGAGCCAGGGTTCGGAGCCCGTACCCAGGTAGCCATCCGAGAGAAGGATGACCGGGGTCATGTATTTGACGGCGATGCGGCATGCCTCGAACGCGGCGTAGAAACAGTCGCCCGGCGTTCCCGGAGCGACGATCGGCAAGGGCGCTTCGCCGTTGCGTCCGAAGACGGCCTGCAACAGATCAGCCTGTTCGGTTTTCGTAGGGAGGCCGGTGGAGGGGCCGCCCCGCTGCATGTTCACGATGACCAGCGGCAGTTCCGCCATGACGGCCAACGCGATCGTTTCGCTCTTGAGGGCCAGACCCGGCCCGCTCGTCGCCGTAACGCCGAGGTTGCCTCCGAAACTTGCGCCGAGCGCGGCGCCCGCCGCGGCAATCTCGTCCTCGGCCTGGAACGTCTTCACGCCGAAGTTCTTGTGGCGGCTCAGTTCGTGCAGAATTTCCGATGCGGGCGTGATCGGATACGATCCGTAGAAAATGGGCAATCCGCACTTGCGGCTTGCTGCGATCAGCCCCATAGCCAGCGCTTCCGTACCGATGATCGCGCGGTATTTGCCCGGCTTTAGTCTGGCTGGACGGACTTCATAGCGGACTGCGAACTCCTCTACCGTTTCTCCGTAGTGGCTCCCTTTTTTCAGCACCCGCTGGTTCGCTTCCAGAATCTCCGGTTTGCGGGCGAATTTTTTGTTCAGCCATTCGAGCGCCGGCTTGATCGGCATGGAATACATCCACAAGGCGAGGCCGAGCGCAAACATATTCTTGCACCGGTCCATGGTCTTTTTGTCGAGACCGGTATCGCTCAGCGTTTCGTGCGTCAGGGTCGTCAGCGGAATCCGGACCACCCGGAACGCCTTCAGCGAATCGTCTTCCAGTGGATTCTCGCTGTATCCCGCCAGATCGAGGTCCCTCTTTCCGAAGGAGTCCGCATTGACGATGAGCGTGCCGCCCTTGCGTACGCGGTCCATGCTCACCTTGAGCGCCGCCGGGTTCATGGCCACCAGCACATCCACCTCGTCGCCCGGCGTACGCACGTTGACGGACCCGAAGTGCAGCTGGAAGCCGCTCACTCCGTAGGTCGTGCCCGCCGGGGCGCGAATCTCCGCAGGGAAATCCGGCAGCGTCGCCAGATCGTTTCGGGCGTACGCACTGGCCAGCGTAAACTGACCGCCGGTCAACTGCATTCCATCGCCGGAGTCGCCCGCGAAAAGAATAGTGGCTTCAGGAATTTCCTGGACAGTTTTTTCCTGCGTCTTGACTCCCATAGTGCAGGCGTCTTTGCGAGGGATTTCCGGGGCGAAGGTGCAACCTGATTACGGGCGAGATCGAATCGAGTCGATGGACGCGCTCCAGGATAGCGTCAGCTCGGGGCAGGCCAGTTGCGGTTGCGGATCGGACAGCATAAAAAACGTGCAACGCCGAAGGAGGCGGCAGGTTCAATGCGACGGACCGAAAGTCAAAAAGCAGGCTGGCGCCGGTGCCTGGCGGCGTTGCGGGGCTGTTCGGGCAATAACGTATAGCCGCTATGCGGTACGGGTTCGGAAGCGGCCTGATGTAAAAGGTACGCCGGGAAACGGATAAAGTCGATTCTTTCGGAAAAAAATGTTACCGCAGTGTTTCCAGCGCCTCTTTGGAGGGAATATTCGATTTCCGGAGCCGGGGCGATACCTGTGGATCGAACTTTGTACGCGAAGTTGTACTGAAAGAGCTTTTGGGAGAATTTTAAATTCCGTTATTGTACAAGCAATTTCGGCAATGTGCGACCACACGGAAAAAGGGGTTGAACCGGTATCGGGATTTTCGGTGAAATTGCCGATCAGATCATTTCCACGTCGATCAGGCAATCCTCTGTGTCGAGCTGGATGGTGCGGTAATCGTTTGCGAGGCGATATTTTCTGATTTTTTTCGGGATCATTTCTGCAGGGGTGTCCATCCTGAACAGGGCATCGGCGACCACATGCCAGTCTTCTTGCGTCAGGTGCACCGTGGCTTGGCCCGCCTCGGCGACGAACGGGGCGTATTCCAGCACTTTGTTCAGGTGGTTCACTGCCTGTTTCTGGTGCAGGTTCGGGTCCATGTGCTTTGCGGCGCTGGGAATGGGGCGCGTCGTTGCGACGCCGGAAAATGTTCTGGCCCCGCCAATATCCGCATGCGAGCCTTTCCGGTCAAGAAGATTCTGCCGATTTTCTCGCGACTTTAAAATATTAGGCGCCAAAAATCGCCGCCTTAATTATTAAGGATTATCTGGTTTTGGTTCTGTGGCGCGCCCCGGGCCTTGTTGTTCGCGCTTGCGGGTTTTTTGGTCCTGTGGCGCGCCTTTTCGCGAATACATAAGGGTCGGGCGGGTCATGGGTTGGCGGGCGCATCCGGGGCCCGATGTTTCGTTCAAATGCGCGGCCCAGTCCCTGTGTTCGTGTTTACGGGTTTTTCGGTCTTGTGATGCGCCCCAGGCCCCGTTGTTCGCGCTTATGAAGCGTTTGCGATGTGGAAAAATATCGGCGTTGTCTGATGATAATGCGCTGCAGATTCCATAATTTGCATATCAGATCTCGATATCCCCTGCTCTAAATGCGGCCTGCAGATTGGGCTCATGCAGCGCTGCGGGGCGACGCGCGGATGGATCGCGGATGGGTATCGGGCCTGCACAAGAATGTATTGCGGATTTTCGCTGCCCGGATTCCGCACTCCACCCGGTACGCACGCGCCAACCTGCAACCCTGGTCCATCCCTCCCCGATGCGCCAGTATCTCAATTATCTCCAGCACATTCTGGACCGAGGCGTTCGCAAGAACGACCGTACGGGCACGGGCACGATCAGCGCCTTCGGATACCAGATGCGCTTCGACCTGGCGGAGGGATTCCCCCTGCTGACCACCAAGAAGCTGCACCTTCGGAGTATTTTCCACGAGTTGTTCTGGTTTCTGAACGGGGACACGAACGTCCGCTACCTGAACGAGCACGGCGTGACGATCTGGGACGAGTGGGCCGACGAGGATGGCGACCTCGGTCCGGTGTACGGGAAACAGTGGCGCCGTTGGGAAGGGGACAACGGGAGCATTCACGACCAGATCGACGCCGTGCTGCGGGGCCTGCGGGAGAATCCCGACTCCCGTCGCCATATCGTCAGCGCCTGGAAGGTGGACGAACTGGAACGCATGGCCCTGCCGCCCTGTCACGCGCTCTTCCAGTTCTATGTGGCGCAGGGGCGGTTGTCCTGCCAGCTTTACCAGCGGAGCGTGGACAGTTTTCTGGGCTTGCCGTTCAACATCGCGTCCTATGCGATCCTGACGCACATGTTCGCGGAGCAGTGCGACCTGAAGCCGGGGGAATTCGTGTGGACCGGCGGGGATTGCCACATTTATCTGAACCACCTGGACCAGGTCCGGGAACAGCTCCGCCGCGAACCGGGTCCCTTGCCGCGTCTCGTCATCCGTCGGAAGCCGCCGTCCATCTACGAGTATGCGTACGAGGATTTCGAGATCGCGGATTATTATCCCCAGGCGCACATTCGGGCGCCGATTGCGGTGTGAGGGGGATGGGGGAAATTTGAAATGCGCCGCACCAGGTACAGGTTTTGCGTATGATTACGAAAACGGATCTTGTGGAAATTATCGCCAACGGCGAGAACTCCGCTGTCGAATTCAAGCGGGATGGCCTGCAAAACCACCAACTTGCCAGGGAATTAGTGGCTTTTTCGAACTTTGAGGGCGGCATGGTGTTGCTGGGCGTGGAGGACGACGGGACCATCTCCGGCCTGACGCGGGATAACCTTGAAGAGTGGGTGATGACTGCCTGCCGGGACAAGATTCGGCCGGCTATTATTCCGTCTTTTCAAACGATCATGGATGTAGAACCCGGGAAGGATGTGGCCGTGGTTCGGGCGTCGCGCGGCGCTAATGTGCATAGCCAATGGCACAATAACAGAAACACCTATTATATTCGGGTGGGCTCGCAAAGCCGGGAGTCTACGTCGGAGGAGCTAAGTCGATTATTCCAGCAGCGTGGCGCGTTTCGCGCCGATCTCCGCCCTGTTTCCGGCACGTCCATGGACGATCTGGATTTTCGCAGGCTCCGGGATTACTTTGGGCGGGTTCGTCAGCAGAGCGCACCGGAAAGCGCCGATATGCAGGGGTGGCGAACCCTTCTGGTCAACACGGAGATCATGGTTGAAGAAGGGGTGAGCCTTTCGGGGATGTTACTCTTTGGAAAGGCGCCAAATCGATTTTTGCCGCAAGCCGGGATTGATGCGGCGGCGTTTCCGGGGATGGAAAAGGATTATGCGGCCAAAGAGCGACAGACGTTGCGCGGTGCAATGACCCCGCTCATAGGCACGGACGGCAATATTCTTGAAACGGGACTTGTCGAGCAGGCATGGGAATTCGTCCGGCGCAATATCTCTGTAACGGCTACGCTTGAGGGGGGCGTACGCCGCGTAGAGCGGTTTACCTATCCGGCCGAGGCGGTTCGCGAGACGGTGGTGAACGCCCTGATTCACAGGGATTATCTTCTGGCGAATACCGACATTGAGTTGGCGGTATACGAGGATCGGATGGAAGTCATCTCGCCGGGCAAACTTCCGAACGGCATAACGCCGGATCGTATGCGCGCGGGAACGCGGGCTGCGCGAAATCAACTCCTGAAAGATGTGATGAGAGACTACGGCTACCTGGAGCACATGGGGATGGGCGTCCCCCGAAAGATCGTCCGCGGCATGCGCGAGCATAATCAGACAGAGCCGGACCTGATTGAAGAGGGCGAACGATTTATTGTACGGTTGTTTGCCGGGGGATGAGGAGGGTGTCCTGATACTCTCTTGTTCCGAAATTTTCTCGACATTTGCATTGCAATTGCCGTAAAAAAAGATTACTGTTAGCAACGTAACGATTTCTGTGCCGAAAGCTTTCAGGAGGAGATATAATGAGTGAGGCTCGTCAGTTGCGCTCCGCAGAGCGTTATCAAATCACTACCGAAGAAAAGGCCGCAGGGGCTACCTACACGCCCAAAATCCTTGCCGATTTTGTTGCGGACAAGATTGTCAAGATCGCCGCCGAATTGCCAACCCATCGCCGGGTCCGCATTCTCGATCCCGCAATCGGCCATGGAGAATTGCTGCTCAGCCTACTCGAGTGTTTGATCGACCAGTCAAATCTCGCTATCGAGGTACATGGCTTCGAGACGAATCATGAGGCGCTTACTACGGCAACGGCGCGAATCGAGCGGCAATTCCCGAACGTTTCCCTTCATTTCAGGCCCGATAATTTCCTCGGGTTTGTTCTCAAGCACTGCGGTTACGGCAGTCAAAGCACCCTGTTTAATGCCGTTGCGCCCGAAACCTACGATCTCATCATCGCCAATCCCCCCTATGTCCGCACCCAGATCATGGGGGCCTCACAGGCGCAACTTCTGGCCAGGCAGTTCGGCCTGTCAGGTCGCGTGGATATGTATTACGCCTTCATGCTGGGCATATCTCAGGTGCTCGGACCCAAGGGCATTGCCGGGATTATTGTTTCCAACCGCTTTATGACCACCAAGTCCGGGGCTGCTGTTCGACAAGCCTTGCTGGAGCGTTTCAATATCCGGCATGTGTGGGATCTGGGCGATACGAAGCTATTCGATGCGGCGGTGCTACCCGCCGTTTTGCTCGTCGAGAACCAGAATGGCCGTACGCCGAAGCCCCCGGCCTTCACGTCAATCTATCAAACCGCTGATTCAGGGCGCCAGCGCGCCGCGGATCCGCTCAGTGCCCTGGTCGAAGAAGGCGTCGTCGGGATCGACGACGGGCGCCGTTTCCATGTCCGGCATGGCAAACTGGATACAAGCGGCACGTTCAATGGCGTATGGCGGATTGCCACCAAAGACGCCGACGCTTGGCTAGCCACAGTGGAATCTCATAGTTGGGGCACATTCGGCGACATCGGCAAAATCCGTGTTGGCGTCAAGACCTGCGCCGATAAAGTGTTCGTCCGCAACGATTGGCGCAGCATGCCCGAGGCTGATCGCCCCGAATTGCTCAAGCCGCTTACGACGCACCACATTGCCCGGCGCTTCAAACCGCTGGTTGCGGAGAAACCAACCCGAATTCTCTATCCGCACGAGGTTTCCGACGGTCGTCGTTGGGCTGTCGACCTTGCGCAATACCCCCGCAGCAAAGCATATCTCGACATGCATCGCTCCACGCTCGAAAGGCGTCGGTATGTTACCGAGGCAGGTCGCGAGTGGTATGAAATATGGGTGCCCCAGGACCCCAATGCCTGGCAGCGTCCCAAACTTGTTTTCCGGGATATCGCCGACGAACCCACGTTCTGGATCGATCTGGCCGGATCCGTCGTCAATGGCGACTGTTACTGGCTGACCTGCCAGGATCCGAAACAGACCGACTTGTTATGGATCGCAGCGGCGGTCGGTAACTCGACGTTCATTGAGCGGTTCTACGATTACCGCTTCCATAACAAGCTCTACGCGGGTCGTCGTCGTTTCATCACCCAGTATGTCGAGAAATTTCCCCTTCCTGCTCCCCAAACCATCCTTGGCGGAAAAATTGTCGCTCATGCAAAGCGGATATACGAAAACATCGCATCCCCGGATGTCGTCCATCTGCACAGGGAACTGGACGCCATGGTTTGGGAATCATTCGGTTTAGGATGCTCTGATTAAATTTGCAAAGTTCAGAGGCTGCGAGAGGTGCGCTGGCAAGGAATGACGAAGCAATGTGGCAGGTCCCACATAATGAGGAATGACACAGCCAGAGTGCCTCTCGCAGCCTCCCGAAGGGCGCTTGGCGTCCGCCATGCACCGAATTCGCAGCGTTTATCGCTGATTTCAACGACGCCATCGCAATGTCCCGTACGCACGAACGTGAAGCGCTGATCGAAGCAGATTTAATCAGAGCATCCTTTAGTCATAGAAGAAATCGGCGGGTAGCGGAATCTGTATCTTCCAGTTCGACAAATTGCCCTGGAATTGCGGAAAACGTGAGAAAAATTTGGCGCCGGGCGTCAGGAAAAAGTGTGTCAGCGTAACACACTGCCCGTCCGTCATTGCATAGAACAGAGCGTAGCGAACGTCGCTATATCGGATATTTTGGCCATTGATCTCCGGTATGTCAAGGACTTCCTCGCTATCCGGACACACAAGCCCGAGGTCTATGGTTGGCGATGTCTGCAATTTGACTTCAAGAAGTTGATGCAGTATATCCGGGAATTGCCCGTCGTCCCGGTAATCAACATAGCCTAAACGCTGACATACCAACCGGTGCAAAGCCGCTCCCCGGTTGCGTTCCTGGTCGTGGCCCGCATCTGGAAAGCTTTCGCCGATCAGAGCTTGTAACTCTTCAAAAATCTGCTTGATTGGCAACAAGTGTCCTGCTTCAGGGTAACTGACCGGATCCGATGTAATGAAATCAAGGCTGGTTCCGGGCCTGACAATGTGCCGGAGACGCTCTGTGTCCTCTGTAGCGATTAACTCCACACTGCTTTCGCCGGGAATGAGCCGGGCCTGGTATTTATGAGTTAGTGCGCCCGTGGTATCGAATTGCGCCAGGACATTCCCCGTAACGACCTTCACCCTGGTGATGGCGTCATCCTCGTCAAGCCGGATGATCACGTAGCGCCGCAGCGGGGTAATTTCCTCATTCCAAATCTGCAAATTGTTGGATTTCTGGATGTACGTGTCAAAACGTTGGCCCGGAAACCTGGGCTGTGTTTTCCTGAAACTTGACGGCGCCGGATAACCGAGTGCTTGACAAATCCGTTCCTTTACAACCTTGGACCGGGTCCGCAGCGGCAAGCCTTCAAGAGATACGCCCGTTATCTTCGCGTTGAGCAGTTTCTCGATTTCAGGGGCAGGAATCCAAAGTTCCGGATCGCCAATCTCTACAGGATCGTAGATCGTCAAACCACTGCGCCGAATCGCTTCGGCGTACGAATCCGGTCCATTGCCGTCAGTCGCCATCTTCGAACGCTTTTCTGGTCAAGAGCTTTGGGACATCCGTTCCAAGCGCCGCAGCCAGAATCTCCAGCGTACTTAGCGTGGCGTTCCTTTCTCCTCTCTCCAACGAACCCACATACGTCCGATGGAGACTGCACATTTCGGCAAATCTTTCCTGGGATATGTCCCTGGATTTTCTGTAAGCGCGGATATTATCCGCAAGAATCTGTCTCAATTCCGCGCTTGGAACTCTAAGTCTTGTGTTGCTCACGTGATTCCGGTAGTGCTCTCTGAAAACGCGAATACATGACATAGTTTATTAAACATGATACTTATAAGTCTACACACCAAGAGTAGCATCACGCAAATGTGCACAGAGACGGTTCGGATTCATTGGTCTGCCCGCCCCTCGCATATCTCCTTAAACCGCAAACTCAACCAGAGCGCCTAAATTATTTAAGTTTAAAATTCCGAGCCTGAATAATTTAGGTTCGGCTGTTCGCCTAACAGGAAAATTGGCCTTTTTCCAGAGGAAATGCAGCGTCCGTGCAGGGCTTTGTCCATCTGTACAAATTTAGCATTTACTTGACACTCGGGGTCTCCGGGTCTTGGATCAAACGGTTCATTCACCCTAGGGCGGCGGGCGTTTTCACGGAGACGCGGCGAAAATTCTTGCAATGGGGAACGCGGTCTTCGGTACATTCCTTGACGCGGGGAGCGATATGCGGGCAGGCTGCGAACGCGGTACTTTCAAGAGGAGGAATGGCATGGAAACGACTTCGAGACTGATATGCGGTTCTGCGCTGTCGATGGAGCAAGTCCCGGATGCGTCGGTTGACCTGATCGTCACCTCGCCGCCGTATCCGATGGTGGCCATGTGGGACGATATATTCATTGCGCAGGACGGACGGATCGGCCCCCGGTTGGCTCAGGGAGAGGGTCGGGCTGCTTTCGACCTCATGCACCAGATTCTCGATACGGCCTGGGAGGAATGCATCCGGGTTTTGAAACCGGGCGGGCTTGCCTGCATCAATATTGGCGACGCGACCCGAACCCTGAATGGCGATTTCCAGCTGTATTCCAATCACTCCCGAATCCTGAATTGCTTCCTTGAGCGCGGATTCGCTGCTTTGCCCGACATACTCTGGCGCAAGCAAACGAACGCTCCCAACAAGTTCATGGGGTCCGGAATGTTGCCTGTAGGGGCGTACGTGACCTATGAACACGAATACATCCTGGTCCTGCGCAAAGGCAAGCGCAGAAAGTTCGATACGGCTGCGGAGAAAGCCCGACGGCGGGAAAGCGCTTTCTTTTGGGAGGAACGCAACGTTTGGTTCTCCGACGTCTGGTTCGACGTCAAGGGAGTCGCCCAGCGCTTGACCGACCCGGCGACCCGGCGGCGCAGCGGAGCATTTCCCTTCGAACTGGCCTACAGGCTCATTTGCATGTTCTCCATCAAGGGAGATGTGGTGCTGGACCCGTTTGCAGGGACCGCAACTACATTGGTTGCGGCGCTGGCGTCGTCGCGCAATGCTCTTGGCGTCGAGATCGACGACGCCTTAATCCCTGTCGGACAGGCCTTTCTGGAGGAGGCGCCGCGTATCGCCGGCGAACACAATCGTCGTCGGCTGGACTGGCACGAGGACTGGGTTCGCCAGCGCATGGCAGAACACGGCCCGCCGAAATACGTGAACCGCCATTACGGATTTCCGGTTATGACCGCGCAGGAGCAGGATATGTTATTCCATGACATAACCGAAATAGACATTGCGCCCGCAACCGACGGCCTCACAGTCCGGGCGGAGTATGCCGCCGGGACCCGGCCCGCCGCGCCGCCCGCCATCCAGTTGAACCCTGTCCGCCGAGGGGTGAATGCGCCCCTGATAAAGCAGAGTGCGCAGGCGCAACTACCGCTTTAAGGACACCCTGATTAAATAGTTAAAAATCGAAAGATACGGCAAGTCCGCTCTTTTTCTTTTCGTAAAATATCAACTCCCCCTGTATTTCTTCGGGCAGCATGTCCTTGACCGCATACGTCGAAGGCTTGATGGAAACCGCTGTCGCCCCTATGAAACCATCGATTCCTTGCGACTCCTCCGCGGTCGTCGCCATCCGGTAACCAGTTCCCTTGCATTCGGCAACCCTTTTCAGGATGGCTTCCTGAAAGCACAGGCCGATAAAGGTTTTTACCAGCACAAGGTCCTCAACCCATTCACGCACCATGCCTTTGTCGATCTGCTGTACAGCGGCTCGCAACTTTTCTACCATTGCGTAGATTCGATCCGTCGCATCATCCAGCGCTTCGGGTTTTTGGCTTCTGTACCAGGCATCCCATTCCTCATATCTTTTTCCTCCAAATTCCTGAAACAACTCGGTCATCTAGCCGACAACCCGGGGACGCGTACCTTGAGCATTCTGGTTGGCGAGGTTTATAATCTGGGATGTGTACTTGGGAAAAGCGTACTGTTTTTGCGATACAGCCTCGGCGAGTTCCGCATTCTTGATTTTGAATTTTGGCATGAAATACCTCCATATGGGTTGGTTGGATCGGAACAAGGTCGCAATCCTGTACCTTAAAAGCCCGAAAACGATGTTCAATTGATCCGAACCACTTTTTCTATCAAAGAAGAAATAGTAGTTCCCAAGCCCCCCGGAACCCCTCCTTCCCTCCTCCCGTACTCATTGAATAGACCTTCCACGGCAGATAATTGAGATATTCACCGCCCTGTTTCCATCTTCTCCTACCCGTCAGGCTCCCTTCCCCCATGCCCCGATCCCTGTTATTTGCGCTGTTGCTTGCAGCCCTGCCTGTTTCTGCGCAGGACGCCCGGAACCTTCCAATATCCCATATCGCCGGATCGATCCACATGATCAGCGGACAAGGCGGCAATATCGGCGTTTCCGTCGGGGCGGACGGCTTCCTGATGGTCGATGACAAGTTCGCCCCGATGGCCGACCAGATTCGCGCCCTGCTTGAGGACCTTGGCGATGGCGAACTCAAATTCCTCCTCAACACCCATTTTCACGGCGATCACACCGGCGGCAACGAGGTGTTCGGCGTGGAAACCCCGATTATCGCCCACCACAATGTCCGCGCCCGGCTGACGACCGAACAGGACCGCGGCGACCGGGTTGTCCCGCCTGCCCCGCCAGCCGCCTGGCCGGTGATCACCTTCGCCGATGCGCTTTCCATCCATTTCAACGGCGAGGAGGTCAAGGTGCTGCACATTCCCCATGCCCACACCGACGGGGACGCCCTTGTTTTCTTCACGGGCTCCAATGTCGTCCACATGGGAGACACGTTCTTCAACCCGCGCTTTCCCTACGTCGATATGGACAGCGGCGGCGCCGTGGACGGGGTTCTTGCGGCGGGCCGCGCGGTCCTGGATCAGGCCGACCCCGAAACCCGCATCATTCCGGGTCATGGCCCTGCCGCCTCCCTGTCCGACCTCGAAGCCTATCTGCGCATGATCGAGGAAACCCGGGCCGCGGTTGCGGCGGGAATCGAGGCGGGCCACAGCCTTGAGGAACTCCAGGAGGCGGGTCTGGGCGACGAATGGGCTTCGTGGGGCGAAGGATTCATTACCACCGAGTACTGGATCGCCACATTGCACCGCGACCTGACCGAGTAAGCCGGTTTTGCGCGGCGGATCGGGTCGCCCGCAAGATTTTCGGGATATTTTTTGCGAGATTAGGGGACGCCATGGCCTTTGGCTCCAGCGCCATCGACCCGACCATCGCCCCATTTCAGGAAGCCCCGTATCCCGCGCAGGGGTTTTGCCGTTATGACCGATACCTCCCCCGCCCGACCTGAGATTGTGCTTATCGCCGCCGTGGCGGAGGCGAATCGGGTTATTGGCGTAAAGAACCGGTTGCCCTGGAGCATTCCCGAGGACCTGAAGAGGTTCAAACGGTTGACTACGGGCTACCCGATGATCATGGGCCGTCGCACCTTCGAATCGCTGGTGGACGAGTTCGGCGGGCCGTTGCCCAACCGTCGCTTGCTGATCGTAACGTCGCAAGGGGAGATCGCAGGGTATCCCGATATCGAAACGTTCGCCGACCCGGAGGCGGCGCTGGCCGCTGCGCAGGGAGCCTTGCGCGTTTTCATTGGCGGCGGCGCAGTCGTCTACGAACAATTCCTCGAACGCGCGGATCGGTGGGAATTAACCCTCGTGGAAGGGAATTATCAGGGAGATACCTATTTTCCCCGATACGAACACCTGATCGGCGGCGCATTCCGACGAACTGCGGAAGATCGCTGCGACGGGTTTCGGTTCGTAACGTATGAGCGCCTCGCTGCCCCGCAGGAGGAAATTTCATTGTAACAAACGTTACCGCAAGACCATGACGGATTGGAAATCTGTGTTCGATGACGAGCGGGACAAGGAGGATGACGAGACTGCATGGGATGATGCAGACGACGATCTGCCCTTCTGAACCCGAAATGCGATCCATGAAAATGCCGAGACATATCCCGCTGGTCGGATACAGGAAGGGTGTGATTCGTACGCTTCGCCTCCGCCTCGCTCCATGGATTGCCGCCGCGCTCGTCGCCGGATCAGGCGCCACAGCATACCGCGGCATGGCGCAGGACGCCATAACCTTGTGGCCGGAGGGCGCGCCCGGGGCCGTGGGCGAAGAAGCGGAGGACATCCCCACGCTCACGATCTATCTTCCCGAACCGTCCGTCGCGAACGGCGCGGCGGTGGTCGTGTGCCCCGGCGGCGGATACGCCCATCTGGCGATGGATCATGAAGGCAGGCAGGTGGCCGAATGGCTCAACGAGCGCGGGGTGGCGGCCTTCGTCCTGAAGTATCGGCTCGGGCCGCGCTACGGCCATCCGTCCCCGCTCCTCGATGCGCAGCGGGCGATGCGGTACGTCCGGGCGCACGCCGACGGGCTCGGCGTCGATCCGTCCCGCATAGGGATATGGGGTTTCTCGGCGGGCGGGCACCTTGCGGCCACGACCTCCACGCAGGTGGCGCCGGGCGTGCCCGATGCGGCGGATCCTCTCGAACGCCATTCCTCCCGGCCGGACTTTTCGATCCTTGCGTATCCGGTCATTACCATGACGGACCTCTTCACCCACCAGGGGTCCCGTTTGCATCTGCTGGGAGAAGAGTACGATCCCGATCTGGCGGAACAACTGTCGAACGAGAAACAGGTAACCGCCGATACGCCGCCCGCTTTTCTGTTCCATACGGATGACGACGGTCCGGTCCCCGCGGACAACAGCGTGGCGTATTACCTTGCGCTGCGCGCGGCGGGCGTTCCTGCGGAATTGCACATCTACCGATCCGGTCCCCACGGCGTGGGACTGGCGCCCGACGATCCGGTGCTTTCTACCTGGGCCGATCGCCTCGAGGACTGGCTGCGGGTCCAGGGGGCGCCGGGAGAATGATTACTCGTCCGTCACGCAACCAAGGCTGGCGGGCCGGACGCACTTGATGTACTTGTAGAGCGTGCCTCGCGTGGCCTTGAAGGCGGGCGCGGACCAGTTTTCTTTCCGTCGGGCCAGTTCGTCCTCGCCGACGTCCATGTCGATCGCGCGCTGACCGGCGTCGATGGTCACGATGTCCCCGTCCTGTACGAAGGCGATGGGGCCGCCTTCCTGGGCTTCGGGGCACACATGCCCGATGATGAATCCGTGCGATCCTCCGCTGAAGCGCCCGTCGGTCATCAGCGCCACATCCTTGCCGAGGCCGGCGCCCATGATGGCGGACGTGGGGGTGAGCATTTCCGGCATGCCGGGGCCGCCTTTGGGCCCTTCGTACCGGATGATGACGATGTCGCCTTTTTGTATCCGGCCCGCTTTCAGTCCTTCCAGCATGTCCTCCTCGGCGTCGAACACCCGGGCCGGGCCCTTGAAATACGTGCCTTCCTTGCCGGTTATCTTGGCTACGGCTCCTTCCGGGGCCAGATTCCCGTAGAGGATCGTCAGGTGCCCCGTTTTCTTCAGGGGTTTTTCGAGGGAATGCACGAGGTCCTGTCCCTCGGCGAGGCCCGGCAGGGGTTCGAGGTTCTCTGCAAGCGTTTTGCCGGTAACCGTCATGCAGGAACCGTCGAGGCGCCCCTCCTCGAGCAGGTACTTCATGACGGCGGGCGTCCCCCCGATCTCGTGCAGGTCCGCCATCACGTACCGGCCGCTCGGCTTCAGGTCCGCGAGGTACGGCACGCGGTCGCTGACCCGCTGAAAATCGTCCATGGACAGGTCGACCTCCGAGGCGCGGGCCATCGCAATGAGATGCAGCACGGCATTCGTCGAGCCGCCCAGCGCCATCACAACCGTCATGGCGTTCTCGAAAGCCTGCCGCGTCATGACGTCGCGGGGTTTGAGGTCCAGCCGGAGCAATTCGCCCACGGCCTCGCCCGCCCGGCGGCATTCGTCCATTTTCCGGTCGTACACGGCGGGCGTGGAGGACGAGTAGGGAAGCGACATGCCCAGCGCCTCGATGGCGCAGCCCATCGTGTTCGCCGTGTACATGCCTCCGCATGCGCCCGCGCCGGGGCACGAGCGCCGTACGATGGTTTTGCGTTCCTCGTCCGTGATGGTTCCCGCAAGGTATTCGCCGTAGGACTGCGCGGCGGAGATGATGTCCCGCTTCTGTTCCCCGCCCCGCAGAAAGGTGCGTCCGGGCAGGATCGTCCCGCCGTAGACCACGACGCCCGGTCGGTTCAGCCGGGCCAGCGCCATGATGCAGCCGGGCATATTCTTGTCGCAACCCGGAATCGCCACGACCGCGTCGTACCACTGGGCCCGCACCACGGTCTCGATCGAGTCGGCGATAAGGTCGCGGGACTGGAGCGAGTAACTCATGCCCTCGGTGCCCATGCTGATGCCGTCGGAAACGCCGATCGTGTTGAACCGCAGCCCTACCAGACCGGACGCAGCGACCGCCTCGCGCACCTGCGCAGCCAGCTTGTCGAGGTGCATGTTGCAGGGATTGCCCTCCCACCAGTTGGACACGATGCCGACCTGCGGCTTGTTCATGTCCTCTTCCGTGAGCCCGGTGGCGTACAGCATGGCCTGCGAGATCCCTCGCGTAAGCGGCTGGGTGATCAGGCGGCTGTATCGGTTCATTTCGCGGGACGGCTGGTCGGGCATAATGTTACAGGAGTTGGGGGTGCAGAGCGGTCGAACAGGGTATCGAGCGGGTTATTGAATGGGGGCCGCTATCGCCCGCAGGCGGCTGGCGGGACATTCTTTGGCATTCGGTCCGGCGCGCGAACGATGCGAGGCGTTCGGCGCGAAGCAGTTATCCTTGCAGGTCTTCCGGAACGCAGCGTTCCGGTAAACGGTTGACGAACGAGACGGATCCACTCGATACCCCCGTACCGCCATGCCTGATCACACGTTGTCCCCCGCGCAAGAAGCGCTTTGCGCCTCGTACGACGGGGATTTTTCGGACCTTCGCGCGCTCTTTCTGAATTGCACGTTGAAGCCGTCGCCTGAACGATCCCACACGCAGGGACTGATGGATGTGTCCATCGCCATTATGGAGAAAAACAGGATTGCGGTGGAGTCGCTGCGCCCGGTGGATTATCATCTTGCGTTCGGCGTCTATCCCGACATGACCGAGCGCGGCGCGAACCGGGACGACTGGCCCATGTTGTACGAGAAGGTGCGCGCAGCCGACATCCTCGTGATCGGCTCGCCCATCTGGCTGGGCGAAAAATCGTCCGTATGCACGCAGGTCGTCGAGCGGCTCTATTCCTGCTCGGCGCTGCTCAACGAGGCGGGCCAGTACGCCTACTACGGCAAGACGGGAGGCTGCCTCATTACAGGGAATGAGGATGGCGTGAAGCACTGTTCCATGAGCATTCTGTACGCCTTGCAGCATGTGGGCTATACGATTCCGCCGCAGGCCGATGCAGGATGGATTGGAGAGGCGGGGCCGGGGCCATCCTACCTTGACGAGGGGTCCGGCGGGCCGGAAAACGAGTTCGCCCAGCGCAACGCCACGTTCATGACGTGGAATCTGATGCATTTCGCCCGGATGCTCAAGGATGCCGGCGGCGTTCCGGCGCACGGGAATCAGCGCGCCGCCTGGGACGCCGGGTGCCGGTTCGATCATGCGAACCCGGAGCACAGGTAGGGATGGAGGCGGTGCGCAGGCGCGGGAATAGCCGGGGCCGCTAATCCGCTTCGCCCGACGGTTCCAGCCGCTCGGCCAGCCAGGTCTTGATAAGCGATTGCCGCGTGATCCCCAGATGGTCGGCTTCCTCGTCGATTCGTTCGGTCATCCATGCAGGACAATCGATGCTGATCCGCTTGTTCTTCCGCCTGGGCCGCTGCGCTTTGGGCATATCCAGCGCGCCCGTTATGTCTTCGCCCTTATCGAACGCGGCGTCGAATTCGGGGGTATTCATACAGCGGTGCTCGCTTTGCTGCGATCGCCGCACCGAGATGATGCGGACGGCCTCGTTGCGGTAGGTGACGATTGCCGACCACTGCGTACCCTCGATTTCGCCAATAGCGAGCCATCTTGGTTCTCCCGCCGTGTTGGCAGGCGCCTCGAGCAGCCGGGGATCGTCCCATAAGGCTTGCGCCGCCTTAAAGTCTATGCCGTGTTTTTGGAGATTGCGCTCGCTGTCTGCGGGGTCGAATTCGAATTGCATAATGTACAGGATACTCTGACAGAAGGAGGTTACGTGTGCCTTTAATATACCCTCTTTGAGTAGAAATTACTCCAAAATGGAGTAGAAATTACTCAAAAGGGGCAAAAACGGATCCTTCTTGCTATTCTGCACAACCCGAATCCGGGCTGCGAGAACACAGCCGGGGCTTTTGCGCTGGCTGAACTCAAAGCCGCCTGAACGACCGCATTACCACTTCAGCAGGCCCCTGACCCTGAATTCGGGCATGGAATCGAAGGAGATCGCCCTGATTTGGGGCGTGACGCCCTCCACATTCAGAAGAAAACGTCTGCCCGCCTGCATGTTGAACCCCAGAAGGAGGCCGCGGCGGCCCCGGTCGGAGAAAGAAACGCCTGCGTAGGGGGTCGCCACGCCTTTGCCCCCCGAGGCGGAAAAACCGTAGCCCATTTCGCCTTCCACGCGCAGGGGCTGACCGTAGCGAGTAGTCCGGGACATACCCGTTACGGATCGGGGCAGGGGCTCGCGTTCACGCATCGTCCCCATGCTCTGCAATCCGCCAAACCCCGTTCGGGGAGCAATGCCCCATGACTGCGATACATTGAACGAAGCCCCCGCAGGCGATGACGGGTCGGGATCGAAGAAGACGACGCCCGATGCGCCCCACTCTTCGAAGCCCGCCTCTTCCGCCGCCGCCAAACCGCGCATCCCGGCTTGCATGCGCAAGCCCAGCGATCGGTTCGAATAGTCCAGCCCGCCGCCTATTTCCAGATCCGCGCCCGCCGAGGCGCTCTGGGCTTTGTCGCCGGAGACGGAAACGCTGGCGTACGGCGTCGCCACGCCATGCTCTCCAGCCGTAAACCCGTAATCGAATCGACTGTCCAGACGAAGCGAGCGGTCCTCGGCTACGTCGGCGCGCCGCAAGCCCGCCAGACCCGCCGCCGTCTCTCGAGGCCAGAGCGAACGCATGCCGCCCATGGAAAACGGCAGCGATCCCCAGGAGGGGATAATCTGCAACGACGCGCCCAAGTCCGAAGAAGGCGAACGGTCGAACAGGATCATGCCCGATGCGCCCCACTCTTCGAAGTCGCTGTCTTCATGCGCCACCAGGCCGTGCATGTCGATCTGCACGCGCAATCCCCAGGCGGAATGCATAAAGCCCAGGCCCCCGGCCACGTCCATTCCCATCCCCTGCTCTGCGTCGCCTCCGTCGCGACGCACGCCCAACCGCAGTTTCGGCGCAAGGGATGCGCGATCGCTCATCCTGATGATAAAGGTACTCTTCAGCCCCATACGCAGACGATGCACGGTAGCCGTAGCGGCGGTAAGAGAGCGCGAGGCGTCGAGCGAAGAACGAAGAAGCATCGCGTCCGTCTGCCACGACAATCCGAAACCCTGCGATCCGGCAGAGACGATATCGCCGCTCATGCCTACGGAACCGAGCGCCATGGAAAGATCCGAGGTCGAGGACAGGGAAGCAAGCGAATCCCTCTCCAGACGCAGCGAACCGACGCCGTAACCGATAGCGCCCCATACCTGCATACGGTTCGTAATCCTGTAACGCGCATACGGGTATACGCCTGTAAGCGTCGCCGACAGGGAAAGATTCTCTTCTCCCGCTATCCGGTATGTCCCCTCGCTCTCGCTGCGCGAAACCGCTAATCCGTGCAACCCGCCGGCAAATCTGTTATCGACGCCGATCGTTCCCGACATAACATCTCCGGTAATATCCGCACCGGCCTCGCTGCCGCTGAATCGGGAGAACGTCCCCTGGCCCCATATTCCGAGGGTGTTCCCTGAAGACATCTCTCTTGCATACCGGAAAGCGCTCCGCGACAGCGCGTCGCGCAGCGTCAGGTTCCTGTAACGCCTGGCCGCCCCGTTCAGGCCCGAAGATATCCCGTACGAGTTTTTCAAGGGCGCGCCATGCCCGGAACCGTCGCCGTAATCACCGCCGCCTGTCGTATAGTCTTGCGAAGCGCTCCAGAGCGCCGCCGCGCCGGAGAAGGCCGTACCCGGTCGCGCAGGCGCATCGCCGAATGCAAGGCGCTGGCCCGCAAAGGAAGCCTGCATGCCGGAAGCGTCGCGACCGACCCGCTCCATACGGCGCTCCACGGAGGAAAGAAGGTGGTCGGCGCTCATGCGGCTGTAACGGGCAAGCCAGGCCGATACGTCGAAGCCGCTGTGTTCGTCTATGACCTTGATCGCTACATCGGGTATGGTCACTTCGCTGTAATCCCCGCCGCTCGCCCTGTGATTCAGCAGCGCCGCATCGTCCTCGCTGTCCGGATCCTCGGCCGCCGACACCGTTATCTCCTGCGCCGCATTCCAGTTATCCGGCGTGAACGCGAGCGAGGTCTTGTCTGCCGTAATGTCTTCGTCCGAACCGGCGGCAAAAGACAAGGCGATCATTACATCGCCCGAAGGCTCTGTGTCGAGAACCACGGCATACGTCGCGCTGCCTCCTTCCGGAACCGTGAGAATCGTCGGGGTCACCGTAACGCCCGGCGTATCGTTATCCAGTTCGACCGCCGTCACCGAAGAGACCGTCGCGTCGCCGTAGCCCCCGCCCGACGCCGCATGTTCTATCGTCGCCGCGCCGTTCAGCGCATCGTCGTCCTCGGCCGCCGACACCGTTATCTCCTGCGCCGCATTCCAGTTATCCGGCGTGAACGCGAGCGAGGTCTTGTCTGCCGTAATGTCTTCGTCCGAACCGGCGGCAAAAGACAAGGCGATCATTACATCGCCCGAAGGCTCTGTGTCGAGAACCACGGCATACGTCGCGCTGCCTCCTTCCGGAACCGTGAGAATCGTCGGGGTCACCGTAACGCCCGGCGTATCGTTATCCAGTTCGACCGCCGTCACCGAAGAGACCGTCGCGTCGCCGTAGCCCCCGCCCGACGCCGCATGTTCTATCGTCGCCGCGCCGTTCAGCGCATCGTCGTCCTCGGCCGCCGACACCGTTATCTC
>CAZSNF010000005.1:0-116342 GCA_964608315.1 uncultured Rhodothermales bacterium | reverse complement strand
TCGTCGCCGCGCCGTTCAGCGCATCGTCGTCCTCGGCCGCCGACACCGTTATCTCCTGCGCCGCATTCCAGTTATCCGGCGTGAACGCGAGCGAGGTCTTGTCCGCCGTAATGTCTTCGTCCGAACCGGCGATCAGCGACACTGAGATCGTTACGTTGGCCGAGGGCTGCGTATCGAGCACGACCGCGTACTTCGCATTCGAGCCTTCCGGAACCGTGAGCGCCGTCGGCGTCACCGTAACGCCTGCGGCGTCGTTATCCGCCTCCGTCGCCGTAACCGAAGAGATGCTTACGCCGCCGTAGCCCCCGCCCGACGCCGCATGTTCTATCGTCGCCGCGCCGTTCAAGACATCGTCGTCCTCGGCCGCCGACACCGTTATCTCCTGCGCCGCATTCCAGTTATCCGGCGTGAACGCGAGCGAGGTCTTGTCCGCCGTAATGTCTTCGTCCGAACCGGCGATCAGCGACACTGAGATCGTTACGTTGGCCGAGGGCTGCGTATCGAGCACGACCGCGTACTTCGCATTCGAGCCTTCCGGAACCGCGAGCGCCGTCGGCGTCACCGTAACGCCGGGCGACGTACATGCTCTATCGGTATCGGAAAAAACGATACCCGCTAACCATGCCCGAAAATCGCTATCCGCAGGCGTAGCAAGACAGGTGTTTCGTATATCCAGTTCCACAAGCGGCAGAAGCCTTAAACCCGCGGGAAGCTCTCCGGTCAACTCTGTATTGTTATTCAGGAATAACCCCTCAAGGTTGGTTAAATTTTCTGTTTCGGCCGGTATTTTTCCGCTTAATCGGTTACTTCCGAGGTTTAACTCCTCAAGGCTGGTCAAATTTCCTGTTTCGGTCGGTATGGCCCCGCTTAAGGAGTTAGAACTGAGGTCTAACTCCTCAAGGCTGGCCAAATTTCCTGTTTCGGCTGGTATGGCGCCGCTTAAGGAGTTAGAACTGAGGTCTAACACCTCAAGGTTGGTCAAATTCCCTGTTTCGGCCGGTATTTCTCCGCTTAACCGGTTACTTCTGAGGTTTAACTCTTCAAGGCTGGCCAGATTTCCTGTTTCGGCCGGTATGGCGCCGCTTAAGGAGTTAGAACTGAGGTCTAATACCTGAAGGTTGGTCAGATTTCCTGTTTCGGTCGGTATGACCCCGCTTAAGGAGTTGTTCACGAGCCGTAACCATTCAAGTCTGGTCAAATTCCCTATTTCGGCTGGTATGGCCCCGCTTAAGGAATTAGAACTGAGGTCTAACACCTGAAGGTTGGTCAGATTTCCTGTTTCGGTCGGTATGGCGCCGCTTAATCGGTTATCGTCGAGCCATAATGCCTGAAGGTTGGTCAGATTTCCTATTTCGGCTGGTATGGCCCCGCTTAATCGGTTATCGTCGAGCCATAATCGCTCGAGGTTGGTCAGATTTCCTATTTCGGGCGGTATTTCTCCTCTTAAGGAATTTTCGTGGAGATTTAACTGCCTGAGGTTGGTCAGATTTCCTATTTCGGACGGTACTTCTCCTCTTAAGGAATTAGAACTGAGGTTTAACACCTCAAGGTTGGCCAGATTTCCTGTTTCGGCTGGTATGGCGCCGCTTAAGGAGTTTGCAGGGAGCCATAACTGCTCAAGGTTGGCCAGATTTCCTGTTTCGGCTGGTATGGCGCCGCTTAATTGGTTATCGTCGAGCCATAATTGCTCGAGATTGGTCAGATTCCCTGTTTCGGCCGGTATGGCGCCGCTTAATTGGTTATCGCTGAGCCATAATCGCTTGAGGTTGGTCAGATTCCCTATTTCGGCTGGTATTTCTCCGCTTAAGGCGTTTTTGGTGAGATTTAACTCGGTGACTGCGCCGTTTTCAACCGTGACCCCGTACCAGTTCCCGACCGGTTCCTCGGTTTTCCAGTTGGTGTTATCTGTCCAGTTATCGCCGTCGGTCGCATCGTATAACGCCGTTAGGGCCGCTCTCTCCGCGGCCGTTTGCGCCTGCGCCGCGCTCGGAACGAAGACCTTTGCCGCTGCCAGAGAACAGCAGATCGCAACCGACCACGCCGCCCTTGACCAGCCGGCCCCCATCCTTAAGAAAGAAAGCCTGCGGGCAGCGGTTTTCGATGGAGAATGGGGGATTCGCGCGAAAAACTTCTCGCACCTTCCCTCATGTTCGGATGAACTTTTCACATGGAATTTATACGGCAAATTTTACACCGGTCAGTCGCCGGAGCGACGATACATGGCCGGGGCCATTGAGTTTGATGGTCTTTCCCTCCTTCAGCGGATCACTCTGCCTCGTTTTCCTCTTTTCCCTCCTTCAACTGCCCCCGGATTTTCTTCAGGGTGGAGAACGCCCCGAAGACGACCATACCGGCGACGAAGAAGTACACCCAGATGGGGATGTCGCGTCCGACGACGATCAGGTACAGATAGGCCGAGACGAAGAAAAACGAGGCGGACAGTACGGGGGCCGCGATCGACCGGCGACGACGCAGGTTCCGAACGAGCCAGGCGATGGAGGCCGTAAAGAAGGGAATGGCGCCCACGTAAATCGATCCGAAGATGATCGGATTGACGTTGTAGCGTTCCCCAAGCCCCATAAACCAATCGACGAATGCTTCCATGGGGCGCAGGAAATACGGTCAATAATGGCAATGGATCAGAAAAAAAACCGGAAAAAACCGTATACTCCTACGCATGCCGCCGGGTTTGGTTCATGCGGCCTGGTCATGGGTTTGCTCGCGCAGCATACTCGTTGCGTACAAGTTTGGCCTTTACTCGACACTCGGGTCTCCGGGTCCTGGATCAGGCGGTTTGTTTGAGGGTCTGTTTTTCTTCGGTTGGAACGACGGGCGGCAGTGTTTTTCTTCCGAGGGCTCCTTTGAGCGCCTGGCGACGCCTCCGGCAAGCTCCCGCCTCAGCGATTCGCCTGCCTCTTCAATGCATGGCTTTTCCACAGGTAGTAGATGACCGGGATGACGACCAGCGTCAGGATCGTGGACGAAACCATCCCCCCGACCATCGGCGCCGCGATGCGTTTCATTACCTCGGAGCCCGTACCGTGTCCCCATAAAATGGGCAGCAGGCCGGCCATGATGGCCATGACGGTCATCATCTTGGGACGCACCCGCTCGACGGCTCCCGCAATGATGGCTTCGTACAGATCCTTCAACGAAGTCATTTGTCCCCGCGAAAGTCTGTCCTTCCAGGCCTGATCGAGATAGATCAACATGATCACGCCTGTTTCGGCGGCGACGCCGGCCAGGGCAATGAAGCCGACCCCAACGGCTACGCTGAGGTTATAGTTGAACAGATACAACAGCCAGACCCCGCCGACGAGCGAAAACGGCAGCGACAACATCACGATAAGGCTTTCGGTAATGTTCTTGAAGTTCAGGTAGAGCAGCAGAAAGATGATTATTAGCGTCAGCGGAATCACGACCTGCAGGCGCTGCCGGGCCCGTTCCATGTATTCGTACTGCCCGCTCCAGACCATGCTGTACCCCTCCGGCAGGTCTACCTGCTCATGCACGGCGGCGCGGGCATTCTTTACGTAGGTACCCACATCGATGTCGCGGATGTCCACATAAACCCAGGAGGTCGTGCGCGCATTTTCGCTCTTGATGACCGGCGGCCCGTTGACAATGCTGAAATCGGCCACATAACTCAGCGGAATCTGCGCCCCCACAGGGGTTGGGATCAGCACCCGCCTGAGCGCCGGCAGGTTATCGCGCAGTTCGCGGCTGTACCGGACGTTGACCGGATACCGCTCCAGTCCCTCGACCGTCCAGGTGACATTCATTCCCCCGATGGCCGACATGATCACATCCTGCACGTCGCCCACCGTCAGGCCGTACCGGGCGGCTTCTTCGCGGTTTATGCGATAGTCGATAAAATTGCCGCCGACGGCTTTGTCCGGGAAGGCGCTCAACGTGCCCGGCGCCGTCTGCAGGAGGGCCGCAACGCGTTGCCCCAGGTCGGAAAGGATATTCAGGTCGGGTCCCATCAGTTTGACGCCCACCGGGGTCTTGATGCCCGTCGAGAGCATATCGATGCGCGTTTTGATGGGCATGGTCCAGGCGTTGGTGAGGCCCGGAAAGTCGATCGCGGCGTCGAGTTCCCGGACGAGTTGGTCCATGGTCATGCCTTCCCGCCACTCGCTTTCCGGTTTCAGGGTGATCGTGGTTTCTATCATGGACAATGGCGCCGGGTCCGTCGCCGTTTCGGCGCGGCCCACCTTTCCGAAAGCATGATCTACCTCGGGGAAGCTCTTGATGATCTTGTCCGTTTGCTGCAGGAGTTCCCTGGCCTTGGTAATGCTGACGCCCGGATCGGTGGTGGGCATGTAGAGCAGATCGCCCTCGTTCAAAGGCGGCATGAATTCGGAGCCGAGCTTGCCGAGGGGATACGCTGTCGCTCCCAGCGCCACTACCGCAGCGGCAATGGTTATCCATTTGAACCGGAGCACGGCGTGAATCACCGGGCGGTATATGGCGATCAGAAAACGATTGACGGGATTCTTTTTCTCCGGCAGGATATTGCCGCGTATGAAATAGCCCATCAGCGCCGGCACCACCGTAATGGCCAGAAGCGCCGAGGCCGCCATGGCGTAGGTTTTCGTGAAAGCCAGCGGCTTGAAGAGCCGGCCTTCCTGCGCCTGAAGCGTGAATACGGGCAGAAAGGAGAGCGTGATAATCAGCAGCGAATAGAACAACGCCGGCCCGACCTCTTTGGACGCATCGGTAATGATGCGCCAGCGGTCTTTCTTTCCGGCGTCGCGCTCCATGTGTTTGTGGGCGTTTTCGATCATCACGATCGCTGCGTCGACCATCGCGCCGATGGCGATGGCGATGCCGCTGAGCGACATGATGTTCGCATTGAGGCCCTGGTAATACATCACCAGAAACGCGATCAGAATGCCCATCGGAAGGGTGAAGATCGCCACGAAGGCGCTGCGGACGTGCAGCAGGAACAGGATGGTCACCAGCGCGACGATGAGGCTCTCTTCCAGAAGCGTCCCTTTCAGGTTGTCGATAGCGCGCTCGATGAGGCTGCTGCGGTCATAGACGGCCTGGATGGTTACTCCTTCCGGCAATCCTTCCTTCAGTTCTTCCAGTTTCGCTTTGACGGCCTCGATCGTCTTGAGGGCGTTTTCCCCATAGCGCATTACGACGATCCCGCCGACGGTTTCGCCCTCCCCGTCCAGATCCACCAGACCGCGGCGCAACTCGGGTCCGAGGTGTACATGGGCGATGTTCCGGATCAGGATGGGCGTGCCGTTCTCGTCCACTCCGACAGGCGTGTTCTCTATGTCCTTGATCGATTGGATATAGCCCAGCCCCCGCACCATAAACTCGGTCTCGCCCATCTCGACCAGTCTGCCGCCCACATCGTTGTTGCTGCGTTGCAGGGCCGAGCGCACTTTCGAAAGGGGAATGTTATAGGCCAGCAGCTTGTTGGGATCGACTTCGACCTGATATTGCTTGACGTAGCCGCCGATGGAGGCCACTTCGGCCACCCCGGGCACGCTCATCAGTTCATAGCGCAGAAACCAGTCCTGGATGGAGCGCAGTTGCTGAAGATCGTACCGGTCTCCGCCGTCGATCACATATTCGAAGGCCCAGCCTACCCCGGTGGCGTCCGGCCCCAGCGTGGGCGTCACCCCGCCCGGAAGTCGATTGGCCACATAGTTGAGGTACTCCAGGACCCGGCTGCGGGCCCAGTACATGTCCGTGCCGTCTTCGAAGATGATGTAGACGAACGAGTAGCCGAAGAACGAATAGCCGCGCACGGCTTTCGCGAAGGGCACCCCCAGCATGGCCGTCGTCAGCGGATACGTCACCTGGTCTTCGACGACCTGCGGAGCCTGTCCCGGATACTCGGTGAAGACGATCACCTGCACATCGCTCAAGTCGGGGATGGCGTCTACGGGCGTGCGGAGCATCGCCCAGGCGCCGGCCAGTGCAATCAGGAGGGTGAAGACGATCACCAGCAAGCGGTTATTGACCGAGGCCTCTATGATCTTTTCCAGCATGATTTTCTCTGTAAAAAGTCGGGGAATGCCTTAATCAGAGCATCCTTAAGGCGAATCAGGGAATCAGGGATGGGCCCCGGCTCAATGCTGATGGTGCATGTGCGCGTCGGATTCTTCAGGCGCTGTGGAGACCATTTCCGGCATGGCTTCCGATGCTTCGCCGGCAGGCTGTGCGTCCGATTGCGTCCGCTCCTGCAGCATTTTCCGGATGGCTTCCTGCAGGCGGCTTTCGCTGTCCAGCATGAACTGGGCCGACGTGACGACCTCTTCGTCGCCCGACAGGCCGGCGAGCACCCGCACCAGGCTGTTTCCCGGACCGCCTTCTTCGCCGATCCGGATTTCGCGCGGCTCGAAGCGACCTTCTCCGCGGGCCACGAAGACGATTGCGCGGGCCCCGGAACGAATCACGGCTTCGGAGGGCGCGACCAACGCATCGGGTATGACCTTGCCCTGGAGCCGGATATTGGCGTACATCCCCGGCTTGAGGTCCAGATCCGGATTGGAAAAGATCAGGCGCACATGCACGTCGCGGGCTTTCTCGCGCAGATAAGGGTAGATGTAGGAGACTTGTCCCGTGTAGGTCTTCCCCGGCAGGTAGGATAGTTCCATCTCGACCGGTTGCCCCTCGCTGATCCACGGCGCCTCGTTGTCGTAGAAGCTGGCGTGTACCCACACCGTCCGCAGGTCGGCGATTTCGAAGAGGTCCATGCCGGCCTCGATATGGGCGCCTTCCATGGCGTCCCTTTTTACGACAATGCCGGTGGCCGGGGCTTCGAGCAGGGTGGTTTTCTTCACCTCGCCGGTTTGCTCCAGACGCTCGATCTCCGAGGGGGGGATGTCCCAGTATTCGAGGCGGGTGCGCGCCGAGGCCAGCAATTTCCCGGCGTCTTCCCGGACCGAGGCGACGCTGCTTTCGGCCAGCATCCGGTGGTTTTTGAGCGCCAGCAGATATTCCTGCTGTGTGGCGACGAGTTCCGGGGAGTAGATTTCCATCAACGGGTCTCCCTGCCGGACCTGGTCGCCGATGAAGTTGACGTAAAGCTTTTCGATCCAGCCGGAGATTTTGGCGTTGACCAGATAGAGGCGCTCCTCGTCGTACCGGACCTCGCCGACGGTGCGGATCATGCGGGAAAAATCCATCCGCTGGACGCGATCGGTGCGTACGCCCATGTTCTGTACGGTCGCCGGGTCGATGGACACCATACTGCCCGGTTCCGCATCGGCTTCGTCCTCGTAGACGGGGATCAGGTCCATGCCCATGGCCGATTTGCCGGGCTGGTCGTAAATCTCCGTCGGGTCCATGGGCGCCTGCCAGTAGAGGATATTGCGTTCCCCCTCGTCGGCAGACGCCTCATGCCGGGCTACGGTTGCCGTTCCGTCCGTGGTGATGCGTCCGAGAAAAAAACCGCCGGCGGCAAGCGCCGCAAGCAGCAGGGGGATTCCGAGCCATTTGGCGAATCGTTGCGTGTTCATGGTGTTCAGGGTTTGGCTGGACGCCGGGTTGGCGTCTGAAGAGTATCCTCAAGGTCCGCAAGCGAGCGGATACCAAGTACCCGTTCAAGGGCGGCGGTCGTTTTCAGGTAGCGCGCGAACGTGTCTTCGTAGCCCGTTTCTAACGAGAAGAGCATGCGCTCGGCGTCAAGGAGGTCAAGGAAATCGGCGCCTCCGGTGGCGTAGGCGCTGAGCGTAGCCTGAAGGGTGGTCTCGGCCTGGGGAATAAGGGCTTCCCGGTAAAGGGCAAGCTGCCTGGCCTCCCCGCGCAGCCGGCTTGCGAGATCGGCGATCTGCGTCCGGAACGAGGTTTCAAGCGCTTCCTGGCGCGCCTCGACCTGGATGCGGCGTACGCGGGTTTCCTCCAGCCGGGCGCGCAAGTTCCCGCGTTGAATCGGTACTTTGACGGTGGCCCCGATCGCGATGGCGTCGCGCCCCGTGGCTGTCGCCGGCGCGTCCGTATTACTTATGTCGAACCAGGTGACGTTCAGGCCGAAATCGGGCATGAACTGCTTGCGGGCCAGTGCGATCCGGGCGTCGGCGCGTCGCGCTGCCGCGTCGAGGGCGTCGGCTTCGGGCCGCTCCCTTCGGGCGATTTCCAACAGTGCGGCTTCATCGAGGCGAAGAGTGGGCGGCGCCCCGATCCGGACGCCGGCCATAAAGGCGTCGGATGTGGGCCGGTTGAGCAGGCGCCCCAGGGTTTCGGCCGCCGTGCGGCGACGCTCTGCAAGTTCAAGCTGCACGCGCGCGAGCGTGTTCTTCTCCAGTTGCGCTTTCAGGATGGCTTGCTGCATGCCGGCGCCCACTTCGTATTGCGCGGCGGCGGCCTCTTCAAAGTTCTCCAGTCTGTCCTGAAAAGCGAGGATGAGCTTCTCCTGTTGCTGAACCCGATAGAGTTCGTAGTACGCCTGCTTGGCCTCGAAGAGCAGGTCCTCTTCAAAGGTATCTGCTTCAAAGCCTGCGACTTCGGCGCTCAGGTCGGCAATAGTTCCCTGAAGGCCGAGTTTGCCGGGGTACGGCGCCATCTGCTCGATGCGCCATTGGCTGCGCTGCGCGCCGCGCGCCGTCAGGAGCGGGTACGGTTGGTAACCGACCGTCACGGAAGGATCCGGCAAGGCGGACACCTGGCGGCTTCGGGTGGCCTGAGCCTCTGCCTCCAGTCGCGACACCCGCAGGGACGGGTTGTTGACCCGTACCTCTGTCAAGAGATATTCGAGGCTCAGGAGCGTGTCGGCCGGCGCCGGCGGGCGATGCTTCGCATGGGCCATCGCCGGGAGCAAAAGCAGGGCGATGGATATGGCGCGGACTGCGCCAATGGATTGAATCAGCTTCATGGATTTCCTGAACTGTTGAGGATACTCTGATTAAATCTGCAAAATTCAGAGGCTGCGAGAGGCACACTGCCCAGTGTGGAACGGGGCTGTGGCGCGCCTTTTCGCGAATACATAAGGGTGCGCGGGCGATAGGCTGGCGGGATATTTTGGGGCCCGATGTTTCGCTCAAAGGCGCATCCACAGCCCCCTCTGTACCGTCTTGCCTTAATCAGAGTATCCTTGAGACTTCCTGTTGCAAACGCGAGAGGTCGGTCGAGCCGGACCTCTCCATCTATCCGGCCTCTCTATCTATCCGGAAGGCGTAGTGGGAAGCAACAGGCCTGTCAGATCAGGAACGTGGCGAGAAGGGCCTGCCTGTCGATGGGGGAAAACCCGGTAAAGAATGGCGGGGCGGAGATGCGCAGGGGCCCCGATATCTTGTCCGGTACTTTATGTCGGGTATGGGGAAGGAGAGCAAGGAAAAGATTGTCTGCATCCCGCCATGAGGTCCTGGAGAGAAGCGTTACGGCCTCGCCGGTCGCAGCCGATTCGAATGCGCAGCATGGCCGGGGATCCGAAGAAGAGGGCGCCACGCCTTCATGCGTCGGTTCCGCTTCGTGCGGGCAGGGAGGCGCCGGCGCCTCGGCAGGCGCATGGGAATGCGTGTTTTGGTGGGGGCAGTCGTGGGCTCCATGCGGGTCGTTTTGCCCGTTTTGTCCCATGGCGCAGGTTGTTTGCGCCAAAGGCGCCGCCACGCCGAACAGCAAACTCAGGCCGAGCAGCGTGGAAAAAAACCTGTATGTCCTCAGCGCAGAGAGCATGAAGAGGAATGATCGGCGACGCGCATTATCCGGGTTGCTTATTGTTCGTAAAACGACAAAGCCGGAAATGGTTTCGTGAAATCGGGTAGGGTCGCAAGACGGAGTACCCATGGGGCTTGCTGTTCCGAACGCGCGCAACTTCCCGCCGTTCTGTCTGGTTTACCAAGGGACACTCTGATTAAATCTACTTCGATCAGCACTTCACGTTCGTGAGTACAGGACATTGTACTGGCGTCTTTGAAATCAGCGGTAAACGCTGCGGATTCGGGGCATGGCGAACGTGAAGCGCCCCTCGCAGTCTCTGAACTTTGCAGATTTAATCAGAGTGTCCTTAAAACCAAAATAGTACCCAGTGGGTACTGAATTCGCCACTGAAGGCCATACCAGTGCTCATGAGCCATTCCGTTCGCCGGCACCTGCAGCTCGACATCAAAGCCTATGACGCGACGATTCGCAGCTTCATTCCTGGCTACGAGGCGATGCTTGAACGGGCCGCGGAAGAAATCGCCCGGGTCAGGCCGGAACGGATTCTCGATCTTGGCGCCGGGACGGGAGCGCTGGCGGAGGCGATCCTGGAAAGGCGGCAGGCAGGCGTTGTTGAGTTGGTGGACGTGGACGGCGAAATGTTGCATCGCGCCGAGTCGAGGTTGCGGCGCTTCGGGGACCGGGTCCGTTTGCGCGGGCAGTCGTTCAACGATCCGCTGCCGGGCTGCGATGCGGTCGCCGCCTCCCTCTCCTTGCATCACGTGGCCGACATGGGCGCCAAGACCGCGTTGTACGGCCGCATCGCGCAGGCGCTTCGTCCAGGGGGCGTTTTCGTCAATGCCGACGTGACCATGCCGGGGGCGGATCCCGACCGCGCAGCGGATTACGCTGCCTGGGCGGCGCATCTGGCAGCCTGCGGCATCGATGAGGCGCAGGCCTATCGGCACTTTGACGAGTGGTCGGACGAGGACGCCTACTTTCCACTCGACAGGGAGCTTCGGGCGATGCGTGAGGCGGGGTTCGACGCCGAGTGCGTCTGGCGCCAAACCCCGAGCACGGTACTCGTTGGCCGCAAGCGGAACGTAAGCTGCATCGGGTAGCTGATCCTGGCGTAGATCAGGGCGCCGTTGCGGCCGGCCGGCGAAATCACCGGAGATATAAAGGACACTCTGGTTAAAGTGGATTTAATCAGAGTATCCTGAAATGGTCGGGGTGGCGGGATTTGAACCCACGACCTCTTCGTCCCGAACGAAGCGCGCTACCGGGCTGCGCCACACCCCGAAAATCCGTCGCCTGTTTCCGAAAAGGCCAAACTCAGGCAGAACAACTTATAACGCATATTCTCCCTGCGGGTTTCCCTGTTTCCGTTTCTCGTAATATATCTGTGATCAAGGCCGCATGGTGCGACTCGATCCGGGATCGGCGCGCGTACGAGACGGTGGCCGAGGCCCCAAAGGGGATCGGCGACTACCTGCGCTACTTCAACGAAGAATGCCCGCGCCGGATTGACAATCTCACGCCCGATGACGTATACTACAGACGAGAGCCGCTGACGAAGGCGGCGTAACCCACCGCAACCTTGCACCTGAAAACTGTACGGTTTTCTCGAACCGCCCCTCACCGCCGATGGTTACTATTCGATATAATTCCCGCAAAAAGCTTCCTCCCGGCCCTAAATCAGGCTTGGGATTGAAGCTCCAACGGTGGCGGATCCGTGACGCCGTCGGATTCTTTGAGGCGATGCACGAACAATATGGAGACGCTGTTTATTTCCGGCTTCTGGGCCGAAGATTCTGCGCTGTGTACTCGCCTGAATATATCGAACAAGTCCTTGTTGAAAAACGCCATTCGTTTCATAAGGGGCCAGCTTTCAAGAAAACCCGGATCGTATCTAACCCTACCACGCTGACAGGAGACGGCGAAGCTCACCAGAGACTGCGCAAACTGGTCCAACCGTCCTTCAGAAGAAAAGCTCTTGATGAATATGCCAGCATGATGATTGAGGAAATCGTCAGGATGCAGTCTGCCTGGAAGGATGGGGACACATTCGATATTGTTCCGGTTACGCATCAGCTGACGCTGGATATTGCAGTCGCCACGTTTTTCGGACGGGATATTCGCATTGATACATCTCTTATCGAGGATGTTCTGGAAACATTGAACTGGAGCATGAAACTGACCATGCTTCCCATGGGCGATCTGATAGCAAGGCTGCCCTTGCGCCAGAATCGTTTCAGAGAGGATACCTGTAAGGCCATGGACCGCCTTATTTTCGAGGTGATCGAAAAAGCCCGCGTCGACAAGGAGCGCGTTGATCTTATATCTTCCCTGGTCTGGGCTACCGATGAGGACGGAATCCAAAAATCCTTAAACGATGACGAGATAAGAGACGAAGCATATATCCAGATTCTGGCCAGTCATGAAACGTGTGCGAATGCGCTGGCATGGTGTTTCTATCATATCGGACTGAATCCGGATATCCGCACTCGTTTGGAACAGGAGGTTGATGAGGTATTGCAAGGGCGATACCCGTCGGCGAAGGATTACAGAGATCTGCCGTATACGCAAGCCGTATTCAGCGAAGTACTGCGTATTACTCCGCCCACGTACGTTGTTGGTAGAGAAGCCATCGAAGATTGCATGATTGGGGATTATTTCATCCCGAAGGGAACGATCGTACAGCCTTTCTGGCGGGCGCCCCAGAGGGCTGAAAAATATTGGCCCGATCCGCTGAAGTTCAAACCGGAGCGATGGCTGTCCCCCTCCGAACACCCCAAACATGCGTACGTTCCGTGGGGCGGAGGCATCCGAAATTGTCTCGGTACCGGTTTCGGGAAGATGGAAGTAGTGCTGACGCTTGCATCCGTCAGCCAACGTTGGCGAATCGATCCCGTTTCCAAAGAATTCCCTGAAGTCAGGACATTGGGATTCTACCGGTTCAAGCATGGCCTTCCTGTCACGCTTACGCGACGCAATTAAGGAACCTCTGATTAATTCTACTTCGATCAGCGCTTCACGTTCGCGCGTACAGGACATTGTGCCGGCGTCGTTGAAATCAGACTCCACCTTACCGATTCAGGGTTGTTAGTTGTTCAAAATACGATGCCGCTGAAATTCGCGCCTTCTCCGGATACGTCCGGATGCGCGTGCAGCCGGACCGCCTCGGACTCGCATTGCGTTGCGTCTTTCACGGTTTCAGGGGATCCGGCCGCCGAATTTCTGCAGATCAAAAACTGG
Organism: uncultured Rhodothermales bacterium; assembly: GCA_964608315.1. Taxonomy (GTDB): domain Bacteria; phylum Bacteroidota; class Rhodothermia; order Rhodothermales; family VXPQ01; genus VXPQ01. The sequence continues at coordinate 103,481 of CAZSNF010000005.1, read as the reverse complement.
GTGGCTTCCTTGCGTCGTACCGTCGTCCTCACCGCGACGGACGAGTATGTGCATGCGACCTATCGGAGCAGACTGCTCTCGGACTGCCGGACATCATTGGGTCTGGATCACATCGAATTGTGTCTTTGCGCCGAGCATGGCATAATCCACATTCGCTCGACCAGGAAGGTAACCTGCTACGCCACGTTGGCTGTTTCCGAGAATCCGACCGCCGAATTCCTGCGGTTCAAGAATGCGTTGACCTCCTCCTGGAGAACTACCGTCCTTGCCGAAACAGACGAGTACCTGCATGTCGTCTGGATAGTAAGCCCGTGGATACTGGACGATGTCGAGTGCCGCCTTTTTGCCGGGCATGCAATGATCCACGTTCGCTCGACTTCGCGGTATGGCTTCTGGGACTTCCAGGTCAACCGGAAGCGCATCGAAAAACTCTGCCGCCGGCTTCAAAGCGGATAGCCAAGGAGCTCGAGGCCGGGACGGCATGCCTCGGTGATGGCGGCCTGCTCGCTCGGATCGAGTTGCGCGAATTTAGACGGCGTGGGTCGTGGAATGGCAGAGGTCTCACGAACCCAATCCTCGTTTTCCAGAGCCGGGTCGATGAACCGGACGAGTCGCCGGATATGGGCTTCCGGCTCCGCCTGCATATCCTCGAACCTGAGATTCAGTAGGCGATCAGGCGGCAGATCGCCTACCATATGATCTCCCAGTTCAATCAGTGCGCTCCAGAGCGCTGCAAAACCAGGAAGCGTGAGTTTGTCGAACGACAAGTCTTCGGGCTTCGCGACCATGCGAGACAAGGGCTCCATATAGGGATTAATATTTTCCCAAAGCTTCCTTTTCCGCAACAACGCCATGGCGTCAAAGCCGCCGAATTTCACCTTTTGCAAGGTCGCCAGAATCAGGCGAAAGAGATAATGACGACTCATGGAAATGGCCGTCTCACGCCCGTCGCGGTACACATGGATCACCCGCATTTCAGGAAACAGGCGCAGCAGCTTGGAAGCGAACAACAGCGATCCGCCTGAGCGTTCGACCCATACGCTCCGGCCAAACCGTTCGCACAGCCATCCGAAAAGATGCCGTACATGATCGGCGGGCGCCTGTCTGGGTTGTCCCCGAACTACCGGTTCGAGCTCGTCGAACAGCGCGTCATGCTCATCCGTGATATGGGGAAGCGCGGCGCACATAATCGGCGGCACATTACTGGGCGTAAAGCGGGCATTCGGGGCGTCGAATGGATAGATCAACTCCGGAACAGGCTCCCGTAGCATGAGACGGGTCCTGTGCTGTTGTTTACTGAAGCGATCCCACATCCAGTCACCGGTAGGGCGCCGCGGACGAAACGTACCTATTCCGATGTAACTGTAAAACTCGGAAAGACTAAGAACGCGCGGGTGCCGGTTCAGAATGTTCGACACCATGGTCGATCCACACCGTCCGGTACTCAGAACCAGGACAGGCGGAATAGGCACAGGTTTTACCATGGCGTCGTCATCTGCGCTTGTAAGTGATCGGGCAACCGGTATCTGAGATCGTCCAGCATGGACGCCTCCAGTAAAAAGACGAAATTATTTCCCCGCCACTTCTGGGCGATGTTTGGAGCCAACTTGTGAGACATGGCGTGAACCTGGCGCAGTACGCGCATCCGTCTCAGGAGTCCCTTGGTATCGCATTTCGGGAACTGGAGCTGATCTGCAAGATCGTTGCCAAGCAGCGCCCTGGAGATCCGGTATGTGCGGGTCAAAAAGGCTTGGTGCTTTGCGAGCTCGGTTTTGCCTGCAATTTTGGGCAATGCATTGACCAGAGCATTCGCAATAACGACCGACTCATCGGCAGGCGGCGGTTCGGCTGCGTGGGCGATCCGATGCAATTCATGGGTTTTTTCCTCGTTGCCCTCGAACAGAAAAAACTCGGGGGTGCCGATCAGCCAGGAAGCGTAACGCCAGGCCTGCATGTAGCCGTAACGCATCTCTTCATCCATTTCAGCTCCGAGTCTCTGTGCTTGTCGTAGCGTGGTTGCGGAGAAATTAGCGGATGCAAGCGCCATGTGCGCAGCGCTGAGCGGCGTACCGTAAACCTCTTCGTCCCAACTACCCTGGTCGCGGATAAGCCGCCTGAGTTGCGCATGCACCAGTCTGATGCGCACGGACAGTTTCCAGCCGTCTCCCTGGCGATCAAGAGCGCCCGGCAACATGATCTCAATAAAATGCCGAGTGTTCTGCCGGACTCGCCGCGGCCCAAAACCGCTCATTGTCCGACCCGAAGCATAGAACGCCTTGGCTATCAGGGTAGACGCATTCTGCAAGGTGGCCACGAAAAAAGCTGGTATAAACAAATCCGAATAACTATGAAAAGCCCGGTAGCCCCCTCGCATAATAGCCGGATCGAACCACTCCGGCGGCGTTTCGATCATATCGAAAAAATCACGCAGCAATCGGGGCGCCTCAGCCAGAACCTCCGCGTCCTGTTGCATGCCAGCCTTGATGAACCGGTTTACTTTCCCCGGCGAAAACGGGGCTAAGGAATCTATGACCGCATCGGCGAGAGGGTCGCCGATGCGCGTATGCCTGACGTATTGCTCGGCAAGACCCGGATTAAGCGCGCAGGCGCGCTCATATCCGGCCTGATAGGCGGACGGCGCGTTTGTATCCACGCGTTCGGGGGGCGAGGGACATGACATACTCGCACTCACAGAAGTGGTCCGGGAAAACTGTCCAGTTTTCAGGAGCCGTTTCAGATGCAGGGTTGCGGTGGGTTACGCCGCCTTCGTCAGCGGCTTTCGTCTGTAGTATACGTCACCGGACGTGAGATTGCCAAGGCTCTGGCGCCGGCGCTCTTCGTTGAAGTAGCGCAGTAGTTGCTGATTCCCTTTTTGGCTTCGGCCACTGTCTCGTACGCGCGCCGGTGGACTTCTTCCTGCTTGAGGCTGCGCCACGCAGGCGGCAAGCGGTAGAAAGGAAAGGCGATGGCCATCGGAGACGTCTCGCCATTCCGGCACGCGCTCAGAAGCGCACTCTGGCTCCTATCTGAGCCCGCCGCGTGTCCCCGAGCCCGCTCCGAATCGCGCCGTCGAAGTTGAAGAGCAGCGAGCCGAGGGCCGTGTCAAGGAAATTGTCCGCATTCGTGACATTGAAAAAATCGACCATGACTTCGAGCCGGGCTTTGGTCCCGAATGTGCGCGCGAGTCGTGCGTCCCAGGTAAAGAATGCGTTGTTGCGCCGCAGCGTGTTGCGTCGCAGGATCGTCCCGTCCGCGCAGATGCGGTCCGCCGGCGCGTCGGCGCGTTCGCCTCGCCGGTCGCACCGCTCGGAAACCGGCGACGCCGAAAGATACCGGAAGATATTGCTGAAAGAAACCTTGCCCGGAAGGGAAAAGGCGAAATAGCCCGCAAACCGATGGCGTCGGTCGCGGTCGGACCAGTTGTATTCCGGCGTCAGGTTGCGGGGGTCTGCGTAGGTGAAGGTGAACGGGTCACGCTCGTTGTCGTCGTCCGAACGGTCGAAGGCGAGCGTATAGCTGGTTTCGAAATCCAGCAGTCCGTCGAATGCGTCGCGTCCGCGCGCGTCCAGCGTGATCCCGTGGTACCGCGAGCGGGCCGAGCTTTCCACCGCGTACAGCGTAGCGAGGCCTCCGCCTCCCGGATGCGTACCTGCGCCGAAGGGAGATCCGAGTGCGGCGGCGTTGCGGTCGATAAAGCGAAAAAGATGATCGGTGCGGGCATGCTGCCAGAAGATGCTCGTTGCCAGGCCATTTCCGAAGGCATGGTCTATCCCGGCCCTGAACGACCAGGTGCGCGGCAGTTCCAGGTTGCGCCCGACGACATGGATGTCCGGCAGGAAGGGGACCGTGTCCGATCCGTCGATCAATGCGTTGATCGGGGGCACGGGGCCCAGCACGGGCGAATCGGCGCTGCTTCGGAACAGAATCTGCTGATACGCGCCGTTGGTGGAGCGGGGCGATGCAAAGACCAGTCCCGGTATGCGCGCATAATACGATCCGGCGTTGGCGCGTACGATGGTGGCGTTTTTCCCTCCGACATTCCACGTCAACCCCAGGCGGGGCTGGAAATTGTCGAAGTCGTCGGGAATGGTCCCGTCCGAGGGAAAGCGCGGGTCGCTCAGATATGGCGCATAGAACGTTTCCTCGGGCTCCACGAACACGTCCGGATGCCAGACCCCTTCCCAGCGCAATCCGGGATTCAGGACCAGACGGGTCCCGATTTTCCAGGTGTCCTGTACGAAAAGCGCCAGTTCGTGGGCGCGGAAGGACTGAACCCCGAGATTTTCGGGAGGTACGCCAGGGACGGTCGCCGATTGCATATACAACAGCGTCGGTCCGGTGATGGACGCCCCTTCCGGGCAAATTCCTTCCGCGCTGCTTGACCTGTCCGAACAGGTAACGTATCGATTCCCCTGTTCGACGAACCCGATGAACCCGTCCACCGAATCGAAAATGTACCGCCCGTTGGCGAATCCGATGAATTGCTGTTTTACCTTTGTCCGATTGTATTCTATACCGGCCTTGAAAAGGTGATCGCCTGTCAGGAAGGAAACGTTGTTGACGAGTTGAAGCCGTTCGTCCTTGCTGGGGTGGACCGGCAGGAAGTATGGCAAGCCGATCCGGAATCCGTCGGCGAAATCCATGGCGACGTCGGGAAAGGGGCGTCCGCCAATCTCGCCGAACTGCGGGGTGGCCGGCGGGGCGGCGCCCGGCAAAACAGGACCCCGATAGCGGCGCGGGCGATGCTCTGCGGCCCACTGGGCGCGGAATTCGTTGAACGCCGCATTGCCCAGCAAGGACCGCAAGCCGAGATTGACGGCGTGCGAGTAGTCCTGCTCGATTCCATTCGCCGAGCGTCCCCACGAATCCACGTCGAAGGTGCCGTTGACCTGTTCGGACCAGGCATAGTTGTATTTTATCGAAGCCTGGTTCTGCGTATTCAGATGGAAGTCCAGCTTGGCCGTCAGGGCGCGGGCGTCGTCGCTGCGGGAAATGGGTCCGAATTCGTTTTCGAAAAGGTTGGGCCAACGGGCGCGCAGAAAGTTTTCCAGTTTGTTCAGTTCCGCCGGTCGCTGCACTGCCCGGTCTGTTTGCTTTGTTTCGGACGAAACCTGCTGATCGTAGGCGGCGAAAAAGAAGGCGCGGTCCCGCATGATCGGTCCGCCCAGCGTAAATCCGAACTGATTTCGTCCAAAGGACGGCTTGCCGCCCCCCCGTTCCGGGCGATATTCGGAGGAGATGGCGTCCCATTGCCCGAAATAGTGCGCCGATCCCCGGAAATCGTTGGTTCCTGAGCGCGTCACGACATGGATGAAGCCGCCTGCGGAACGGCCGAATTCCGCGGGCGCGCCCTGGCTTACGACAATCATCTCTTCCACGGCGTCCTGGTTGAAGGTAAACGCAGGCCGTTGTCCGCCGCGCTGTTCGCCGAAAAAGGGATTGTTGAAATCGGCGCCGTCGACCATGAAATTGTTGAATATTCCGCGCTGTCCGGCGATGTTGAGCACGTCTCCGTCCGGCCCCTGTCCGATGGAGACGCCGGGGGTCAGCAGGGTCAGGTCGAGGAGGTTGCGGCCATTGTTGGGCAAGGCGTCCACTATTTCCCCGGAAAGGCGCTGCGACCGGGTGGCGTCTTCGGGATCAACGAGCGGAGCCTCGTCGGCGGTTACGGTAATCTCCTCCAGATCAATGACCGAAAAGGCAAGGTCGAGGACAAGCGTTTCGCCGGTATGCAAGACCAGTCCTTCCCGGCGGATTTCGCCAAGATTGGTTTCGGAGACGACCAGAATATCATATTCGCCGCGCGGCAGCAACGCCCGCGCAAAGGCGCCCGCGGCCGTGGTTTCGACTATCGTGCGCAGGCCGGTGTCCAGGTGGTGGATAATGATTCCGGCATCGGGCGCTGGCTCGCCCGAGGCGTCGTATACGGTTCCCCGTATGACGCCGGTGGTGGCCGCCGACTGCGCGCGAGCCGTATATGCGCTGCTGCAAACAAGCGCCGCGACGCAGACAAGAGCGCCGACAAGAGCGCCGACAAGAAGACGGGTCGCGGAGACAGGCACGGCTCGCTGGCGGGTAAGGGAAAAAGGAATTACGCGGCGTCTGCGCCCACCGCATCCGCGACTGAATCGAAGCCGTCTTTTTCGAGCAGTCGCGTCAATCCTGTCTTGATCTCGCGTACGACGTCCGGGCCGCGGTAAACAAGCGCGGTGTACAGTTGCACGAGCGAGGCGCCGGCGCGGAGTTTTCGGTAGGCGTCCTCGGCGGAAAATACGCCGCCCACGCCAATAACAGGCATCGTCCCTTCCGTGAGTCGGTACAGGTGCCGAACAAGGCTCGTGGCGCGGGCTTCAAGCGGCCGTCCGCTTAGCCCGCCCTTGCCGATGGCGTCAAGGCGGTCCGGCCGTGCGGCAAGTCCTTCCCGGTCGGACGCCGTGTTGACGGCCACGAAGCCCGCAACGCCGTATTCGCGGGCAAGCCGGACGATTTCCTTAAGGCCGCTGTCGAATACGATCCGATCAGAAACCGGCGGCGGCAGTTTCAGCAGCACGGGTACGCCGGGCGCCGATTTCCTGCGTTGCTCCATGATCACCTTCAACAGGATTTCCAGAGACCCCGGATCCTCGAAGGTTTTGCCGTCCGGCGTGTTCGGACAGGAAATATTCAGCGCCACATAGGCCCCCTGATCGGCGATGGTCTTGAAACTCAAGCGGAAATCTTCCACGGCGGAGTTGCCCGCAAGCTTGCGGCCATGCGTACTGGCGATATTCACGCCGAGGGGAATCCGGCTCCGGGGAGCGGTTCGGCGAAGCCGCCGGGCAATGTTGCGGACGCCCTTGTTGTTGAGGCCCATCCGGTTGACGAGCGCTTCGTCTTCAATCAGGCGAAAGGCGCGGGGCCGGGGATTGCCCCGGGATGGCCAGGCCGTGACCGAGCCGATTTCTGCAAAGCCGAAGCCCAACGCATGCCAGAACGGCACAAGCGACGCATTCTTGTCGAACCCGGCGGCAAGGCCGATCGGAGAGGGAAAAGCATGGTCCCACAGCGTTTGTTCGAGGCGCGCATCCTCGAACGCAAACATTTTTTTTAGCGCCTGCTCTGCCCGCGCGAATTGTACGCCTCGCGCGGCGCAAGCGGCGACGTAATGGGCTTGCTCGGGACCTAACCTGAATAGCGTGGGGCGGAAAATGTCGTACATCCAGGGGGATTTTTGCCTTACCAGCCGGGCGCCAGGCGGAATCCCAGTTGCCAACCCGCGTCCGGGCGCTGGAAAGGAAATGCATAATACGATTCCAGCACAATGTAGCCCAAAATATTGACGCGCGCCGACATGCCTGCGCTGAAGACGGGTACGTGTTCGTTCGTGTCCCGATCGAATTTGAGCGTCGGCGAACTGTCTTTGCTCCATGCTACGGCGCCGTCCGCGAACAGGGCCAGTTCAGTCGGGAGATAAGGAAAAGAAATAAGCCCCAGTTGCTCGGTTCCCAGAAACGGGATGCGGATTTCCACGCTCGACAGGGCCACATGCGTACCCCGCAAACGATCCATCGAAGGGCATCTGCCGTTAAAAACTGTTTGGGTCGGGATGCATTCCGCTGTCTCGAACGACTGGAAATTGTATCCGCGAACGAAGCCCGGGTAGTAGGAATAACCGAGGTATTGCGTCGTGAACAGATCGCCTGCGGAATTGCTCCCGTAGTTTCCGATGTGCAGTCCGCGCACGGCGAACGTGACGGGCTGTACGTGCAGGTATTGCCGGTAATCGAACAGCCCGCGCACAAAGGTTTCGCTTCCGATGTTCGGGGAGACTTCAATGCGGTAGCGTCCCCCGCTGATCGGCGAGGTGAATCCGTTGAAGGAGTAATCTCCGACAAAGGCCAGCCCCCCCTGGAAAAAGTAGAAGGGTTTTCGTTCGGCGATGTTCGTGAAGAACAGGGATTCGCCGGGATCGATGCGATTTCGGCCAAAGGAAAAGCCTGACCCCACGAACTGCTCCACCTCATTGTCGAATCCGTACCGGACGAACCCCGCATTCGCTTCGACCCGGCGCGTTTGGCTGAACGGATACTGGGCAATGCCCGCCACCTGGTCGATGAAGATGCGTTGCCGAAGTTGTTCGACCACCTGATATCCATCCACGAATCCGCCGTAGGAATAGCCGTACAGCAGCGGAATATGTCCCGCCGAGGCGCCCAGGTTGATGCGCTGCCCGTAATCGATATAGGAGGCTTGTCCCCCGATATCCTTGAAAGTGCCCTGGGCCTGCGCTACCAGGAACAGGTTCCGGTCGCCAAGCATGTCCGAGAACGCAAAGCCGACGCCGCCCGCGACTTGCGTGCCGTACAGGCCGCCCGCCGCCACGCCGATGGTCGGAGGCGCCACATAGTCCAGTTCGAGATTCGACCGGTACTCCTTTTCGGACCATTGCAGGTCAAGGCCGGGCAGGCCCGTCATCGAATCGTTGAGGTAGTTGCCCACCAGGCCTTCGTTGAGCGACCGGATCGGGGGCAGGATGCTCGCCGTAGCGATATGCCCGGCGGGCTGGGGCGGCGCCAGTTCGCCCAGCAGTTCGTCCGGCTCCCGCACATACACCGTATAGGCGTTGTCCGAAAACACCGAAAAGGACATCTGGCCGCTGCGGTCCGCCACCGACATGGCTGGAGACAGCGCGGTGATGCCGCTGACCCCTGTGGCCAGGTTGGTAAGCCGGTACGCCTGTTCGGAGGACAGATCAAGCCGATAGACGTCCTTGAAGCCGTTTTGATCGCTGATGAAATACAGGTCTTTTCCGTCCGGCGAGAATTGCGGATTATGATGCAGCACATCGCCGAAAGGCCGCAACGATCGTATTTCGTTGCGCTCCAGGTCGAACAGCGCAAGGCCTTTTTTCTGATACTCGAGTTGATCGAAGTCTGTGTGGTTTCCGCCCCGATCCGTCGTAAAGGCAATGTATTTTCCATCCGGTGACCAGTCCGGTTGCAGGTCCGCAAACCGGTCGTTGGTCAACTGCCGCACGGCGTTTGTTTCGAGGTTCAGCACATACAGGTCGCTGATGCCGCCTTCGAGTCCGGTGAACGCAATGGAGGATCCGTCCGGCGACCAGGCAAGGTTCGTCAGCGCGGTAACCCCTTCCACGGCGATGTTTTGTCGCACCCTGCGCCGCCTGACGTCGAAAATGGATATCCGGTTGTCTCCGCCCGCAAACGAAACGAAGGCCAACTGTCTTCCGTCCGGCGACCAGGATCCGGCCGACTGGATGAATCGCAGCGCGTCCATGTGGGGATTCGCCGCCGGGTTTTTCAGGCTCGAGATGACCTCGCCCGTCTTTGCATTGGCCACAAACAGGTTGATCGAGAACAAATCTCTTTCCGAAAGGAACGCAATGTATTCTCCGTCGGGGCTGAGCGAAGGAGAAAGATTGACTTCGCCTCCGTCAAGTTCAGGGGCCAGAATGCGCCGTCCCGATTCCTCGGGGGGCGTTTTGTTCTCCATGAACGGCTCGTAGGTTTTGCGCACCACCTGTTTCCACTCCGTAGAGAGCGAGTCGGTCGTAATGCCGAGCGTATACACGAACGCAGAGTCCACGCCGGCCCGCCCGGCCAGTTTGAACAGGTTCGCCACGGCGGCGTCGCCGTATTTGCCGCCGATATAGGCCATGTACGCCTGTCCGAAGCGATACGGGAAATAGCGCTGGTCGCGCGTCAACTGCCCGATCGTGGGCAAATCGTCCCGAAGCAAGGCGTCCCGCAGCCACATCGACGTATGCGAGTCGGATCGTCCTACGGAGAGATATTCCGCCGTGCCCTCGATCAGCCACAACGGCAAGAGCCCCAGATTGAACCGGATCGGGTCCTGATCGCTGAGGCCGATGTCGTACTGGAAGGAGTGGACCAGTTCGTGCCCCAGTACGTGGTCTGTTTCGGCGTAGCTGCCGGTAAGCGGCATGATGACGCGCTGCTTGAGCGATTCGGTTACGCCGCCGGTGCCTTCGCCAATGAGCCCCCCGATAACATTCGTCTGATGAAAATCGGCGTCGTTCGCATAGAAAATGAGCGGTTTCTTGTCCTTGAATTCCCGGAGGTACGTACGGGAATGCCGGCTGTACCACCGTTCGGCCATGCGCGCTGCGTCGCGAACCGCCTGCTCCTCTTCGGGGTAATAGTAGATGACGAAATGCTCGGTTTCGAAATGCTTGAAGTCGAAACGATCGTACTGGACCTTGTTTCGGCCAAAGTATTGCGCCTCGACGGATGCGGGGGTCAGCGCCGCGCATGCGAAAAAGATCAGGAGATATGCAAGCAGGGAAGCGGTTCGAAACATTGGCGGTCCTCACAAGGTCGGAGGGAGGGATTCCCGTAGTGGCGTGCTATGGAGGTAATGCAGCGCCTTGCGCGATATTCATAAAAGGTTCGTTTGCGCCCTGCGGCGTAAGGTTGTTACGAGCGTGGACGCTTCCGGTTCGCGCGTTCGCGCAGGAATCTGCATTTCAGGGATACTTCGTTGCGTTGCGGATTGACCAAAAGGCGTTCTGGATCGTTAGACCCCTGCGGGGACGGGCGCGCATTCCATGGGGCCGCCATACTGCCTGCTTCGTCATTCCTTGCAGAGCGCCCCTCGCAAGCCTCTGAACTTTGCAGATTTAATCAGAGTATCCCTGACGTATCGTCGATAACGAACGCCGGACTGTAAAATTATGGATTACACGCTGCGCGGACGTGTTTTCATTGGCGTGGTCCTCGTCGCCATGGGTCTTTTGTGTTTGCGCCTGGCGCAACTTCAGTTGATCCGAACCGACGATTACATCAGCGAATCCGAAGCCAATGCGCTTCGGGAGCGCAGGGTATTGCCTGCCCGCGGCGCCATCTATGATCGGAACGGCAGAATCCTCGTGGACAACGAGCCCAGCTACACGGTTACGATCACCCCGCGGAATTTCGACGTTGACAAGATTCCTCTTCTCGCCAATCTCCTCGAAGTCCCCGACAGCGTGGTTTCCGCTCGCTTCGCCGAACTGCGCCGCCACAGCGCCTTTCAGCCCGGAAAAGCGTTCCGGGACGTGCCGGAAGATATTTTCAGCCGCGTGGCGGAGAATTTCTATCGATTGCCGGGCGTGGGGTACGACCAGGATTTCCGGCGGCGGTATCATACGAAGGCCACGGCCGCGCATGTCCTCGGGTATGTCCGGGAAGTCACGGACGGCGAACTGGCCCGGTTGCGAGAAAGGGGATACCAGCAGGGCGACCTGATCGGCAAGTCCGGCGTCGAAAGCCGATACGAGTTCGGCCTGCGCGGGAGTCTGGGCTCCGAAATCAAAGTGGTCAACGTGCACGGCCTGGAGGTTAATTCCTGGCAGGACGGCGTATTCGACCATGCCCCGACAAGCGGGCGCGACCTTCATCTCGGTCTCGATGCGGATATGCAAGCGCTGGCGGAGTCTCTGTTCGTCGGCAAGCGGGGCGGAGCGGTTGCGCTCGACGTGAACAGCGGGGAAATCCTGGCGCTCGTGAGCAAGCCGGACTACGATCCGGATGTGTTTACGGAGTCCGTGGGTCCCGAGGCCTGGGATCATTTAATCAATAGTCCGGAGAAGCCGCTGTACAATCGGGCCACGACGAATCTGTTGCCTCCGGGTTCGACATGGAAGCCGTTCATGGCGCTGATGGCGCTTCAGGAAGGGAAAATAGTTCCGACGGAGCATATCCATTGCAGGGGCTATCACCCGCTTGGCGGGCCGGGCGTGTTTCGCGACATGGATGCGCACGGAGACATTGCCGTGGAAGAGGCGCTCGAAAAATCGTGCAATACGTTTTTCTTCGAATTGATGATGCGCACGAATATCGAGGTGTTCAGCAAGTATGCGCGCATGTTTGGATTCGGCGAGCAGGTAACTACGGATATTGGCGAGCAGGGGTCCGGGTTAATTCCCGATTCCGCCTACTATAATCAGCGCTTTCCCTCCTGGGGTTCCGGCTATACGATCAATCTCGGGGTGGGACAAGGGGACATGGGGGTAACCCCTTTGCAGCTGGCCCGGTACGCCGCCGCCGTGGCCAACCGGGGGATGCTGTATACGCCCCACCTCGTCACCCGGATGACGCACACCGAGACAGGGGAGATTCTCTATCCGGAAATCGCCGCGCCGGTGAAGCTGCCGATAGACGAGGCGCATTTCGACGTGGTGCGCGAAGGAATGAAGCGCGTGATGGAAGCCGGGACGGGACAATGGATTCAGATTCCCGGCATTCCCAGCGGCGGTAAAACCGGTACGGCGCAGGCTCCCCATGATCGGAAGGACGACTCCGTATTCATCCTGTTTGCACCCTATGACAATCCGCAGATCGCCGTGGCGGTTCAGGTGGAGAATGCCGGCTTTGGGGCGGTTGCCGCAGGCCCGATCGGGTCGTTGATGGCCGAACAATATCTGACCGGCTCCATTGACTCGAGTCCTGCGCGACAATGGGTGCTTCAGTCCGTGCTTGCTGTCGAGAGTCAGCCGTTGCGCGAGGAAGAGGCCGCAGGCGAGGAGCGTAGCCGCGAGGAAGAAAACGCTCTCGAAGAAGAGGGGTCCGACGAGGAGGCTGCCCATGCGTCGGCGGGAAGCGAATCCGCCGCCGACGCATAAACGCCCGTTTCGTTCGTATAGACCCGCATCCTGTTTTCACGCCTGTTTCCGACGGTTTGTCCCATGCGCATCTGGTATCGGAATCTGGATTACTTCACGATTTTCGCCTGGGCAGGGCTGGCGTCCATTGGCCTGATCGCCATCTACAGCACCACGAATGGCCCGTCCGCGGAGTATCTCCTTGAGTCCGTCCGCCAGAATTTCTGGCGCCAGCTGGCATGGATTTTCATATCGCTGGGCGCGGGCCTGGCGTGTCTCTTTGTCCCCGTGCATTTTTTCCAGCGCATCGCCTGGGTCGCATACCTGGGCGCGTTGCTATTGCTGGTCCTCGCCCTGTTGTTCGGACGCGAAGTCAACGGCGCAAAGAGTTGGTTGTACGCAGGAGGGCTTAGCCTGCAAGTCTCCGAAATCGCCAAGATTGGCGCCGTTCTGGCGGCGGCCCAGCTTGTTTCGTCCATACGACCCAATTCGAGCAAGGTGCAATATGCGTTGCTGCTGGTCGTCGTTTTTATGATTCCCGCGGCGTTGATTCTTCTTCAGAACGACGCCGGAACCGCCTTGGTGTTTTGCGTTGTCGCGCCCGTCGCCGTGTTTTGGGCGATCTGGCCGACCAGCATGTTTATTCTTATGGCTGCGTCGGGCGTGGCGGGCTATTTTGCGGTGGTGCACCTTCCGACCGCCCTCGTTTTTGCGGCGCTCTTTACGATTTTCGTGTTCTGGAAGACCCGGGAGCGGTTGTACGGCGTCATGGCGGCGGTATTTTCCGGCGGGGCGATCGCTGCCGTGCTGTTCGCGCTGAACAAGGTGTTTCGTCCGCATCAGGTGGCGCGCATTCGTTCTTTTACGAACCCGGGCGCGGAGGAATTCCGATCAGGAGTGGGCTTTCACCTTGTGCAGTCGAAAGCGGCGATCGGCTCCGGGGGTTTGACCGGCAAGGGGTTCATGGAGGGGACGCAGACGCAAGGCGCCTATGTGCCGGAGCAATCGACGGATTTCGTGTTCAGCATCATTGGCGAAGAATGGGGATTTCTCGGCTCCATGGTGGTGATTTCCCTGTTTACGCTCTTGCTCGTTCGCGTGATTCAGATGGGCATCCAGATCAAACATCCCTTCGGGAGTATGGTGGCCGTGGGGACCGCATGTATTTTTCTGGTGCATGTTTTCGTTAACATCGGGATGGTGGCGGGTCTGTTGCCGGTCATCGGCATTCCGCTGCCGTTCATTTCCTATGGAGGATCCGCCATGCTCGCCAACACTGTGTTGCTGGCTCTCCTGGTGAATTTGCACATGCGGCGCGACGATTTCCCCATCCACGTATACTGACTTAAGGAACCTCTGATTAAATCTGCAAATTCCAGGGGTTGCGAGGAGTGCGCTGGTTCAGGGTAGAACAGGGAACGGGTCTGTGGCGCGCCTTTTCGCGAATACATAAGGGTGCGCGGGCGATGGGCTGGCGGGATATTTTGGGGCCCGATGTTTCGCTCAAAGGCGCATCCACAGCCCCCTCTGGACCGTCTTGCCTTAATCAGAGTATCCTTAAGGATATTGTTTTTGGGACATGGCGCACAACATGACGCAACAGGCGGACATAGCCCTCAGGTTGTACAATCAGGGTTTTTCGGCGAGCGCGACATCCGGCGTCGTCTTCCCGCCGTTCTGCGCGGCAGCGCAAGCGTCTCCGGCCCTCTTTCGCGGCGAAGCGATGTCCGCCCCGCTCAGCAACGACGCACTCGTACCCCACAGGCCCTCCCATTCCCACGACACGGACGAGCCTTCCTCGTAGTCCATTCTGAGGGATTATATCGAAAAGTAACCACAGGGCCGGACAGCGCGTGCTCAAGTAATTTCCGCGTCTGCTTATCCATATCATCTCTCCGGTTTATAGTCTTCTGGCGCATCGACGTACACCGTAGAATGCACCTCGTAATCAGTAGGCGACGGAAGCGGGGCTACCGGAACAGGCGTTGCAACAACAATAGACCCTATATCTTCGACCGGGGTTGTGGTCGTCGGTTTTTTCTCCCTTTCCTCCGGCAATGGACCGTCAGCGTTTTGCATGTGCCCGCAAATTTTCTGGCCGAAGACGTGTACTTTGATCTTGAGCTGCTTGCCATGGCGGCTGGAAAAGGAGATAAAGCCACTAGTTATGCCTTGATTGCATTCCTCAGGCACGCTAACTATGCAGCGAGTAGCGGTCGCTATAGATTCCGCATGGCAATCGACAGGTATGTCCTCTTCCTGCGCATTGGACGTTTCACACTTGACACTGCCGGGATCGTGGTCAAACCAGTACTTCGCGGACACCGTAATGAAATTTTTGCGGAATACATGCGGTAGATTCTCGCCTCCGTCGAAGCCCGGATCAACCTCTATTACACCCTCCGTCTCACCTTTCTCGCACCACCTCAAGTGGAGGCCTGCCTCTTCCTGGTCCCATGGCGTATACCATAGTCCGCTGTTTTTGCTGAGCGAAAGCGAGCCCTTTACTTGCCCGCCAGAGCTATACGGTCCTGGATACTCTGGCGGCAGGAGAGCCTCGCAGCCGACCAATGGCATCGCTATTGCCGCGACGCATAGACATGTCAACAAGTATTTCATTGTTTTTCCTCGCCGTTCCATCAAGAAACCCAAGTAGGCGGACCGTGGTTACCCTTCGATATAATCCCCATTCTGAACGACAATGGATCCGCTCCCTCGCACGAAAGAACGACCTCCGAACCCGCCGGGACTTCATACTCCAGAGGACAATACACGCTCGGACGGCGAAGCAGCACGAACACTTCCACTTCTTCCTGAGACGACAGGCCCGTAACGCGGGACAAAGCCGTCAGGCGGCACCGGCGCCTCCTCCGGAAATGAGAGGGGGGGGGGGCATGACGGGCTCGTCCTGCAAAACACGCTTCGCCGGAAAGCCCTCTCCAGGCCCCTCCCTGATCTCCTGCCCAACTGCCTGACTTTTGGCCGGAACAGCCAGTAACAATCCCGCTGCGCATATGCGCAGCGGCCAGCGCGTACAGCGCGGCGGGGAACCGAACCACATGTCTCCGATGCGTCTGCTGCATTGGGCCCCTCTCTGGAAATTATGGCCTCTGGAAATCGTTACGAAAGACACGATCATATCTCCAGACGCCCCCTCTGTATTCAATGTACATAACGAAAAATTCATAGTCAAGTTCCGCGGAATATTTTTTAAAAAAATTATGAAAAAATGTTTTTGGGGAGGAGCGGACTGAATCAGAGTATTCCTGAATAGTGTTAACAGGCCTTGGAGTATTCTTTCGAAATGGCTCCGCACGGTCGGAGATCTATACGCAAAGTGAAAACGTACCTTGCAGGCGAGCTGGTTGCGGTCCTGACTCATTTCGACGGGACGCCGCCGGATTTCGCGCCGGAATTCGAAAAACCCAAAAATCCCGAGCACGGCGACCTGGCCACGAATGCGGCCATGCAGCTGGCGCGGCATTTGCGCCGCCCGCCGCGCCGCATCGCCGAGGAGCTCGCGGAAGCGCTTCGCGCCCGGTCGCTCGACCCTGCGCGGATCGCTTCCGTGGAAGCGGCCGGTTCCGGATTCGTCAACTTTCGCTTTGCGACGGAATATCTGGTGGAGGAGGTACGGGGGCTGCTTGCTGCCGGGGAGGCGTTCGGCCGCGGCGAAACCGGGAAGGGCAAACGGGCGCTGGTCGAGTATGTAAGCGCGAATCCCACCGGACCCCTGACGGTGGGCCATGGCCGCAATGCGGTGCTTGGCGACACGGTGGCCAATTTGCTGGCGTGGAGCGGCTACGATGTGACGCGCGAATATTATTTTAACGACGCTGGGCGGCAAATGCGCGTGCTGGGCGAGTCCGTGCGGGCGCGATACCAGGCGATTATCGACCCGGACACGCCGCGCAAGCAGATAGACGCGGGCGGCGTATCGGTTGAGGCGCCTGCGTCGTTTCCGGAGGACGGTTACCTTGGCGCCTATATTACGGACATTGCCGAACGTCTTCACGCCGAGGCGGAAAATCCTCCCGATCCGGTTGGCGACGCTGCGCCTTTCAAGGAGGCGGCGGAAAAGGCCATCTTCGCCGACATCGAACGGACGCTGAACCGTCTCGGCGTCCGCATGGATGCGTATTTCAACGAACGGAGTCTGTACGAGAACGATGCGGTGTGGCGCGTACTGCAGCAGTTGCGGGAAGCGGGGCATTGCTACGATCAGGACGGCGCCGTATGGTTTCGGACCACGGCGTTCGGGAAGGAACAGGACACCGTGCTGGTCAAGCGCAGCGGCGAGCCAACGTATCGCTTGCCTGATATCGCCTACCACGCCGACAAGTGCGAACGGGGTTTCGACTGCATCGTGGATATTCTCGGCGCCGATCACATCGCGACGTATCCGGACGTGCTGCATGGCCTCCGGGCGCTGGGACACGACGCCGACCGCGTGGAGGTCATTGTGCACCAGTTCGTTACGCTTGTGCGAGGCGGCGCGCCCGTAAAGATGAGCACCCGGCGGGCAACCTATGTAACGCTGGACGACTTGATGGACGAAGTGGGCGAGGATGTTGCGCGGTTTTTCTTTTTGATGCGGTCGCCCAATGCGCATCTTGAATTCGACCTGGACCTGGCGAAGGAAGCCAGCGACAAGAATCCCGTATTTTACTTGCAGTACGCCCATGCGCGCATTTGCTCCATCCTGCGCAAAGCGGCGGAAACGGGTTTTTGCGACGAGGGCGCCGATTTGTCGTTGCTTGCGCATTCCGCCGAGATGGCGTTGGCGAAGGTCCTCTTGCGGTTTCCGGAGGTCCTTGCGCAGGCCGCCGCCGCGCGGGAACCCCACCAGGTGGCCAGTTATTTGCGCGAAGTGGCCGTTGCTTTTACGCAGTTCTACGGCCATTGCCGTATTATCGGAGAAGAAAACGATCTGGCTTCGGCCCGCATGCAGTTGGCGCGCGCGGCGCGGATCGTACTTTCGAATGGTTTGCAAGCGCTTGGCGTTTCCAGGCCGGAACGCATGTAATGTCGTCTCCTTCTTCCATACGGATTGCTTTTCAGGGCGAGACGGGCGCTTTCAGCGAGGAAGCGTTGCGGGGCTTCGTTGCGGACGCCGAAGCGGTTCCCCTGCCTTCCTTTGAAAAGGTGTTCGAGGCGCTGGAAAGCGCGGCGGTCGAGCGGGCGGTCATTCCCATCGAAAATTCCCTGTTCGGGAGCGTACATGCGTGCTATGACCTGTTGCGCATGCACGAGGGGTTCATTATCGGCGAGTTGCAGTTGCGGATACGGCACAATTTGATCGCGCTGCCGGGCGCCGCCCTTGAAGATATTCGCGTGGTGCGCTCGCATCCGCAGGCGCTTGGGCAGTGTCGGGATTTTCTCCGAACGCGCCTGTCGTCCGCGGAGGCCGTGGCCGCCTACGACACGGCGGGAGCCGTACGGGACCTGGCCCGGAATGGTTCTCCCGGCGAAGCCGCTATCGGGAGCGCCCGCGCCGCGGCGGTGTACGGGTTAGACATTCTCGAATCCGATATCGAAAACAATCATCGGAATTATACGCGGTTTCTGCTGCTTTCGCGCAAGCGGGAATTGCCGTCGCCTCACCCCGACGTCCGTCGAGACTGGAAAACGTCCATTGTGTTTTCCATGCGCGCCAACGTCCCGGGAGCCCTTTTCAAGAGCCTTGCCGTATTTGCGCTTCGGGAACTGGACCTGTTCAAGATAGAGAGCCGCCCGCTCGTGGGGAGCCCGGGCAATTATCGTTTTTATCTTGACGTGCTTGGTTCCGCGTCGGACAAGCCGGTGGAACTGGCGCTGGATCATCTTCGGGAAATTGCTTCGTATCTCAAGGTGCTTGGATCGTACAGGAGCATAAAAACCCAGGAATAATGCGTTTGCCCTACAGCATTCGGGAAGGACTCGCCGGGTTGCGCCGCGCCCGGATTTCGTCGTTTACTTCGATCAGCGCGATGACGGTGGCCCTGACCATGATCGGGCTTTTCGCATGGCTTGCGTACGAGGCGCAACAAGTATCGACCTGGTTGCGCCAGCGCGTAGGCGAACTGGAGATTTTCGTAGAGGAATCGGCGGAGGACGCCGCCATTGCGGCTATCCGCCTTCAGGCGGAAGGAACGCGGGGCGTAGCGGAAACCGAATTTGTATCCCGGCGAGACGCCCGCCTTATTTTTCAGGAAGAGTTTGGAGAGGGCGCCGACGTGTTTCTGGATACGCCTTTTTTGCCGGCGTCCATAAAAGTTCGCGTGGCGCCCGTCTATGTGCATCCGGATAGTCTTGATGCGCTCGCCGGGCAATTCCGTTCTTGGGATCATGTAGACGAAGTGGTTTTCAACAGCGCTTTGCTCGCCAAAGTGCAGGAAAATCTGCGCTTCCTCGCTATGATTGGCCTGGTGATCGGGAGCATTGTCGTACTGACGTCCATATTTCTGGTCGCCAACACGATTCGCCTTGCCATGTATGCGCGGCGCCTGCTCATTCGCACCATGAAGCTGGTTGGCGCCACCGAGCGCTTTATCCGGCGGCCGTTCGTAGTGGAGGGCATGGCGCAAGGAGTGGCGTCCGCCGTACTGGCTTTTCTGCTTCTCTGGGGATTATATGCGCTGGCGCAGAGATATTTGCCGCAAATGAGCGTGTTTCCGAATACCTGGTTGCTTGTTGCGCTTGGCGGCCTTGCGCTATGCGGCGTCGCGCTTGGATGGATCGGTTCCCGTTTCGCCTTCCGCAAGGCGATAGGCAACATATCGTTGCATTAGGGCCTGTTAAGGATACTCTGATTAATTCTGCAAAGTTCAGAGGCTGCGAGGGGTGCGCTGGCAAGGAATGACGAAGCAATGCGGCAGGCCCCGCAGCGCGCCGCTGCATAGTGTTAACAGGCCTTGGCCGTCCGGGAAATTGCTCTGCTTTTTCCCGCTCCGCCCGCCGCGAAATCGATTCGAGCATCCTCGAACATTTTGCGCATATCCAACGGCGCGGGCGGTAAGGTTTATGTTTTGTTGACATTATCTTTCCTTTTTTATATATTACTTACGGCATTATGTATCCACCCAATGCTAATGCCGCGCTTGCCTCGTTTTTCGTTCCCGTGTTCACAGGCAGGGCATGACAGGATATGTTCCGTGTTCTTTTTGTCATCGTGGCGGTGGTGGCCGCCGTGCTGGCGCTGGTTATTGATCAGCCTCTTTTATTCCGGGCGGCAGGAGCTGCGCTGAGCGTTGTCCTGATTATGGCGGTCATTCATGTCGCGCGGCAATATCGTCGCCGCAACCAGTACAAGCAGGAAAAAAAGGACCCGCAGGAATCCCTGCCCGACGCGGCCTCCGAAACATCCGCGGAAGACGAGGAAGCCGGCGACGCAAAAGACGAGTTGGCTGCATTGGGCATTCTGGAAATTCGTCCGAAGGGCGGCTCTAACGGATCCGGAGGAAATGGGGAAAGCCTTGCCGCGGACCCCGTTTCGGGGAACGGGCTGTCGTCGCGCGGAACGAATGGCTCTGCGGGCCGGAAGCCGAAAGTTTCCCGAGTGCCCGTGCAGGGTACGCTGGATTTTTCCATTCAGGAGTCTTCCCAAAGCGTTCGGATATCCGTCAACGAGTCGTCGCACCAATCGCTCCGCGAAGTACTCCTTCCGTATATGCAGGCGTACCGCGCCATTACCCGGGCCAATACGGTTTGCCTGCTGAGGCAGCCGAACAGGGCGCCCCAATATCATATAGAGGCTATCGTAAGCGTGAATCGCAACGCGCGCGGCAGCGGGTCTTTCGCCTCGAAAGCGCCGCTCTTGCCATGGGACCATCGGCAGCCGGGGCTGCATGTTCTCCGCGCATCCGAAAACCAGCTTGCAGGCAACGTATGCGGATATTACCGGCAACGGGTTCCGGTCAAGCAAGTGGTTCTTGCCCCTGTCCCTGTTCCTTCCGCGCTGGCCCGGTACTTGTTGCTCGCCGATGCGATGCGGGAGCACATGCTCCGTTCCGGGGAGAAGCAAATCCTGTCCATTCACTTTGCCCATCTTTTGGGCAATATCCTGGAGACGGGAGTTGGAGACGAACTCTTGCGGGAAGCGAAAGAGGATGTGCGCCCGCGAAGCGAAATTATCGACGAGGAGATATGGCGGGCGCAGGACCAGGATACGCCGCTTGCCCTGGCGCTCGTATATCTGAATTGCGCCGAGGATATTGCGGATGAAGGAGGGCAACGGGCGGTTATGCAGGCGGAGAGTTTGCTGGTGCAGCGGCTGCGGGAAACCGTCCGCGGCGCGCGCGTCGAGCGGTTCGGCGAGTTGTTGTTCGGCGTATTCTTCAAGGAAGAGGGCGAAGCCGTGGAGCAATGGGCGATTCGGCTCCAGCAGGATATGCTTAACCATTCCGGATTGCCGGGGGGCGGGGTGAGCATCGGCATCGCCGTGCTGGACGAAGGCAACGCCAGCGCGGAAGCGCTTCGCAGGGAGGCCGCGCAAGCGCTTCGGGAAGCGTTCGCCACCGGCATGCCCACCATCGTCGGATAGTTCCGCGCGGTTTTGATCAGCGTGTTCCTTGCAAGCCGCCCTGCTGGCCGATCAGCGGGACGAACTTGAATTTCCGGCTGGCCGTTTTTTCGTAGCGATCTTCGCCGAGCCGGCGGTACAGGTACATCGTTTGCGTCTCGCGGTCGCCGACAGGCGCGACTAGTCGTCCGGCGGGTTTGTCGTCTTCGCCTTCGATGCGCAGTTGGCGGAGCAGCGTTTCCGGCGCTTCCGATGCGCCGGCCGTGATCACGACGCCGTCGAACGGGGCCTGGGACGCCCACCCGAGCGTGCCGTCGCCGGTTTTGAGCGCGACCCGGTAGCCAAGCGCCGCAAGGATGCTGCGCGTACGCGTCAGGAGCGGCCTGTGCCGCTCGATCGAAAATACGCGCGCGCCCATTTCGCAGAGTACGGCGGCCTGGTATCCGCTCCCGGTTCCCACTTCAAGAATCCGGTCTCCGGGCTGCGGATCCAGCAACATGGTCTGGTAGGCCACCGTAAAGGGTTGCGATATCGTTTGCTTCATCCCGATGGGCAGCGCCTCGTCTTCATAGGCGCGCGGGCGGAACGCTTTTTCTACGAACCGATGCCGCTGCACCGAGCCGATAGCGGCCAGTACGCGTTCGTCGGCAATGCCGTTTTCTCGCATCTGATCCACGAGCCGCCGCCGTCGCCGGTCGAATACCCCGTCCCGTAGCATGATTATGTCTCGGCAGGGGCTGGCGGTTCATGGCCGGGGCGATGGGTAAACGCCTCGGCGAGGCTTGCCCGCAGGGCGTCGGCGGACAGGTTTTGTCGCAATTCGCCATCCACCGATACGGAAATGGCGCCCGTTTCTTCGGACACGGCGACGACGAAAGCATCCGTCTGTTCGGAAAGGCCCACCGCTGCGCGATGGCGCAGGCCCAGGGCGCCGCCCGGTTTTATGTTGCTCGATACCGGCAAGATGCAGCGGGCGGCTTCGAGGCGGTCGCCGCTTATGATTACGGCTCCGTCATGCAGGGGATTTTGTCCGTGGAAGATAGCGATCAGCAAGCCGCAGGAAACATTGCCCTTGACGGGGACGCCCGTTTCGGTGTAGTTCCGCAGACCCGAAGAGCGTTCGAACGCAATCAATGCGCCCACGCGGTTCTTGCTCATTGCGTCCACGGCCTCGAGGACTTCTTCCATGGTCTGTTCCCGTACGGGCGAACGGACGAAGCGCCTGATGAGCGGGTTGCGGCCCACCAAAAGCAGTACGCGCCGTATTTCGGGCTGAAAAAGGATAATGACCGCGAGGACGGCCACTTCCCCGATCAACGAAAAAAGCGCCGGAAGCATGGTCATGTCCACGGCGGTCACGATCACCTGCACGACATACAGCGCCACGAGTCCGATTAATATTTGCAGGGCGATCGTGCCCTGCATAAACCGGTACAGCTTGTACAGAATGTACGACACGGCGGCGATTTCGACGAAATCGACGATGCGAAGCGGTATGATCCAGTCGGTTATCTGCACAATGCGGTTGTGTTTCGGCGTGGTTTATGCGTACAGGACGGCGGACATGCCCCGGAGGAATTCCGCCGTGGGGCGGACGTCGTGGGTGCGTACGATGGAGGCGCCCCGCAGGACTCCGACCGCCGTCGCGCCAAGGGATCCGAAAAGCCGTTCCCGGATCGGGACCGGCTTTTCGGGCGTACCCAGCAGGGCGCCAATGGCGCTTTTTCGCGATACGCCGATCATTACCGGTCGTCCCAGTTGCAATATATCTTCCAGCGCGCCAAGCAGTCGCAGATTTTCCTCATGGCGTTTCCCGAAGCCGAAGCCGGGATCGACGACAATATGCCGGACCCCTGCTTCCTCGGCTCGCCGTACGCTATCGGCCAGCGATGCGGCGACTTCGCGCGCAACATGCGCGTACTCGCTCCGGGCGGGCATGTCCCCGGGCTTGCCGATAGCGTGCACAAGCACGAGCGGAGCATTGTACCCGGCTGCTACCGTCGCCGTTTCGGCGGTGTATCGAAGTCCGGTCACGTCGTTGACGATATGCGCTCCCGCAGCGAGCGCCGCCTCCGCTACTTCCGGTTTCCATGTGTCGATGGACAAGATAGCGTTGGGAAAACGATCAATCACGGCTTCCACCACCGGAAGCACGCGATTTATTTCTTCGCGGGCCGGAACGGCGGCGGCTCCTGCGCCATACGCCTTGCCGCACGGACGGGAGGATTCTCCCCCGACATCGATGATCGAAGCGCCTTCGTCGAGCATTTTTCCGACGCGCCGCACCGCCGCGGGCACGGAAACGTACGCTCCCCCGTCCGAAAACGAATCCGGGGTTACGTTCAGAATGCCCATGACATGGGTCCCGCCCTGTTTGCCCGGCGTACAATCCAGCATATGCCCGCGTACGCGCAAAAGGAACGCATTCGGGTCGAATTTCGTTTTTGCGGGGGGTATTTCAAACATAAAAGCCTGTTTCGGACGTTGTTTTAGCGGTATGTTTACTTTGTCTGGCGCAAACGGTGCCGATTCGGATCGTTTTACGGGGGTTGTCGAAAAGCCGGCGCCCTGGCCTTTTTCTCGTATGTTCGCCAAAATGGGCGGTTTTTCGAAACATCCGGCGCGGGTTCAGCAAGCGCTGTTGCGCAATTTGTTGCGGCGGGCCGCCGATACGGAGTGGGGCCGCCGCTACGGGTTTGGAGAGATCGCCCGCGCCCGGGATGTCGTGGCCGCCTGGCAGGCGCGCGTTCCGCTTCATGCCTACAGCGACTTCGAGGAGGATATACGTCGTATCCGGGCGGGCGCGCGCGACGTGATATGGCCTGGCGCGTTTCGGCACTTCGCGGTATCCAGCGGGACTACCTCCGCCGGCAAAATCATCCCGGTGAGCGCCGAGATGCTTGCTGCGAATCGTCGGTTCACGCTTTCGGTCGGGCTGACGTATTTGGCCCGGACGGGCAATATCGGGTATTTGCTGGGCAAGCATGTTGCGTTGCCCGGCCGCATCGAAGAGGATCCGGCCTATCCCGGCATGAAAATCGGGGAGGTGAGCGGGCTTCAGGCGGAGTATGTGCCGTTTATATACCGCCACATTCTTCAGGCTGTCCCGAACGAAATGGCTTTTCTGCCGAACTGGGAAGAGAAGTTGCGTACGGTGGCCCGGCGGACCGTCGGCATGGATGTTCGCTGCCTGATCATGGTTCCATCCTGGTCCATGACCTTTTTCGACGAACTGGTCCGGCAGCATCGGGAGCAGTTCGGCTCCGACGCCAGGACCGTGGCCGACGTATGGCCCCGGTTGCAGGTGTTTATCGCCGGGGGCGTGGCGTTGAGTTCCTATAGAGAATTGCTCCAGGATAAAATCGCCTTGCCGAACCTGCATTTTCTGGAGGTGTACGGCGCCTCCGAAGGATTTTTCTCCTTTCAAAGCGACGCGAACGATCCGGCCATGCTGCTGCACATCGACAACGGCGTATTTTTCGAATTTGTCCGGATGGACGAAATCGACGATCCGAATGCGCGGCGACATACCCTTGGCGAAGTGGAGACCGGCGTACGGTATGGCCTTTTTGTGTCCACGTGTAGCGGGCTGTGGAGTTATCCCGTTGGGGATATCGTGCGTTTTACGGAGACCTCGCCGCATAAAATCATTGTGGCGGGACGCACGAACGAGATGATAGACAAGTACGGAGAGGCCGTTTTCAGCGAGGAAGCCCGCCACGCGCTGCATGTCGCCTGCGAGCGTACGGGGGCGCAGGTGCGCGATTACCATGTCGCTCCGAATTTCCCGTCGCCGGATCGTCCCCCGGCGCATCAATGGCTTGTGGAGTTTGAGCGATCGCCGGACAGTATGGATCGTTTTGCGCGCGCCATAGACGATTATCTCAACGAGGCGAACCGGCATTACCGGATTCGTCGCGAGGCGCAAGCCTTCGGGTCGCCCGACGTGGTGGCGTTGCCTCCCGGCGCATTTTATGCGTGGCTTCGGGAAACGCGGCGGCAAGTAAGCGGTCAAACCAAGGTGCCGCGCATGTCCGGGCAGCGCGACGTCGCCGACGCCGTACTCGCCTTGCTTCATCCGGAAACCCGCGCCGGGGAACGCCGGTAACATGTTCGGAGTCCATAATTGTGCGCGTCGCGTAACGAAATACGCCCCTTTTGCATCGAAATCGTGGACACACCTAGAACTTTTTGCGCTTGCAGGCATGAATTGTAACCGATTCGATACGATATGGCGCCAGGGAGGCCTATGCTTTTCCGGTTTTCCGGCGCGCCGGACGCCCCGTTCAGGTTTTTCCAAATAAACGGCAATTTCCCCCGTACTACCGCTACAACCTCAGCCTGACCTATGTATGTCCCCCGTCAGCAGCGGATGCTGGACCAGTATCTCCAGGAGATCGGTCGCATCCCGCTTCTTGAACCGGATGAAGAGGTATATCTGGCCCAGCGCATCCATAGCGGAGACCAGGAAGCACTGCACAAATTGACTCGTGCGAACCTCCGCTTCGTGGTTTCCGTGGCCAAAAAATATCAGGGGCAGGGATTGTCTCTCGCCGACCTGATCAACGAAGGCAATTACGGGCTTATCAAGGCGGCCCAGCGCTTCGACGAGACCCGCGGCTTCAAATTCATCTCGTACGCGGTGTGGTGGATTCGTCAGGCCATCCTGCAGGCCCTCGCCGAACAAAGCCGCGTCGTCCGCTTGCCGCTCAACCGCATCGGGACGATTTCGAAGATTCGCAAGACCAGCGCCCGGCTTTCGCAGGAGTACGAGCGCGCGCCGAACATCGAGGAACTGGCAGAGGACCTGGAAATCGACGTGCACAAGGTTCGCGAAGCCATGCAGCATACGGGACGCCACCTCTCAATGGACGCCCCGTTCAACGAAGACGACGACAATAGTTTACTGGATATATTTTCCGACGACGAAGACGACACTCCCGACGATCCCCTCCTGAAAGACTCCATCAAAATCGATATCGAATATGCGCTGGACCTCTTGCAGGAACGGGAAGCGGAGATTACCCGCCTGTATTTCGGAATCGGACGCGAGCACCCGCTGACCCTTGAGGAAATAGGCCAGCGTTTTGACCTTACCCGCGAGCGCGTTCGTCAGATCAAGGAAAAAGCCCTTCGCAAACTTCGCCAGAAGCACCGGCGAGAGGAATTGCAGATACACATCGGGTAGCGGCGGTTTGCGCGGCGGGCGCTTCCTCCGGCGGTTGCTTTTTCCGACGGCCTGAAGGATACTCTGATTAAGTCCGCAAATCTCAGGGGGAGCGGCCTTTGGTGCGCCTTTCGCGAATACATAAGGGTGCGTAGACTATGAGTTGGCAGGGGTGTTCGGGGCCCGATGTTTCGCTCAAAGGCGCACCAAAGACCCGTTTTGTCCTGCGCCAGAGCGCCCCTCGCAAGCCTCTGAACTTTGCACATTTGATCAGCGCATCCGAGGGCTACTGTTGCGCGCTGCCCGGCTGGTCGAAGGAAATGAGGCGCCCGTCGAGGTCGCGAATCATGAACCGGGCCGCGCCGAACAGCGTGGGTTCGAGCGTTTGCACGACCTCTACCCGATTTTCCTTGATGCGGTCGTACAGGGCGAGGATATCGTTTACCTGAATGTGCAGGATGATCTGGTTCGCCAGGAACGGATCGGGAAACGGAAGCGGCGCCTCCGGGTCGCAGGAACGAAAAATGATTTCCGCGCCGCCCCTGCGCAGGTGCGCCCGCGTCATTTCGCCTCGCCCTCGTATGTTCACCATTTCGAAACCAAGCACGTTGAGATAGAACTCGACGGAATGTTCGAGGCTGGTCACCGGGATGTTCGGGATGATTTTCAGCATGTAGCGCCAGGTCGGTTCGGGGCTTGTTCGCATGCCGGCGGCATACCGTGCGTATGCAATATCCTGTAGTGCCATATTACGACGAAGTAACGATTTTTCCATATGAAACCGGGCGTCTGCGGGGTATATTGTTACGGACGCATCAGAGTATCCTCAATATTTACCCAGGCATGGCGGAAACAAGGCCGAATCACCTGCTCGCAACGCCGGAAGTCACGCTCGAAATGGCCCGGGATCACGGATTGACGGACGAGGAATATGACTGGATACTCGACAAACTCGGGCGTACGCCAACCTTTGTCGAACTGGGCGTTTATTCCGTTATGTGGAGCGAGCACTGCTCCTACAAGAATTCCATTGCCCTGTTGAAAACGCTGCCCCGCGAGGGGGATGCGCTGCTTGCGGAAGCCGGAGAGGAAAACGCTGGGCTGGTGGATATAGGGGACGGCCTTGCGGTTGCGTTCAAAATCGAATCGCACAATCATCCGTCGGCTGTGGAGCCCTATCAGGGGGCCGCGACGGGCGTGGGCGGCATCCAGCGGGACATTTTCACGATGGGCGCCCGCCCCGTTTGTTCGCTCAATTCGCTCCGGTTCGGCTCGCTGGATAATCCCCGCGTACGCTATCTCTTCGACGGGGTGGTGCGCGGAATCGGGGACTACGGAAATTCCTTCGGCGTGCCCACGGTGGCGGGCGAGGTGTATTTCGATCCGTCCTATGAGGGAAATCCTCTCGTCAACGCGATGAGCGTGGGCGTGGCGAAAATCGGACAAACAGCTTCCGCCATCGCCGAGGGGGCAGGGAATCCGGTGTACGTCGTGGGGTCCTCGACGGGGCGGGACGGCATCCATGGCGCTACTTTCGCCTCCGAGGAGATTGCGGAAGGAAGCGAGGCGAAGCGGCCCAGCGTGCAGGTGGGCGATCCGTTCACCGAAAAACTCTTGCTGGAGGCCACGCTGGAGGCTATCGGGAGCGGCGCGCTGGTGGGCATTCAGGACATGGGCGCCGCCGGGCTTACCTGTTCCTCCTGCGAAATGAGCGCAAAGGGCGATTGCGGCATGGTTTTGCATGTGGACAAGGTGCCGCAACGCGAGACAGGCATGACGCCCTACGAAATCATGCTTTCGGAAAGTCAGGAGCGGATGCTGCTTGTATGCAAGCAAGGCCGGGAGGAGGAAATCGAGGCTATTTTCCGAAAATGGGACCTGCATGCGGAATGCATAGGGGAGGTTATCGACGAACCCCGCGTAAAGATTTTCTGGCGCGGCGCGCTGGTTGCGGACGTGGAAGCCGACCATCTTGTGCTGGGAGGCGGAGCGCCTGTGTATCGTCGGGAAACGCGCCGCCCGGCCCGCCTTGACGATCAGGAACTGGACCTTGCCGCCGTGCCGGATGTGTCGGCGGCGGACGCCGCTGCGGTCTTGCTCGATTTGCTGGGTTCTCCGAACATCGCTTCGAAACGCTGGGTGTTCGAGCAATACGATACGATGGTGCGGACGAATACGCTGGCGGGCCCGGGCCCGGGCGACGCCGCCGTGGTCCGCATCAAGGGGACGAACAAGGGGCTGGCCGTCAAGACGGATTGCAATGGTCGGTACGTATATCTGGACCCGCGGCAAGGCGGCCGGATCGCTGTGGCGGAGGCGGCCCGCAACGTAGTGTGCGCCGGAGGCAAGCCGACGGCGGTCACAAACTGTCTTAATTTCGGGAATCCGTACAAGCCGGAAGTCTACTGGACCTTTACGGAGGCGGTCGGGGGCATGGGCGACGCCTGCCGGGCTTTTGACACGCCCGTTACCGGCGGCAATGTCTCCTTCTACAACGAAAATCCGGACGGGGCTGTTTTTCCTACCCCGGTGATTGGCATGCTGGGCGTCGTGGAAAATATCGAGACGGATATAACGGCGGCGCCGTTCCAGGAGGCGGGCGATGCGGTCTATTTGTTGAGTCCGGCGGCCTGGGCGCACCGGGAGGACCTGTGCGGTTCCGAGTATCTGGCCGGGCTGCGCGGACTGGCGCGCGGCGGCGCCCCGTATATGTTGCTTGAGGAGGAAGCGGCGGTGCAGGAAGCAATGCTCCATCTTGTAAAGGCAGGCCTGGCGCGTAGCGCGCACGACGTTTCGGACGGCGGGCTGGCCGTGGCGCTGGCCGAATGCGTACTTCATGCGGAAGCGCTCGGCGCGGAGATCGATCTGGCGGGGCCGGGCATGAGGCGGGATGCGATCCTGTTCGGCGAGGCGCAATCCCGCATTGTATTCAGCGCGTCGGCGGAGCGCGGCGGCGAGGTCGAACGCGCCCTGAAAGGCAGGCCGGTGCGCCTGACGCGGCTGGGCGCGGTCCGCCCCGGCAACCTGACGATTCTTCTGCAAGGCGAACCGGTCATCGACCTGTCCGCAGACGCCCTTCGCCGTCCGTACGAATCCGCCATCCCCGACTATATGGACCGATAGGTAAAACGTCGCGCGCAGGAAACCGGACCGGTCTTTTTTTGTTGTATGTTCTGCAATGCGTTTCGGCATTGCGTCCACGAACGCATTCTGAAGTCGCTTCATTTTCCGGAGAAAAACATGAATACGCATAACGCGCTGGCGGTTACGGACAGCAATTTCAAAGAAGAGGTGCTCGCCGCGGACGTACCGGTCCTGGTGGATTTCTGGGCCGCCTGGTGCGGGCCGTGCCGCATGGTTGCGCCGACGGTCGAGGAACTGGCCGGAGAATTCGCCGGGCGCGCCAAAGTAGTCAAGATGGATGTGGACCATAATCCGGAAACGCCCATGCAGTACGGCGTCCGGTCGATTCCAACCTTGCTGTTTTTCAAGGATGGACAAGTTGCAGATCAGTTGGTGGGAGTTGCGTCGAAGAAGGACCTGGCGGATCGGCTTGACGTTCTGGTTGCGCAAGCGGTCTGACGTTTTTTCGCCTTTTTCGATTGTTTTCAGGATACTCTGATCGCTTTTTCCCATGGCTGAGCGCGCCGTCCGGGATATGTCCGCTTTCGACGGGATTGATTTTTCCGCTGCGGAACGACGGAACGTTGTGATTATCGGGACCGGACCCGCCGGATTGACGGCGGCGCTGTACGCGGCGCGCGCGAATCTGGAGCCGGTGGTGTTTCGGGGACCTGAGCCTGGCGGGCAGTTGATGACCACGACGGACGTGGAAAATTATCCGGGATTTCCCGAAGGCGTACTGGGACCGGACATGATGGGTCTGTTCGACGGGCAGGCTGCCCGATTCGGCGCCGATCTTCGATACGGCACGGTGAATGCGGTAGACTTTTCGCAGCGTCCGTTTCGGTTGCTTGTGGATGGCGAAACGCCTGTGCTGGCGGAAACGGTTATCATATCCACGGGGGCTTCTGCGCGGTATCTGGGCCTCGAAAACGAGAAGCGCCTGCTGGGGCGCGGCGTGTCGTCCTGCGCGACCTGCGACGGCGCGTTTTTTCGGGACGCGCCGGTGGCGGTTGCGGGCGGGGGCGATTCCGCCATGGAGGAGGCGATGTTTTTGACCCGTTTTGCGTCGAGGGTGTACGTCATTCATCGCCGGGACCGGTTGCGCGCCTCGAAGATCATGCAGGACCGGGCGTTCGCAAACGAAAAGATCGAGTTTATCTGGAACACCGTGGTGGAGGACGTGCTGGGCGACGACGAGGTGACGGGCCTTGTCTTGCGCAACCGGGAAACGGACGTCGCATCCGAACTGGAGGCGGGCGGATTTTTCGTGGCCATCGGGCATACGCCCAACACGCAGGTGTTCAAAGGCTGGCTCGATATGGATTCGCAGGGGTATATTTTGACGGAGGGCAAATCCACGCGCACCAATATTTCCGGCGTGTTCGCCTGCGGCGATGCGCAGGATCATGTATACCGGCAAGCGGTCACGGCTGCCGGCACGGGGTGTATGGCGGCCATCGATGCGGAACGCTGGCTTGCGGAACATGCCGAGGTCGCCGGGAGCGGGTAAGCGCCATGCGTACGACGTCCTGGATACGAGCGCATTCGATAGCGTCGGGAGGGTGCGTCCCGGCTGTGCTGTGCGGCGGCGCGTGGTTCTTGTCGGTATTGTCCGGCTGCGCGGGCGGGACGCCGTCCGAAGAAGATGCATCGCCGCCTGCGGGCGTTGAAGAGGCTGTTTCCGCGGAGGAGCCGACCGAAACGCCGACAGAATCATTATTTGCTTCGGACAGCGTTGCGGAAGGGGCGGTCGCCCGGAGAATCCGCGACGCCTCGCTGGCCGCGAGGGTGCAGCTGGCGCTGGCGGGTACGCGCGGCTTGCGGGCGCACGAGTTCGATCCGGAGGCGGCGGGCGGACATGTGATTCTTCGCGGACATGTAGAGACCTGGGCGCAACGCGAGCAGGCGACCGTCGTGGCGGCGGGCGTATCGGGCGTGGCGTCCGTTGCGAACGAACTCACTTCGACGGAGCAAAGGCCAGCGGCGCTTGCGGAAGCCTCCGGACGTTCCGGGAACGCTTCGGATGCGTCGCCGGACGGCGCAGGAAGCGCATTGCCCGAACAGGAAGCCTTGCCTGGAGGCGGCGCCGAGGGTCCCGCGTATCACACTGTTGCGCGCGGCGAAAGCCTTTGGACCATTTCCCGGAGGTACGATGTGCGCGTGGACCGGATCAAGGCCCTGAACGGGTTGACGTCCGATGCGATCAGCGCGGGGCAACAGCTGCGGGTTCGCTGATCGGGATGGCTGCGCGGAAGCGGGCCGCCTTCCCGGAATGGCCGCTGCATAGCGTTAAGGAACCTCTGATTAATTCTGCAAAGTTCAGAGGCTGCGAGAGACGCTCTGGCAAGGAATGACGAAGCAGCGTGGCAGGCCCCACGTAATGAGGAATGACGCAGCCAGAGCGTTCCTCGCAGCCTCCCGAAGGGCGCTTCATGTCCGCCATGCCTCGAATCCGCAATGTTTACCGATGATTTCAACGACGTCAGCGCAATATCCTCTACGCGTGAACGCGAAGCGCTGATCGAAGTAGAATTAATCAGAGGTTCCTTAACAGGCCCTAATCAGCGTCTCCCTGACTACGCCCGTACGAGATTTCGAAGCGCGAACCACACATTTTCTTTCCGTTCGCGCAGCCGCCGTGCGAAATAAGGCGCCCATTGCGTTCCGAAGGGCACGTACACCCGCATCCCGTATCCTTCGCGGACGATCTGTTGCCGGGTCTGCGGGCGTATGCCGTAGAGCATCTGAAATTCGAACCGATCCCGGTCTATTCCCTTGTTCGCCGCAAAGATTTTCGTGGCGGAAATCAGCTGGTCGTCGTGCGTGGCGATGCCTGGACGCCGTCCGTGCGCCATGAGTTCTTGCGCGCAGGCCATGAAACGCTCGCGGATGACAGGCATATCCCGCCAGGCGATCTCCGGGGGTTCCTTGTAGGCGCCCTTGCACAGCCGGACCGGGGCCTTCAGCGCGCACATGCGCTCCACGTCGCGTTCCGTGCGCTTCAGGTATGCTTGCAGCACGATTCCTGCATGGTCCGGGTATTGGGGAAATGTTTCCTCGAAGAGGGATAGCGTGGACGCGGTCGCGTCGCTGCCTTCCATGTCCAGTCGGACGAATACGTTGCATGACTTGGCCGCTTCAAGCAGCATGCGCAGGTTTTTCAGGCAATATTCTTCGTCGATTTTTTGCCCGATCATCGAGAGTTTGATGGATATGCCGGCCTGCATGGCGCGGCGCTCCCGTTCTTTGGCGATGATCCGGACCAGGCGTATGTAGGCGTCCCGGCTTTTTTCGGCGACCTTGCGCCGGGTGACGCGTTCGCCCAGCAGGTCGAGGGTGACGCGCATCCCCTTTTCGTTCAGGGTCCGAATTGCGGGAAGCGCTTCCTCGAAGGACTCTCCCGCAACGAAGCGACGGGCCAGAAAATACGGAAAACGCATCGGGCGGAGCGCTCCTCTGTCTTATGCGCGGCGGATACGGCGTACGGCGTTGCCGGAGGGCGACGGGTGCGTTTTGCAAGCGCAAGCGTTGCGGGCTCCTATTGTCCAACCGGTCGTTCAATACGGTATCTTTCCTTAAACGTTCGGGCCGGGCAGGGATCCGGCTTTGACCGTCCAATTTCCCGGGAATAATACAATGGATGCAAGCAAGCTGAGGCGAGACTACGAGGGGAGCGCCTTCGATGCGGTCGGCGGCGATCCGATGGCGTTGTTCGGGGTATGGTTCGAGGAAGCGGTGCGGGCCATGCAAGACAAGGGCCGCGATCCGAATGCGATGGCGCTTGGCACGGCCGACGCCCGGGGCCGCCCTTCCAGCCGGATTGTTCTGTTGAAAGGGTTCGACCGGCGGGGCTTCGTTTTCTACACGAATTACGGCAGCCGCAAGGCGAGCGAACTGGAGGCCAATCCGTGGGCGTCGTTGACGTTCTGGTGGAACGAACTGGATCGGCAGGTGCGCGTCGAGGGGCGGGCAGCGCGGACGGGTCGGGCTGTTTCGGCGGCGTATTTTGCGTCCAGGCCGCGGGAGAGCCAACTGGCGGCGGTAGCTTCTGCGCAAAGTCGTCCGCTTGCGGATCGCACGGCGCTGCTCGCTGCGATGGAGGCGGCGCGGAAGAAATACGAAGGGCGCGACGTGCCTTGTCCCGAACATTGGGGCGGATACCTTTTGCGGCCCCATGCACTGGAGTTCTGGCAAGGCCGCCCGAATCGCCTGCATGATCGTTTGACGTACCGCCTTGACGAGGCGGGCGCATGGCGGGTGGAGCGCCTGGGGCCGTAACGCATGTTGTCTTTGCGGGCGTACGCTATCCGTTTTCTTCCCGGGCGGCGCGCCGCTGCCGCATCAGTGCATGGTAGCGCTGCGCGGCTCGCATGTGTTCCGAAAGCGTTTTGCTGAAATGGTGCGTACCGTCGCCCGTCGCTACGAAGTATAAAAAGTCGTGGCGGGCCGGGCGCACCGCGGCGCGCAGCGACGAAGGCGACGGGTTGTTCAGCGGTCCCGGCGGCAATCCCGCGCGCAGGTATGTGTTGAAAGGGTGCGGAATGCGGTAATCGCTGTAGAGCAGGCGGCGTTTGTTTCCTTCCCGTTGCAGCACGATGTACTGTATGGTGGGATCGGCGTCCAGCTTCATGCCAATGCGCAACCGGTTGTGATACACGCCCGATATTATGGGTTTTTCCTCGTTGCGCAGGGCTTCCCACTCGATAATGCTGGCGAGGGTCGCCACATCCCGTTTCGACATGCCCAGGCTGTCCGCTCCGGCCCGCAGTTCGCGCTCGAAGAACGCGTCGAAGGTTTCGGCGATGGCGCGCACAGCATGTTCCGCGCCGGTAAGCCAGTAGAAATGGTATGTTTCCGGCAGTATGTAGCCGAAGAGGTCGGCGCTGTCGCCGCCCAGCGCGTCGGCGAGTTGCGTATCGGCCAGCGCGGCGGCGAAATCTTCGGGGGAAAAGAACATGTTTCGTGCGGCTGCCGAGGCCGCTGCCTCGGGACGTACGCCGGGGGGTATCGTCAGGCGCACCGGTTCTTGCAATCCGCGCCGCAACGCGCTCAGCATGTCGTGGTTCGATGCGCCTGCGACGAAGGCGTAATGCCCCGCCTTGATCTGATCGCCCCACCCCGTAGCGCGCGCCATGAAGCGAAACGCGCCGGTCCGCCGGAGAATGCCGTTCGCATGCAGCGAATCGACGACCGCTTCGAATTCGGAGCCGGGCGGAATGCGCGCCGTGCGCCGCCCTTCGAAATCGGGAGTGTTGGGCCTGAATGCAATCCATGCGGCCGTCCCGAGAAGCGCCATGCTCGCGGCAGTCAGAACAAGAACGATCTGCGCAATGAGGCGCTTGCGGCGCATGAGGAAAGCAATCGGGTCCATGCGTTTATACGTCCCCCTCCCGGGGACGGAGCAGCAGTTCTTCCACTACGGTGCGGTTGCTCAGACGCCACGCATCAAGCATCGCCTGCGCAATGTCTTCGGGGGGCATGAGCCGTTCCGGGGGCATGTCGCTTCCGTACCAGCTGGGCGTCCAGGTGGCGCCCGGCAATACCGCCGTAACGCGCAGCCCGCGCGCCCGCGTTTCTTCCCGCATGGCGCGAGCCAGGCCAAGCACCCCGTGTTTGGCGGCGCAATAGGCCGCCGCGCCGGGATACGCGCGCAACGAGGCCACGGACGCCATGTAGAAAATATGTCCGCTGCCCCGCTCCAGCATTTCCCGAAGAAAGTCCCGGGTAACCATAAAGGCGCTGGTCAGGTTCACCGCGACCTGGCGATTAAAGGCCTCGACCGTCGTATCGACCACGGGACCCGTTTCGAAAAGCCCCGCATTGTTCACGATCACGTCCGGCGTACCCAGCGAGGCGCGTACGGACTGCGCCATCGCTTCCACCGCGGCTTCGTCCGATACGTCGCACGGAAACGCCTGGGCTTCCGCGCCATGCGCGCGAGACAAATCGCAGGTCTCGCGCAAGCCTTCTTCGCTCCGCGCCGTCAGGGCGAGGCGGGCGTCGGGCAAGGCGGCGAACGTCTGGGCGACGGCGCGGCCAATGCCCTGGCTTGCTCCGGTTATCAATATGATGGGCATGGAACAGGAAAGTAGCGTTTTGAGGGAGCCGGCGGCGCGCCTTCAGGATTTGTTGATCAACCGCATGAATTCGGCCCGCGTCGGCGCGTTCATGAACTCGCCGTTCATGGCGCTGGTCGTCGTTACTGCATTTTGTTTCTCTGCGCCGCGCATCATCATGCACAAATGAATCGCCTCGATCACGACAGCGACGCCCAGCGGTTTCAGCACGTCGGACAGCACGTCCCGTATCTGCAAGGTAAGCCGCTCCTGCACTTGAAGACGACGCGCGAATACTTCCACCACGCGCGGAATCTTGCTCAGCCCCACAATCTTTCCGTTCGGAATGTAGGCCACGTGCGCCCGCCCGTGGAAGGGAAGGATATGGTGTTCGCACAAGGAAAACAGCTCAATATCCTTCACCAGAATCATTTCGCTGTAATCCTCTTCGAACAGCGCGGAATTCAGGATGGCTTCCGGGTCCATCCCGTACCCTTTCGTAAGAAACTGGAGCGCCCGGGCCATGCGCTCAGGCGTTTTGACCAATCCCTCGCGGGAAGGGTCTTCGTTCAGCAAGGGAAGCATTTCGGCTACGTGCCGGGACAGGATTTCCGTCGTGGCCTCGTCGTAGATATCCTGTCGCCGGTAGCGGACAGAAACCGGTTGCGAAAGGGCGCGGGCGGCCGTCTGCGTGGTTTTCTGGTTGTTCGAAGGCTGTGCGGGCATTCTCTTAATGACGTAGTTGAGGATACTCTGATTAAGGAACCTCTGATTAAATCTACTTCGATCAGCGCTTCATGTTCACGCGTACAGGACATTGTGCTGGCGTCGTTGAAATCAGCGGTAAACATTGCGGATTCGGGCCATGGCGGATATGAAGCGCCCTTCGGGAGGCTGCGAGGAGCGCGCTGGCTGTGTCATTCCTCATTACATGGGACCTGCCACGCTGCTTCGTCATTCCTTGTCAGCGCACCCCTCGCAGCCTCTGAACTTTGCACATTTAATCAGAGTATCCTTGAAACAATGCGGGTTACTCGCCGAAATATTCCACCGCGTTGTTGTTTGTTTCTGCGAGCCGGACTTTATGCAATGCGCCTGTCGGAAGGGCGTCTTCCAGTTCGCGCCAGATCGCTATGGCGAATTGCTCGGTGGACGGCAAAATGCCTTGCATGAAATCCACGTCCATATTCAGGTGGGCATGGTCGCACTTGTCTACGATTTTTTCCTGAACGATGCGCTTCAGATCGGACAAGTCGATAACGTATCCCGTATCCTGGTCGGGTTCGCCGGCCACAGTCACTTCCAGCGCGTAATTGTGCCCATGCCCGTTCGGATTATTGCACCGACCGTACATGCGGCGATTCCAGGCGTCGGACTTTGCGGGATTGTGCAGCCGGTGCGCCGCGTTAAAATGCACGGTGCGGGTTACGTAAACGCGCGCCATAAGATAAACAGGACGGGGAAACAGGGCCTCATGGAGAAAAGGATACTCTGATTAAGTCCACAAAGTTCAGAGGCTGCGAGGGGTGCGCTGGCAAGGAATGACGAAGCAGCACGGGCGCGGGCGCCAACGCCCTCCGGGAAGGAGGGCGCCCGCCCCCGGATTGGGAGGAGCTGCGTTGTTCATCCGCAGGCAATCTGATGGCGGCGGCATGCCCTGAATCCAGAGGCGGGAGCGTCTCCAGGGGGGTGGCGGTTAAAATAATAAGGCGCGAAAATTTCGAGATTAAATAATTAAGGCAAGGCGATTGCGGAGGGTCTGTGGTTCCGCCTTGCGTTTCCAGAGAGACGGCCATAAATTCCAAAAACACAGTCCAATCAACCCGCAGCGCCGCTATACTCCCGGCGACCCGACGTTTTCAGGCGACATGACCGATACCAGAACGCTTTTTCAGAAAATTGCGGATGGAGACATTCCGTCCGATATGGTGTATGAAGACGAACAATGTTTCGCATTCCGGGACATCGCTCCGCAGGCGCCCGTACATATCCTGATTGTTCCGCGGAAACCCGTTCCATCGTTGAACGACCTCACCAAAGCGGATGAAAATCTGGTTGGACACCTTTTTACCGTGGCGCGGGAACTGGCCGTCAGGGAAGAACTGGCGGAAGGGTACCGAACGGTTTTCAATTGCGGACCGGCGGCCGGACAAACGGTGGACCATATTCACCTGCACCTTCTCGGCGGACGATCTCTGGGCTGGCCGCCGGGCTGATCTCGCCGTCCCTGCGCCTTTTCCGGGGCCGCGCAAGCGCATGTCTCGGCCTCGCTTGTCCCGCACCGCCGTTTTCACAGGCCTCGCCATGCGCGGATTCATTCGAAGCGCTTTTTGCGCAGGCCCCGGGCGAGTCGTGCTTGCGGGTTTGTCGGTCCTGCTCGTCGCATCGCCGGTTCGGGCGCAGATCCCGGAACAAGCCGGATTGCAGGCGCTTCGCGAAGGCCCGCGAATCGAAACGGGCTTCGAGCGGGACATCAACCGGTATCGCTGGACCGCGAGAACCCTGCTTTCCGAGGAAATCGGGAAATGGCGCGCCACGCTTGATAACCGGTTTCAGTCGGATGCGTTCGCGCTTTTTGGAGACCAGCTCAGTTTTCGGGACGAAAATATCCTCCGCTGGCGTATCGACCGCCCTTTGGGAACGCGCTGGGCGGCGCAGGCGCGAGGGCGCTCCCACTGGTACACGCAAAGTCGCGTATTTTCGCAGGAAGTGTACTCCGGGGTGCTTTTTCAGCCGCAGCGAAGTCTTCGCATCGAACCGGCGGCCGGTCTTGCGTGGGATCGGCGGCCCGGAATCGGGGACGGCGTCGCCGAATCCCCGCTGCGCATGGATATCGGCCCGGCGTACGCCCTTGGCGTAACATGGTCCCCTGCGTCCGCCGCCGCATACCGCATCCGGGTGGCGGGCGATGCGGCGTACCAGTTCATTGATCCGCGCCGGGGGCGGGCCCTGCATATGCAAGGCGAGGCGATCCGTACGCTCGACCGCCTGCGCATCGCAACGAATGTCTGGTACAGCAATTATCGCCGCGACGCCTATCAGGCCGCCTCGTTCCTGAACAGAGCCGCGGAAAATCGCGTTTCGGAAACCGTGGAAGCCACCGCTGGCGATACGTTGCAGGCAAGCATGAATATCGAGGCTCCCGTTTACCGATCCATACGGCTCACGGGAAGTCTGGACGCCGGGACGAACCAGCGGCGGATCCGTACGCTGGGCGCGCCGGAAAACGCTATTTTCTTCGATACGGCGTTCAACCGACGCCAGGTGGACGGGCAAATAGGCGTTGCATACGGCGTACAGAACGCGGGCCGTTTCATGGCGAACCTTTCGGTCCGAACCGGCGCCGAAACAGAACGACGCCGCCTGACCAACCGGGAGGACCTGCCCCAGGCGCAAGTGGCGCAAAAAGCCAATCTGCTCCAGCAGGCGGACTACGACCAGGGATTGTTCGCCCTGCACGCCCGCGGGCGGGCCGGACTCGGACGATTTACCGTTACCTTCGACGGCAGCAGCAGCATTCTTCGACACGACACCCCCGAAGCGAACCTGGACGACCGCGACGAGGTGCACCACGCAGGCGAAATGGGCATGCGCGTAGCGATGAACCGCAGAGCAAGCGCCGAGATGCGTTTGCTGGGCGCCTGGTATCACACCGTTTATCTGAGCGCCGCCCGCTCTGCGGAAAACAATATCCGCCGTTCCCTGCGTTTGCGGCCCGCCTTTACCTGGACGCCCGGGGATCGTACGCGGCTGCGCATGGGAACGGAAATCCGGGCCACCTATACCGTGCATGATTTTACGCTGCCTGACCGCAGAGCCATCGACCAGTCTGCGAGAGAATTACGGTACGAGCTGGATGGAGAACATCGTTTTCGGAGCGGACCTGCGCTGTATGCGGACGGCAGTTTCAGCGATTTGCGCCTGGGGAGCCTGCTGTGGGATCGTTTTGCGGAAATTCCATTCGATACGTTGCGCACCTGGAGTGCGCGCCTGCGCTTGCAAGTGCGTACGCGCAAAGGCGTCACGGCCTCCATTGGCGCCCGCCTCTTCATTCGGAGCGACTTCGATCGGGCGGCGACCGTACGGTACGATATCCGCAACGAAGACGGAACGCGCCAACTGGACGCTGCCGGAAAACCGGTCACGGCAAGCATCGTGCGCCCGGGACGAACCATAATCGAGCAAGCGGGTCCTGTTTGTTCGATCTCCTGGCCCATGCCGAACCGATCCGTGCTCCGGCTGAACGGCTGGCTCAATGTGCAAAACATCCGGCGACGCCTCTACGGGGCGCTCCCGGAAGCGCGCGCCGATCATATACGGCAAGCTGCATGGTCCGGGGACCGGAAAATCATTCCGAATATTTCCATGGCAGCTTCCTGGCGCTTGTAACTATCCCATGAAACGACTTGGCGTAACGGGCGGTATCGGGAGCGGCAAAACGACGGTATGCCGCATCCTCGGGGAACTCGGCGCGCAGGTGTTCTACGCAGACGACGAAGCGAAACGCCTGCTCGCGGAAGACGCCTCGGTGCGCGAGGGCGTCATCGGCTTGTTCGGCCCGGAAAGTTACTTGCCCGACGGCTCCCCGAACAGGCGTTTTCTGGCCCGCCTGGCGTTTGCCGACCAGGCTCTGCTCAATCAGATGAGTGCCCTGATCCATCCCCGGGTGCTGAGCCGGTTCGAGGAGGCGGCGCAACAAGCGGCGCGCGAGGACGTATCACTCATGGTAAAGGAGGCCGCCCTGATTTTCGAAGCGGGTGCGGATCGGCAGCTGGACGCGGTGGTCGTGGTGGATGCGCCGGCGCCGGCGCGCATTGAGCGGGCGTGCAAGCGAGACGGCGTTCCGCGCGAGGACGTAATCGCCCGCATGACGCATCAGGCCGATCCGTCCGCGCTGCGGCGACGCGCCGATGTCGTGCTCGAAAACGACGGCGATATGGAGCAACTGCGCCGCAAGGTCGAGCAGTTGTACCGGGATATGACGTCCCCCTGATTCCTTTCAGGATACGCTGACAAGGTCTGCAAATCCCGGAGGCTTGCGAGGCGGCGCTGGAGGAATACAAAGCAATTCAGGCAGCGACTTTCCCGTCATCCCGCCTGATGGAGATATGCGCTACAGCACTTTTCGGAGCATGGCGGCGTCGTGCTCGTCCGATGCGCCCAGAATCAGGTGCCCCATGCGATCCCGCTTGGTTTTGAGATAATGATGATTCATCGTATTCGGACAGGCCTCTATGGGACAGCGCTCCACGATTTCCAGTCCGTAGCCGGCGAGTCCTACCCGCTTGGTCGGATTATTCGTCAGGAGCCGAAGTTTGC
Source organism: uncultured Rhodothermales bacterium (assembly GCA_964608315.1). GTDB lineage: Bacteria > Bacteroidota > Rhodothermia > Rhodothermales > VXPQ01 > VXPQ01. Next base: position 62,712 of record CAZSNF010000005.1, on the reverse strand, counting down.
GAATCCCCAGGTCGCGTAAAATCTGGCACCCGATGCCGTAATCGCGATGATCCATTCGGAAACCAAGCGCCTCGTTGGCGTCGACCGTATCCAGTCCCTCCTCCTGTTGCAGTTTGTAGGCGCGCAGTTTGTTCAGCAGGCCGATTCCTCGCCCTTCCTGTTTCATATACAACACCACGCCGCGCCCTTCGGCTTCCACCTGTTGCATCGCCATGGCCAGTTGCTCCCCGCAATCGCACCGCATCGAACCGAAAATATCTCCTGTTACGCACTGGGAATGGATGCGCGCGAGCACGGGTTCGTTTTCCGACCAGGTTCCCTTCACCAGGGCCAGATGGATTTCCTCGCTGATCGTATCCTGGTACGCAATCAGCCTGAACTCCCCGTACAGGGTGGGTAAATCTATTTCCACCGCCCGCCGTACGAGACATTCCGTCGTCATCCGGTGGGCAATCAGGTCCTTGATCGTAATAATGCGGAGGTCGAACCGGTCTGCCATTTCCATCAGGTCTGGCGTACGCGCCATCATGCCGTCTTCGGTCATGATTTCCACCAGCGCTCCGACCGGCGCGCATCCGGCCAGGCGGGCCAGGTCCACAGCGGCCTCGGTATGTCCGGTCCGCCGCAACACGCCGCCGTCCTGGGAGCGAAGCGGAAACACGTGGCCCGGACGCGCAAAATCCGAGGGCGCGCTTTTCGGGTCGGCGAGCGCGCGCAAGGTCCGGGCGCGATCCGGCGCCGAAATACCTGTCGTGACGCCTGTTTTGTAATCGACAGAGACCGTAAAGGGGGTGTTGTAGAGCGAAGTGTTGCTATCGACCATCATGTCCAGGTCGAGGTCCGCCGTCCGCTCCCGGGTAAGCGCCGCGCAAATGAGTCCCCGCCCGCGCCGCGCCATGAAGTTGACGGTTTCCGGGGTAATCTTGTCCGCGGCGCCTATGAAATCCCCCTCGTTTTCGCGATCCTCGTCGTCCACCACGATAACGAGTCGTCCCGCCGCCAAATCCCGAACAGCGTCTTCGACCGTGTCGAAAGAGCGCTTCATCCAGTTCGTGTCCGGTGTCTTTCCCATGACGTTTAACCCCATGTCATGTATGCCGAATGGATGGATATTCCGACGAAACAAACGGGCGGAAACGGAAAATGCCCCGCTTCCGCGCAGCACGTATTACCCCTTCGCATCCACGCTTGCGATCGCGGTTTTTTCGATGCGCAACTTGACGTTTGCGTCCGCTTGAACGAGTACGCTCGCGTCGTCTACTTGCGTCACCGAGGCGTGTACGCCGCCTACCGTTATAATCTTGTCCCCCTTGCGGACGGCGGCGATCATCTGCTTGCGCTCTGCGTCCTTTTTGCGCTGCGGCCGGATAATGAAAAAGTAGAAAACGATAAAAATCAGAATCAGCGGGAGCAACATGCCCAGCGGGTTCTGACCGCCGTTGGTCTGCGCCAGCGGCAACAACGTTTCGTATAGCGGCATAGGTGAAGTTGTGTATGCGGCGGGGTGAAAAAAGAGGGGCAAGCTCCCCGCATCGCGTCGCTTCGACCTGCTTACTGCTGCTGCCTTCCGGCCCTGACAGAATTCACAGGGAGCAGACCGTGCGGAACTTGCCCTGGCGAAGATACCCGTACGAATCGGCTGGGTTCCGACGAAAGGAAAGACGTCCGAAAAAGCCGCCGTCAAAAAAAGCCGACAGGGTCTATGTCGATGTTCACGCGGCAGCCGGCCGGAAGCGAACGCATGTCGTTCTCCACCGCCCGCAAGGCCTTTTGCAGGGACATGCGGCCTCCGCGGTCGCACTTCGCAATGGAGTGATACCGGTACTGCTTTTTTATCCGGCTTACGAAGGCTTCTTCCGGCCCCATGATTCGGGCGGAGGGCATGGCTTTCCGGAGGGATTCCGTCCATCGGCGGGCCAGCGCGGCGACGTCCCCGGCGCGGGGGCCCCGGAACGCTATGCCCGCCATCCGCCCGAACGGCGGGTAGCCAAGCGCGCGCCGCTCCGACAGCTGCTGCGCGGCAAACGTTGCGTAGTCGTGGTCTCGCGCATAGCGCAGCACGGAGCGATCGGGATTCCGCGTCTGAATAATCACTTCGCCCGGGAGGGAGGCGCGTCCGGCGCGTCCGGCTACCTGCGAAAGCAACTGGTAGGCGCGTTCTTCGGCGCGAAAATCGGGCAACAGCAAGCCGATATCCGCATTGATCACCCCGACCAGCGTAACGCGCTCGAAATCGAAGCCTTTCGCAACCATCTGCGTTCCCACCAGAATATCCGCCTGGCCTTCCTCGAAGCGCCGGAGCAACAATTCGTGCGCGTCTTTCGCGGAGGTGGTATCGAGGTCCATGCGTACGATGCGCGCTTCCGGAAAACGCGCTTCCAGCTCCTCTTCTACCCGCTGCGTACCGGCGCCAAACGCCTCCATTGCCGTTTCCCCGCACTGTCCGCAGCGGGTGCGAAACGGCTCCGACCGCCCGCAGTAATGGCACCGCAAACGATTGTCGCTCTTGTGAAAAACCATCGTGATCGAGCAATTCGCGCATTCCGGGGACCAGCCGCAACACATGCATTCGGGTATGGGGGCGTAGCCTCGCCGATTTTGCAGCAGGATGACTTGTTCGGAACGGGCAAGCCGCTCTTCTATCGCGGCTTCAAGGCGGGGCGACAGGGAGGTGGCCGAGGGCGCGCCGCGCAGGTCTATAATGCGCACCTTCGGCAAGGCAACCGCCTGGCCTGCTTCGCGATGCGCCCGTTCGGGCAACGACAGCAAGGTGTATTTTCCGCGTTGCGCATTGTAATGACTTTCCATGCTGGGCGTCGCCGATCCGAGAATGCACGCGGCGTCGTTCATGCGGGCCCGCATGACGGCTACGTCGCGGGCATGGTAGCGGGGCGCCGGGTCTTGCTGCTTGTAGGATTGTCCATGCTCTTCGTCCACCACCAGCAATCCGAGGTTCGGCAAGGGCGCCAGCACGGCGGATCGCGGCCCGACGACAGCGTCGAAGCGGCCCGCCCGCAAGAGCCGCCACGTATCGAACCGTTCGCCGGCGTTCATACCGGAATGCAACACCGCAATGCGGTTGCCGAAATGCGCCCGAAAACGTTGCGCGATCTGGGGCGTGAGCGCAATCTCGGGAACGAGCACGACGCCTGTGCGCCCCTGGCGAATCGTTTGTTTCAGGGCTGCGATGTACACTTCCGTTTTCCCGCTGCCCGTTACGCCGTGCAGAAGAAACGCGCGAAAGCGGCGGGCCTCTATACATTCCGAGACAGCCCGCAGCGCTTCGGCCTGCGCAGGATGCAACGTACGCTCCGGGAGCGCCTCGGCCTTGCCCGCATCGATGATCCCGGCGCGAATCGCTTCCGCCTCCGTAATTTCAAGTACGCCGCGCTGCACAAGGCTTCGGAGCGTTGGGGAAGCGGCGCCTGCGCGGGCCAGCAAATCGGCCTGGCGGGGTTCCGGGAAGCCCTCGGCCCGGTAGTCGGCGAGGGCTTCGACGACCGCTATTTGCCTGGGGCCGCGCAATTCGCCGCGTAACGTTTCTACTGCTTCGGCGCGCCGCCACGCAGGAGCGAATCGGACGCGCCGCTCCATCCGTACGCGGGTCGGATTGCCCGAAAGCATCCCTGCCGGCATCATGACGCGAAACACCTCTCCCCAGGAACACACGTAGTAGTCCGCCATCCATCGGGCCAGATCGAACAACTCGTCGGAAACCGACGGCGAAGCGTCCAGCGCCTCAAGCAAATCTTTGGTGCGTTCGAGGGCGGGCGCTTCCCGGCGCAGGGCGGTTACGACGCCGATCATGCGGCGCGAACCCAACGGCGCAAGCACCCGGCAACCGACGGCCACGCCGGACATCTCTGCCGGAACGCGGTATGCGAAGGGCTGGGGCAGCGGAAGGGGAAATGCCACCTCGGCGAACATGCGATCAGGCTTCAGGAGCAGCCGCCTTCCGAAGCGCCTGCACATTGTCGGCTATGGAAGCGCCGCCGAACACGGCATTGCCCGCGACCACGACCGTGGCCCCGGCCTGGACCACTTCGCGGACATTGCCTGCGTAAACCCCGCCGTCCACCTGCAACCAGGCGCGGGAGTCCATCTGATCGAGCATGTCTCTGAGTCGGCGAATCTTGTCCGTCGATTCGGGGATATATTTCTGACCGCTGAATCCGGGATCGACCGACATGACCAGCGCCATATCCACGCTGGAGAGCGCTTCCGTGATTGCGGCGAGCGGCGTTCCGGGATTCAGGGTGACGCCCGCGAGGACGTCGCGCGACCGAATATGCGACAGGACGCGATGCAGGTGCGTACAGGTTTCCACATGCACCGTAATCAGGTCGGCGCCCGCCGTAATGAAATCGTCTACGTACCGGCGAGGCCCCTCGATCATCAGGTGCACGTCCAGCTTGGCCCCGGTTTCGTCCGCCAGCGGACGCAGCGCTTCGACCACAAAAGGTCCCACGGTAATGTTCGGCGCGAAACGCCCGTCCATTACATCGATATGGAGCCAGTCGGCGCCGGCGTCCAGCGCTTCCCGCGCCTGCGCTCCAAGGCGGGCGGCGTCCGAGGCGATAATGGAGGCGGACAGAATCAAGAAAACATGCGAAAAACGATCATGCCGAGCGATACGAGCACGACATTGACCAGGCTGATCGGGAGCAAAACCTTCCAGCCCAACTGCATGAGCTGATTGTATTTGAACCGGGGCAGCGTCCACCGCACCCAGATGAACAGGAAGGCGAAAAACGCCACCTTGACAAGCAACGACAATACCTGGAGCGCCCCGAGGAGGATACTCCCGGCAAGTTCAGGAAACGCCTGCAACAGCAAGGGTTCGAACGGCACCAGATATCCCCCGAAAAAGAGGGTTACGATGACAAAGGACGCCACCCACCAGTTGACGTATTCGGCAAGAAAAAACATGCCGAACTTCATTCCGCTGTATTCTGTGTGATACCCGCCGACCAGTTCCTGTTCCGCCTCCGGCAAATCGAATGGAGCGCGGTTCGTTTCGGCGAACGCCGTAACCACGAAAAGAATAGCCCCTATCGGATTGCGAAATACGTTCCACCCCAGAATTGCCCAGCCGCCCGCCTGATCCTCCACGATGCCCGTGACGTTGAGCGTCCCCGCAAGCAAAATCACGGACACGACAGCCAGTCCCATCGTCAATTCGTACGAAATCATCTGCGCCGCCGAACGCAGTCCGCCCAGCAGGGAATATTTGCTGTTCGAACTCCAGCCTGCAAGGGTAATGCCGTACACGCTGATGGACGTAAGCGCAAGAATGACCAGGACGCCCGGTCCGATGTCGGCGATAACCACTCCGCGGGCAAAGGGAATCACGGCGGGCACGGACATCGCCACCACCACCATGAGCACTGGAGCCAGCGAATGGATAAACGGATTCGCTGAAAAGGGCCGTATATCTTCCTTGAAAAGCAGTTTGAGTACATCGGCGAACGGCTGCAAAAAGCCGAGCGGTCCAACGCGGTCGGGGCCGGGTCGGAGCTGGATGTACCCCGATACCTTGCGCTCGGCGTACACAAGCACGGACGCCGAAAGCATCATCAGGTTCAGTATGACGAACGCCACGATAGCCGTCCAGTAAAGCGGTATATCCATGCGTGGTTTCTACAATGATTTCCAGAGCGGGCGCGGCTATGCAAGGGCGCCGATCTCTGTCAGGCGAACCCCGCGCGACCCCATGTTTTCGTAGGTAGCTCCCTCGAAGGCGTCGATTTCCTGCGCGATTTCCTGCATAATTGCTTTCGGGGAAGCGTCGGCCCACTCCAGGCCCAGGCTGCGCGCAATGACCGGCAACATTTCCCAGCCCGGCTTGCAATTTACCTGATTCTCCGCATTATGCCAGCGGTCGAAGGGCGTACCGTGCGAATCCAGCCGGCTGACCCCCATTTCCATGCGGAGCGTTCGGTTGACGCCCCGGATCGCCTTGGCGGGCCACACGCGTTGCGCATGTCCGTCCTCGCTCACATAGGTCCCCACCGTTTCCACGATCATCGCGGCAGGCAACGCCACGTCAGCGGCGGCCAGCGTTTCGTTGGTCGTATGGTACGCATGCAGGACGACCGGAATGTCCCGTACGTCTTCTGCCCGGAACAGTCCGCTGGCCACCGGATCGTCCTCAAGAACGTATATGGCGGCAATCTCTCCCGCCTCCAGTCTGGCGCGGACGAGCGTCGGATCGACGGGGCGGACGCCCAGCCGTCGGCATCCCTCGGCGTTCGGCGTCTTGTCGTCCGTAATCAGCCATCCGTCCCCGGCTCCTGGTTCGACATGGGGGATGTATGCGGGCGCGGAAGCCCCCAGCGCCGTCGCCAACTTGCAGAGGAGATAGTTGTCCTCCACTGTGGCGTGCGGCGATCCGAGAAAGAGGATGCCTGATCCATCCACCGAACCGAGCAGTTCGGATACGCGGACATAGGCGCCCTCCCAGTCCGCGCGTTGCAGTCCTTCGCTGGTGCGGACCCGGGGGCCTTCGGGACGTTGTTCGTTGAACCGCGGATACGTTGCGCGATCCTCGTCGGGCAGCCAATAGTCGTTGATATGCGGGTTTGCCCGGGGCGTGATGCGCAGCACCAGATTGTCGCGCACCCAGTATGAACAATTGGCCCCCTTTGCATTGGTTACCGTGATAGACGGCGCAGAACTCATTTCCCATATCCGGGCGCGAAACCGGAAGTCGATGGACGTGAGCGCGCCCACCGGACAGATGTCGATGACGTTCATCGAATACGGGTCGTCGAATACCTCGCCCGGCGGCGTCATGGGATAATTTTTTACGCCGCGTTCGATGATGGTCAACTGATGGCTCTTCGATACCTCGTCCGTAAAGCGCGTACACCGCGTACAGTTGATGCACCGCTCGCCGTCCAGCATCACCCGCGGGCCAAGCACAACCTTCTTGGGTTTCTGAACCTTTCGAAATTCGAAACGGGACCCTTCGGGACCATACTTGTACGTCTGGTTTTGCAACGGACAGTGGCCCGCCTGATCGCAAATGGGACAATCAAGAGGATGATTGATGAGCAGAAACTCCAGATTGTCTTTCTGGGCCCGCTCCACCTGCTCGCTGGTCCGATGCGTCCGGACCGCCATGCCGTCCGCCATATCCACGGAGCAACTCGTGGTCATCTTCGGTCCCCACCGGACGATGGGCTCCCCGTCGTCGTTCAGCGCGATCTCGCCGGTTTCCCTGTCCCGAACCGGCATGCCCACTTCCACAAGGCACTGTCGGCAGTTGGCCGGTACGGAAAGCGCCGGGTGATAGCAGAAATGCGGCAGTTCCACCCCGTGATCCAGGCAAAACTGGAGCAGCTTCGGCTGTCCTTCGAAGGCGTATTCCTTGTTGTCTATCGTAATTTTCGGCATGGTTGAAACGCGCGGCGCGGCGCTTGCTACGCCATCGCGTATATGCTTTGCCTGCATTTGGCTTCAAATTCTTCCCGGAAACGCTGGATCGTGTTGCGAACGGGCCAGGCCGCCGCATCGGCCAGCGCGCACACCGTTCGGCCTTCCATCTGATCGCACAGTTCCAGCAGGATATCCAGGTCGCGCAAGGTTCCTTGCCCCTCGTCGATGCGGGTAACAAGGTTTTCGATCCATCCGGTTCCTTCGCGGCACGGCGTGCATTGTCCGCAGCTCTCATGATGATAGAATCGGGTGACCCGGCGAAGAAACTTGACCATGTCCGTATCCTCGTCCATCACCAGCATCCCCGCCGTTCCCATCATGGAACCCGCCTCGCGCAACGATTCGGCGTCCATGGTTACGCCCGCTATCATATCTGCGCGCAAAACAGGCACCGACGCGCCGCCCGGCACGATCGCCTTGAGTTTCTTGCCGCCCCGCATGCCGCCGGCTACCTTTTCGATCAAATCGGCGATCAGCATGCCGGTCGGGTATTCGTACACGCCGGGTCGCTCGACATGCCCGGATATGCCGTAGAGCACCGGCCCCGGATGTTTTTCTGCGCCGACGCCCGCAAACCATTCGGCGCCCCGGTTAATAACCAGCGGCGCGCAGGCCAGGGTCTCCACGTTATTGACCGTGGTGGGGCAACCCCAGAGTCCTTTTTGCGCGGGGAACGGAGGCTTGACGCGCGGATAGGCTCGCTTCCCTTCGACGGATTCGAGCAAACTGGTTTCCTCGCCGCAGATGTATGCGCCTGCGCCCTTGTGAATAACGATGTCGCTGGAAAAATCCGTTCCGAGGATACGCTTGCCCGCATAGCCCTTTGCGTACAGCGTGGCCAGTTCGCTTTCCATATGACGAATCCAGTCGGCGTATTCCCCGCGTACGTACAGGTACGTGGCGTCGATCTGCATGGCCCAGGCTGCAATCAGGATGCCCTCGAAAATGAGGTGCGGGTTGTATTCCATGAGCTGCCGGTCCTTGAACGTCCCCGGCTCGCTTTCGTCGCCGTTGCAGGCAATGTAACGGGGCTTCCCGGGCTCGGCGGGGGGCATGAAACTCCATTTCAGCCCGGTGGGGAATCCCGCTCCGCCTCGCCCGCGCAAGCCGCTCGCCTTGACCGCCTCGATCACATTGCCCGGCGCCCATTCCTCGCGGGTCAGCACAGCGCGCAACGCCTCGTAGCCGCCATGCTGCACATACGCGTCGAACCGATGCAAATCGCGTATCGACGGCAGAAGCACGCGCTCGTAGCTACGCCAGTCGTCGGCTTTCACAGATCCGTTTCTGCTGGGTGAAGGCATTTTCATAGGGCGCGGCGCAGGTCCCTGAATAGTTACTCGAGGGTCTCGGCGGTCGGCGGGGTTTGGCCCACCTCGGTCGCTTCTGCATCCGACCGCCGGTTTCCGCCCAGGTCGTCTTCGTCCTGCGGCAAGGTAACGGATACGAACGGCGGCTTTTCCCCCGCCTTGAGCGCATCGATCAGCGCATCCAGTTTTTCCCGGGAAAGATTATGCACGTACGGTCCGTTGGTCACCTGAAGCATCGGCGCCGTGCCGCACGCTCCGAGGCATTCCACTCCCTGAATCGTGAACAACCCGTCTTCGGTGGTTTCTCCCTCCCGAATATCCAGCTTTTCTTCAAGGTAGCGGAGCATGTCGTAGCCGCCGCACAACTGGCAACTGAAGCATGTGCATACGTCGAGCGCGTACGTTCCTTTCTTCGCCTTGTAATACTGCGTATAAAAAGTCGCTACGCCGTAGGCGAGCGAAAACGGAATGCCAAGCGTATCGGCAGAGAGGCGAATCACTTCCGGAGGCAAAAACCCGAATTTTTCCTGGGCGAGCCAAAGCGTTTTCATGACCGCGCTTTCAGGCGTGGGATATTGCGCCCGAAAGGCCTTGATCTGTTCCTTTTCCGCCCCTGTGAAGACCAGTTCTTCTTCGGAAAAAACGGGTTCCGGAGAACGGTCCGGCAAGGAAACCACGGGATGTTTGATAAAATCGCTCACGATCGGATTATTTGTCGGCTTCGCCCATGACCGGGTCGATGGAACCGATGAGAATGACTGCATCGGCGACCAGCGATCCTTCCATCATGTGTTCGAGACCTTGCAAATTCGTGAAAGAAGGCGCATTGACCTTGGCCCGCCAGGGGTTGCCCGTACCGTCGGACTGAAGGTACCAGCCCAGTTCGCCCTTCGGCGATTCGATGGCCTGATAACAGGCGGCGCCCTTCGGCGGCGCAACGCCCGTGTCGGTGTACAGAAAATCGTGGATCATGCCCTCCATGGAGTAATACACTTCGTCTTTCGAGGGATAGGCCCGCTTGGCGTCGTCTGCGCGAATGGGGCCATCCGGCAAACGCTCCAGGCACTGCCGGATAATCCGAAGGCTTTCTTTCATTTCTTCAAGCCGCACGAAATACCGGGCGAGGGAATCCCCCTCTTCGCGGGTCGGGACGTCGAAATCCACGTCTCCATAAAACAAATAGGGTTCGAATCGCCGAATATCGTATGGTTCGCCGCTTGCGCGCAGGTTCGGCCCGGTCAGTCCGATTTCCACGGCTTCCTCGCGGGTAAGCGTACCCACATTCCGGTTCCGGTCGATCCATATGCGATTCCGGTTGAGCAAGGCTTCCCAGCCTGCTATTTCTTCGCCGAATTCGTCTGTGAACTGGCGGATCAGGCGGAAGGCCTCCGGGGTCAGGTCGGCAGCCAAACCGCCGATACGGCTATGCGACACCGTGAAGCGGGCGCCCGCCACTTCGTCGAAAATACGATACAGATCCTCGCGTCCCTTGAACGTCCACAGAAAAACGGAAACCGCGCCGGCGTCCATCAAACCGACGCCCAGCCAAAGCAAATGCGACGAAATACGGGCCAGTTCGCACAGGATCATGCGAAGCCATTGCGCTCGCGCGGGCGTCTCGACGCCCGCCAGTTTCTCCACGGCCAGGCACCACGCCACATTGTTGGAATACGGCGACAGGTAATCCATGCGGTCCGTATAGGGCATGAATTCCTGATAGGTCTTGTGTTCGGCGAGTTTCTCGATGCCCCGGTGCAAATACCCGATATCCAGCACCGATTTATCAATCGTTTCGCCGTCCATTTTGACCACGCACCGGAGTACGCCATGGGTGGCCGGATGCTGCGGCCCGATATTCAGGATCATCTCGTGCTCGAGCGGATCCGCTTCGTTCGCTGCGCCGCGGCGCGCCTGTTCCAGCCATACGTGCTTGCTTTCGAGGCGTTCGTAGATCGCCTTGTTATGGCGGGGCCAAAAACGGAAAACCGAATCTGCTTCCGCTGTCCGAAAACCCGATGCGGCGCTCATGCTTCCCTGACGATTTGTGAAGGAGGTTCCTCGTAACTCTTCGGCGTCGGGCCTTCGCGGGCCGTCGGGAACGGGTCGTGCTGAAGCGGGCCTTCGGGCGTCCGGGGAGGCAACGGCAACGAACCGGGAATGCCCAGCTGCGGGAATTCCTTCCGTTGCGGATAGTATTCGAAATCTTCTGGCATGAACATCCGCCGCATATCCGGATGCCCCTCGAAACGAATGCCCAGCATGTCGTATATTTCGCGCTCGTTCCAGTTGGCGGCGCGATACACGCCCGTTACCGTGGGCGCCGTCAGGACAGCCTCGTCCACGCGAATCTTCAGCCGAATGCGTTTTTTCTTTTCGAAGGACACAAGATTATAGAATACTTCGAATCGCTCCTCGTCCACGAACCGATCCGCGCCGCCTGCGTCCGCCAGGTACAGGAAACCCTGTTCGTCCTTCAGGAAGCGACACACCTCCGCTATGCGCTGCGTTTCGACCAGAATCGTTTGTTCGCCGGCGTATTCCTCCGCGCCGAGAATGGCTTCGCCGAACCGGTCGGCCAACGCCCGGATAATTTCCGGGAGATGCGTCGTGGGCTGGGCAAGCGGATTCCGCTCGCCGGGAGGCGCTGCGTCCGCCGCCGTAAAAAAGAAATCGAGCGTTCTGTGAAACGGCGCGTCTTCTTGCGGCGGCGAGGTATGTTCGACGTCTGCGGGCATATTGATCAGGGTATCCTTTCGCCAATTTGCTCTTGAGCAAGCACGGGCCCCTGCGCATAATCCTGCGTCACGGAATATTCGTTGCGAATCTTCTCCTGAATATCCATCAAGGCGTGCAGCAGCGCCTCCGGGCGAGGCGGGCAGCCGGGGATATACACGTCTACCGGCAGAAAATTATCGCATCCCTGCACCACGCCGTAGCAACGGTGCATCCCGCCCGTCGAAGCGCAAGCCCCCATGGAAATACACCATTTAGGGTCGGCCATCTGGTCCCATACCCGGCGAATGGCGTGCGCCATCTTGTACGACACCCAGCCCGCCACAATCATCAGGTCGGCCTGCCGCGGCGAAAAACGCATGGCTTCGCTGCCAAAACGGGCGGCGTCGTATTTGGGACCTGCAAACGCCATCATCTCGATTGCGCAGCAGGCCAGCCCCATGGGCATGGGCATCAGCGAATTGGAGCGGGCCCAATTCAGGACAGCGTCCACCCTGGTGGTAAGAAACCCTTCGTTCCGAGCGTCTGGAGAAACCATGCTATGCAGTTATTTGTCGTTTGGAAAACGAAACGCGTTGAGCGAGGCGGTTTTTATCGGGGCGTCTCAGGGTCAATCGAACTCCAGTCCGCCCTTTTTGATATCGTACAGAAGACCCACGCCAAGAATAAGGATAAACAGGCAAACTACCGCAAGCGCTCCAGCGGCCGCGCCCGCATCCATGAATTCGCGGAAACTTGCGGCCCAGGGATACAGGAAGACGACCTCTACGTCGAACACGATGAAAATCATCGCCACCAGGTAAAATTTCACCGAGTAGCGTTCGCGCGCCGTGCCGACCGGGTCCATTCCGCTCTCGTAACTGCTCTGCTTGATCAGATTGCGGCGGCGCGGACCGAGCCAGTCCGCACCCTTCAGAAGCGTCAACGCCATCCCCGACGCAAGGGCCATCATGATCAGCAGGGGAATAAAATCCGCAGGCATGGTTCGTGCAGGGAATGAGAATGCGACGACGATGTGCTGAACGCGGTCAGGAAACAAGGCAGGCTTCGCGGCGCCCGCGCAGGGAAGCCCGCGTACGTCCGCGCGCCGGAAAGTCCCGGCAAACGCGACATAAACGCGCTGCGTCGTGAAAATACCCCACGCAGGCAGGGCAATCAACGCGAAACGCCCGTGAATATCCCGTCAAGGGGCTTAATCAGAGTGTCCTTAAGGATACTCTGATTAAATGTGCAAAGTTCAGAGGCTTGCAAGGGGTCGCTGGCAAGGAATGACGAAGCAATGTGGCAGGCCCCACATAATGAGGAATGACACAGCCAGCGACCTCTCGCAAGCCTCCCGAAGGGCGCTTCACGTTCGCCAAGCCCCGAATCCGAAGCTTTTACCGCTGATTTCAACGATGCCGGCACAATGTCCTGTACGCACGAACGTGAAGCGCTGATCGAAGTAGATTTAATTAGAGTGTCCTTAAATATCGAGGGTCAATTGCAGAATCCCCGTGCGACCTATTTTCGGCGCGCCAACGAATTCGCGGTGTTGCTGATCCAGGACATTGAACATGGACAGATTCAGGCGCAATCCGGACACATAGTCGCCGAGGTCGTATCCGCCGCCTATGTCCAGCAGCGTATGATCTTTTACGGCTCCCACGTACAAACCGGAGCGAACTTTGAATCCCCCGGTATGCCGCACGGAGGCGTGAACGCGCCAGTTTCCTGACGATTCGTAGGAAAATCCGCCCTTGAGTTTTATGGCGGGGGCATTCATGGACAGTTCCAGCGTTTCTTCTTCTTCGCCCAGTTCGTCGGCGTCGAAGAAGTTGTCGCTGAGCCAGGACATGTTTCCGAAAACGCGCAGCCTTTCTGCAAGCAGAAGTTCCGCGGACGCATCCAGGCCAAAGTACTCGATCTCGCCCATGCTGCGGTACGCCAGCAGCAGTTGACCTGGCGTCGTGTTTTCTGCGGGCTGCACGATCCCGATCGGCGAATTCGCCGGCAGAAGCGCCGCCAGGCTCGGTTTCGACAAGTCCACGATGAGTCCCGCCACGTCTTCCGGCGACAATCCTGTGACCGGCAAAGCTGCGCTCAAGGCGTCGTTGCCTCGCACGGCGTCGGCGAGCGCCCTGGCGAGGTCGCCGAACAACAAATCGTGGTTCGGCGTCAGCACGAACGGCGTTTCCACGCGCAACGGACTCACGAAATTGCGCTTCCGGGCGTAGTATCCGTCCACGGCGAACAGCAGGCGCTCTCCGATCAACCCCTTGTATCCCAATTCGTATGTTTCGCTGACGGTGTGTTCGAGCGGAGGCACGTCCACCACGTTTCGGGTTATGCTTTTCGGGTTTACGAGGCCCGTATTCGTATCCAGATAGCCAAGGGCGGAAGGCGTCAGGCCCGTCACGACCGTGCCGCCCTCCGGACCGAGCAAATCGATGAATCGCGCGATGATAACCTCCGGGATATTCAGCCCCTGCATGGCGAGGATGCTTTGCAGCTCGGACGTTGGCGTACTCGCAAGCCCTGCGTAAACCTGCGCATACAGCAAGTCAAGCGGAACGCCTGCGGGAACAGGCGCCCCGAAAATATCCGGAATCAGGCTGGAGGCGATCAGGTTGCCTTGCGCGTCGCGCTGAAAATGGAATCCGTCCAGGGCCCCTCGGGCCTGGAGCGTAAGCGGCCCGGCCGCTCCCGCGTTGATGTCCAGAAAAAGGTTGTTCGTGCTGGGCGAAGCAAACGCCCGGTTGAACGTAGCGCGGAGGCTGTGCGCGGGGTCCGGTTTGAAAACCAGCGCGGCGCGGGGCGAAAACTGTACTTTGTCGAACAGCCCGTGCTTGTCTCCCCGCACGGCGAGCGTTGCGCTCAACGATGGCGCCAGCTGCACGACGCTCTGGAGGTACGCGCCCGTTTCGCCAAACTGGTCGTTATCCTCGTTTCGGCCAAAAACGGTGCGCTTCGTAACCGGATTGGTGCGCTCGTATTCCGCGCCGAGAATAAGGCGGAGGCGTTCTTCCAGCATATTGAAGTCGTACTGCCCTTGCACGTTTATCACGCTGGAGTGGTCCACCACATTTTCCACCGATCCGGCGCGATAGACGAAGGAGTCCCCCGCATCGTTGAAATTCGCATAGGCCTGAGCGAAAAATCCGCCGGCGTTCAGGCGAATCTGCCCGTACGTATATCCGAATCCTTCTCCCTGCACCGTGCCGATTCCCGAAAGCCCGATCGTTTTGGAAGCCGAATGCCCTGCGTTGGCCGTCAGGGCGGCGTTCGGGCGAAGCCGCCAGGACAGAAGGCCCGACATCGTATAGTTGCGGTTGTCGTAATCAACGGGCAGCGCCTCTTTCCGGAACGTGGACAGTTGCACGGCGTCCGCGGGGTCGTTCGGGTCAAAGGCGAAGTCGTCGGCCCGCGTGAAATCGGCGACGATCTTGTATCCCAACTTGCCGCCCGCCACGCCGGCGTGCCGGAAAGAGGTCTTCAGGGCGTTGCGCAGCCCGCCTCCCACCTGCACGGTCGTACCCGGATACGCAAACGGATCCTTGCTGATGAAATGGATTACCCCGGCGTCGACCCCGGCTCCGAAAAGCGCCGACCCCGGACCTCTCACCACTTCGACGCGCTCCATGTCGATCTGCGTGAGCGGCATCATGCTGTAATCGTTCACGCCAAGCGACGCTACGGCCGCCTGCCGGTAATCTATCATGACATGAGTTGCTCCGCTGAAGGCGTTATTGAACCCGCGCAGCACCACCTCGTGCCGGCTGACGCCCGTTTGCGCCATATCCACCCCCGTTACGTTGCGCAGCAACATGACCGGGTCCGGCAAGGCGTCGATCTCGATATCCTGTGCAGTCAACACGGAAATAGAGGCCGGAGCGTCCAGGACTTTTTCGGACCCGCGCGAAGCGCTCACGATCACGGCGTTGAGGTTGAAACCCGTCGGATGCAAGGCCACGTCTGCCGTAAGCGATTCTCCGGCCTGCAAGGATACCGGGTCTTGCGCCTCTTCGTACCCCACGAAACGCGTCGAAAGCACGTAATCTCCCGGAGGAACCCCGGCGATTTCATACGATCCGTCCGCTTCCGAGGCCGCGCCTGCAATCACGACGCCGTCCAGCAACAACGCCACGTTGGCGTCTTGCAGGGGAGACGCCGACGACGCATCCGTAACGACGCCGCGGATCGATGCGGCGGCTTGCGCCTGCGCTGATCGGGGGGCGCTTGCGGCGAAGGCGAGGAAACAGGAGAGCAGCAATACAGGCGCAGGGCGTAACATGGCGTTCATGGCGACAGGATTGTGTGGTCATGCGACGGGACGTCAATGGCCGAGGCCGGCCCGCTGGAAAATAAAATCGATTCGTTGCATGTGGTACGACGCATCGAAAGCAAGTTCCACTTCTTCCGGTGAAAAATGCTCCATGAGGGCAGAATCTTCGGCGACTGTCTCCCTGAACGGGCGCCCTGCCTCCCACGCCCGCATCGCTGCCGGCTGCACCAGATCGTACGCCGCCTCGCGGGACAACCCCTTGTCGATCAGCATGAGCATGAGCCGCTGACTGTTGTACAGCCCGTGCGTCCGCTCCATGTTTGCGCGCATCGTTTCGGGGTATACGACCAGCGTATCCATAATGTCTGCAAACCGGTGGAGCGCATAATGCAAGATCGTCGTAGCGTCGGGAATAACGACCCGCTCCACGGACGAATGAGAAATGTCGCGCTCGTGCCAGAGCGCCACATTTTCAAAGGCCGAGATCATATAGCCGCGCAGCAGGCGGGCGCACCCCGTGATGTTCTCCGATCCCACCGGATTGCGTTTGTGCGGCATGGCGGAAGAGCCTTTTTGTCCTTTTCCGAAAGCCTCCTCGACTTCGCGCACCTCGTTTTTTTGCAATCCCCGCACCTCTACCGCCATTTTTTCAAGCGACGCGCCGATGAGCGCAAGCACGGACAGATAATGCGCATGCCGATCTCGCTGGAGGATTTGCGTCGAGACCGGCGCAGGGCGCAAGCCCAGTTTTTCGCACACCGACTGCTCGATCTCGGGCGGGATGTGCGCAAAGGTGCCCACGGCGCCCGACAATTTGCCCACGGCCATCTCCTCGGCCGCCGCTGCGAACCGCCGCCGGTTGCGGGCCATCTCCGTATGGTGCAACGCCATTTTCAGGCCCCATGTCGTGGGCTCGGCGTGGACGCCGTGCGTGCGACCCATCATAAGCGTACGCCGGTGCTTGCGGGCCTTGTCCGCCAGTACGTCCAGCATCCGGTCGATGGCGGCCAGCAAAAGATCGTTTGCTTTTTTGACCTGAACCATCAGCGCCGTATCGACCACGTCGGAAGAAGTAAGGCCGTAGTGCACCCACTTCTTTTCGGGCCCCAGCGATTCGCTTACTGCGCGCGTAAAAGCCACCACGTCGTGCCGCGTCGTTTGCTCGATTTCATGAATGCGATCCACGTCGAACGAGGCCTTCGCGTACAGCAAGTCCATGTCTTCCCGGGGAACCACATCCAGTTTCGACCAGGCGTCGCATGCGGCCAGCTCGACGTCGAGCCAGGACTGGAAGCGGCTTTCTTCGCTCCACAGCGCGCTCATTTCGGGGCGGGCGTATCGAGGTATCATGGTTCGGGCCGAGAACGGCGAATGCGGGTATCAATGCAGGGTACGGCGATCGCGCAGATATTTGTTGAGCGATTGGCGCGCCCGAAAAAGGTGCGCTTTTACCGTGCCCAGCGGCAAATCGAGCTCCTCCGCGATTTCTTCATAACTTTTTTCGTCCTGATGGCGCAACACGATGACGCGGTTGTATTTAGGCGGAAGGGCGTCGATGGCTTCCTGAATCAGCGTTTTGCGTTCGTCTTGCACGATGTGCCGGTCCGGGCGGTACGTCGTATCCGGCAATTCGATCTTCATTTCTCCATCGCGCGTCTCGATGGGCTGGTCGATGGACAGCGTAGGGAGTTTTTTCTTCCGGTTATAGTCGATCGCATGGTTCTGGGCGATCTTGTACAACCAGGTGGAAAAGGCGTACGTGGAAGAATACGACGCCAGCGCTGCGAAGGCCTTCGCGAAAACCTCCTGGACCAGATCGTCCACGACCATGCGGTCCCGAATGATTTTCCGGACGTGGCGGCGGATCGCGTTGCGGTACTTTTCGAGCAGCTCGGCGTACGCCCTCTGGTCGCCTGCAAGCGCGCGGGCCACGCATTGCTTGTCCTGCTCGGCGGATTCCGAAGGGATTGTCTGGGAGTTCTTTTCAGGCATGGCCGAACAGGCTGTTTTGCCCGCTTCGGAGTATTTTTCGCGTCTGGCGGCGGGATGCGGACGTCCGGGGCCGTCGGCAGCGTCCGCCGCAAGGAAACCGAAGAGTATCCTTTCTTAAGATAGCCATTGCGCGGTCCATTTGTTCGGTTCTGTCCGCATCCTCATTTGTAACGATGCGAAGAAGTCGCCAGAACATACCGCCTTTGGCGCGGTAGCAAGTAAAAGGATACTCTGATTAAACCTGCTTCGACCAGCGTTTCCCATGGCCGGTCACAATAAATGGTCCAAAATCAAGCGGCAGAAAGCCAAAACCGATCAGCGCAAGTCGAAAGTATGGGCGCGGATTTCCCGTGACGTTACGATAGCCGCCCGGGAAGGCGGGGGCGATCCCGCCATGAACGCCGCCCTGGCGCTTGCGGTCGAAAAGGCCAAGGCCGAAAACATGCCCAAGGAAAATATCGCGCGCGCCATCAAGCGGGGGACCGGGGAAATTCAGGGAGAAGATTACGAAGAGGCGACCTACGAGGGGTATGGCCCGCATGGCGTGGCGGTTTTCGTGGAAACGCTGACGGACAACCGAAACCGGACGGTGGCGGACCTGCGCCATCTTTTCGGCAAGGGGGGCGGCAGCCTCGGCAAGTCCGGTTCGGTGGGTTATCTGTTCGAACGCAAGGGCATGATAGAGATTGCCTCTTTCGGGCAGCCGCGCGACGAACTGACGTTGTTCGACATTGTGGCGGAGGCAGGCGCCGAGGATATGCAACAGGAAGGCGACGCTTATGTAATCGCGACCCCGCCCGACTTGCTCGAAGCGGTGCGCGCGGCGCTCGAAAAAGCGGGCGTCGAGATTGCCGCGGCGCAGTTGATTCGGGAGCCCTCCGCCACCGTGGCGCTCGCCGCCGCCGACGCCAGGAAGGTATTGCGATTGATCGAACGCATCGACGACCATCCGGACGTGCAGGCGGTTTTCACTACGCTGGACATGAACGAGGAAATCCTCGGCGCCCTGTCCTTCTGACAAACCCCTCAGGGGGCATAATTTGGATACTCTGATCAAAATCACTTCGCTCAGCACTTCACTTTCGTGCATATAAAGACATCATGATTCCATCGTTGAACACTGCGGATTCGGGGCGTCGCGGACGTGAAGCGCCCCTCGCAGCCTCTGATCTTCGCGGACTTAATCAGAGGATCCAGCAATGATCGTACTTGGCGTAGACCCCGGATCGCAATGCACAGGCTATGGCGTGATCGCCTGCGAAGGCCCCGGCGAGCGCATGCTGGACTACGGCGTGTTGCGCCTGGACCAGTACGAGGAACATGCGCTTCGCCTCAAAAAAATCCATGACGGAATTGCAGCGATCGCAGAACGCTACCGCCCGGACGAATGCGCCATAGAGATGCCCGTATACGGCAGCAACCCGCAGTCCATGCTGAAGCTTGGGCGCGCCCAGTCCGCCGCCATGATCGCCCTGCTGAACCGGGAGGTTCCGGTGGCCGAATATACCCCGAAGCAGGTCAAGAAAGCCGTAACCGGACGAGGCAACGCCTCGAAAGAACAAGTTCGCTATATGGTGCGCGCCCTGCTGTCGATTCAGGACGAGAACGGCGCGGAAACCATGGGGTCCGACGCCTCCGACGCGCTTGCCGTCGGACTATGCCACATACACCGCCGCGCCGGGGGCGGAACCCGAAGAGCCGCCAGCTGGAAAAGTTTCCTGCGAGCGAATCCGCATATCGTCATCGAGTAGGCGCCGCGCCTCCTCCATCGTGGAAATAGCCGCGTTCCTCGTCCCGGACGCGAACGACCTCGACGATTTCGCTTTCCTCTATGCGCGTCCCCATCTCCATTACGAGGCGAGCGATCTGACGGTCCTTTTGCGGCGCCTGGTTCCACTCGGGATGCGCCTGCTCCACGATGCTGACCAGAATGCGCAGATAAGGGTATCGCTGCTCCGCGGTGTCCAGCTTGTTGAGCGCCTGGGCGAACAGCTCTGCATTGCGGCCAACCTGGCGGTCGACCATTTTCGTATCGAATTCGGTGGAACTCATGCTGTCAGGAATCGCATCGCGTGAAAGTGCAAGGCCATCCGGGAACCAATGTTTCCGGATGGCGATAATTCGGAATCGCAATAATAACGAATGCCGGAACGACAACCAAACTTAAAGAACCTCTGATTAATTCTACTTCGATCAGCGCTTCGCGTTCACGCGCACAGGACGTTATGACTGCGTCGTTGAAATCAGCGGTAAACGCTCTGGATTCAGGGCATGGCGGACGTGAAGCGCCCTTCGGGAGGCTGCGAGGAACGCTCTGGCTGCGTCATTCCTCATTACGTGGGGCCTGCCACGCTGCTTCGTCATTCCTTGCCAGAGCGTCCCTCGCAGCCTCTGAACTTTGCAGAATTAATCAGAGGTTCCTTAATAATGCCGCGTCGTGAACTTTTGTAGATAGGTGGCAGAGATTCTGCGTATGTCCTACCTTTCGGAAAGATTTCCGGTGAATGCGCTCTTGAAAAAATCCCTGCCATATCGACTGGACTTGCTCCCGGCGATTCCTTCGTTTCACCGCCGCGCCCGGTGCAAAAAAGCCTTCCGGGAAGGCCAGCTGGTGTACTACGGCCCGCATCCGCCGTATTACGGGATCGGAGAAGTCAAACAAATCGTGGGACGGTATGTCGCGGTGGATTTCCGCGGCACCGGCGAATTCGGCGTCCACGAAGACGTCCTTGAACACCATTACCTTATTCCGATTTCCCAAACCAGGCTGGCGACGATATAACGCCGGCGGGCCCGTCATGCGGTTTCCGGACGAAAGCCGTTATCTCCTGCGCGCGAAGCGCACAAACACGACGTCATGCAAACGAATATCCATTCGATCAGCGAAGTAACCCTTGACCTTGAGATAGAAGCCGCGGCGGAAGAACTTGCGCCCGACTTCGACGCCGCCCTGCGCCGGCGGCGCGCCCGCACGGAAATGAAAGGTTTCCGCCCTGGCAAGGTCCCCCTGAATCTCGTAAAAAGAATCCATGGGGAAGAACTCGCCGGGCTGATCGCCCACAACAAGGTGCTGGAGACATTTCACAAGGAAATCGTCGAAAACAGACAATACGATGTGATAGGCCGCCCCATGCTTACGTCGATGGAGCATGAAATGGACGGCGACCTGCGCGCCGTGGTCCGGTTCGGAATCCGGCCCGACATCGCGCTCAAGGATCTGTCCAGCGAAAAAATCCAGCGCCTCAAACACGAGATTACGGACGAGGAGGTGGCGGAAAACATTGCGCGGCTCCGAAAGGCCTACGCTACGCTCGTTCCGGTCGAAGGGGAGGCGATCACGGACGATTTCCAGGTTGTCCTCGATATGCAGCGCCTGGACGACGCCACCGGCGCGCCCGTCGTCGGAGACAAGCGGGAGGGCGTTGTTTTTTTTGTGGACGCCAGAGGTTTACACGAAAATATTCGGAAAGGCGTCCTCGGCAAACAGGCCGGGGAAACCTGCGTGGTGGAACTTCCCCCCGAAGAAGACCCGGAGGGACCTGTCCGGCGGTACGAGGCCGCGATTCGGGAAACGCTGCGGCGAGACTTGCCCGATCTCGACGATGCGTTCGCGCAAGAGGTTACGAACGACCGCATATCCTCTGTGGACGAATGGAAAAGCGACATGCGCCGGAAACTCGCCGAAGCCCTGAACGAACGAAAGGACAGATTGCTCGCCGAGCATATGGTTGATCGCATACTGGACTTGCACGACATACCTGTCCCCGAATCGGCGGTGGAACTGCACCTTGAAGATTTTCTGGACAGCGTGAAAAGAAACAACGACGGCAAGTTTCCGGAGCATTTCGACGCGCAGGATTTCAGGGAATCGCAGCGCAGCCTGGCGGCCCGCCACGCCAAGTGGGGTTTGCTCCGCGCTGCGTACGTCAAGCAGGAGCAGCTGGAAGCGACCGAGGACGATCTGGACGCCTGGTTCGACAAAGCGGTCGAAGGCCACGAGGAGGTGTCTGCCGAAACGCTGCGACGGCGCTACGAACGCATCGACGGCCTGGAAGAAATCCGGGGGGACATACTGACCCGGAAGCTTTTCGCCCGCCTCGCCGAAATGTTCGAGATCGAAGACACAGCTCCGGAAGACTTCAATGAGTCGCCATTCGATCCGACTTCTTCGAGCCGGTCCAGGATACTTGTCCCGACTTGATCAGCGTATCTCTGATCGCAGAGTATCTCTTATCATCGGAAACGCCTGCGGCGGAACTCCCTTTCGGGGATGCGGTAGCATCGTCGCCCTGGAGCGCCATCCCATAACCCCCATCGTCCTGCATGGTAGAAGATTTCGTCAAGTTTTCGAAGGACCTCTCGGTTCCGGACAGCATCTACAGCGGTCCCTTTCGCAAGGAATCCATCGGGACCCTCGTGCCGATGGTCGTCGAACAAACGAACCGGGGCGAGCGCGCCTACGACATTTTCAGCCGACTGCTGAAAGAACGCATTGTTATCGTCGGAACGCCGGTGAACGATCAGATTGCGAA
This sequence comes from uncultured Rhodothermales bacterium, assembly GCA_964608315.1. Lineage (GTDB taxonomy): Bacteria > Bacteroidota > Rhodothermia > Rhodothermales > VXPQ01 > VXPQ01. The sequence continues at coordinate 40,441 of CAZSNF010000005.1, read as the reverse complement.
CCTTGCGGTTGCGCAGCTCCTGTACCTGACGAGCGAGGACTCCGAGCGGGACATTAACATGTACGTCAATTCGCCGGGGGGCATTATCTACAGCGGATTGGCCGTATACGACACCATGCAATGGGTCAGCGCCCCGATCGCCACGACCTGCGTGGGACTCGCCGCGTCGATGGGGGCGATCCTGCTGGCCGCCGGGGCTCCAGGCAAGCGGGGGGCCTTGCCCAACTCCCGCATCATGATGCACCAGCCGCTGGGCGGTGCGCAGGGGCAGGCGTCGGATATTGAAATCCAGGCCAAGGAGATTATTCGCCTGAAGCGGTTATTGTACGACATTCTTGCCCGGCACACGAACAAGCCGGTCGACCAGATCGAACGCGACGCGGACCGGGATTACTGGCTCAGCGCCCCGGAAGCCAAAGACTATGGCGTCGTGGACAATGTGCTGGACCGTCAGCAGGCGGCAAAGGACGCCGACGCGCAGAAATAAGCGCTGATCAGCGTGTCCTTATAGTACCGCGTACGGGATTCGAACCCGTGTTACCAGCGTGAGAGGCTGGCGTCCTGAACCCCTAGACGAACGCGGCGGGCAGATGGCGATAGCCGGAAACGCCGTAACGACCGTCGCCAGAACATCTGCAACGCAAATACTCCTGAAGAGTTTCAGAGAGCGACAGGCAATGCCTTGCGCCCGCCTGTCGTATCCTTTCTTTACTAATCGCACCGACCATGAACGCTCCTGCCCTGTCTTTCGTCCGCTCTTTTTTCGCGTCCGTTCGCGTTGGGGCCATCCTTGGCTCGCTGCTTTTGTTCGCCGCCTGCGGATCCGGCGAAGAAACATCCGCCCAAACGGGGGATGGGTCGTACGTTATGGGCGAACCCTTGTCCAATCCCGCGATTGCGGTCGTCGTGCGCTCCGAATTCGGAACGGACACCCTCTTTACGCAAGCCTTCGAGGAGCAAGCGCTGTCCATGGCGATGCAATACGGCATTATGGCCAATCCGGAAGAAATGCGCCGCCTTCGCACCGGCGTCGTGGAAGAATTCGTACTGTTGCGGCATTTGATTTTCGGCGAAGCGTCCCGGCTCGACCTTATGGCCACGGCAGAGGATGTGGACCGGCAAATGCAGCAAATCAGGACGCAATTTCCCGAAGAAGAGGCGTTCCATGAAGCCCTGGCGCGGGATAACCTGACGGAAGAAACGCTCCGCGGGCAGATCGCCGACGACATCACGCAGCGCAAGTTTATCGAGCATCTTGCGGAAAACGCCGAAGAGCCGGATCCCGAAGACATCGAGGCGCTTCGCGAGAAGCAGGCTGAGGAAGTGCGGGCGTCGCATATTCTGTTCATTCCACCGCCGGACGCAACCGACGCGCAGAAAGATTCCACCCTGAAACAGGCCGAGGCGGCGCTCGACAGCGTTCGGGCCGGCGCCGACTTCGCAGAAATGGCCCGCCTGTATTCGCAAGGGCCTTCGGGGCCTGCCGGAGGCGACCTGGGCTTTTTTAACCGGGGAGATATGGTGGCGCCTTTTGAAGAGGCCGCCTATGCCCTGAGCGACTCCGGGGACGTAACGAAAGCGCCCGTCGAAACCAGTTTCGGGTACCACCTCATCAAATTGACCGGGCGGCGGGCCGCCGCCCCCATGGATTCGTCCGCGGCCCGTCAGCGGATCCTGCGGGAGCGTCAGCGAGACGCCGTCGAAGAGGGGATAAAGCAGCTTCGCGCCCGCGCGACCGTACGGCTTAATCCGGACGTAGCGGACGTTGACTTGAACGCAACCGAAGAATAGCGCAGCGCAGGCAGTACCCCTTGATGTCGCGCCTTGTGGCCTTGCGGCGGAAGGCCAACCCGTATTCGGGCTTTACCGCAGGGCGTCGCTGTCGTGGCGCCGCATAAGGATGTGCGGGATATCGACTTCTTCAAAGGGATCGCCGATGGTATCGAAGCCAAGGGACCGGTAATACTTTTCCAGGTGCAACTGCGCATGGAGAAGGTATTCCCCCAGGCCGGCCCGCCGGGCGTCTTCGATAACCCAGGAGACCAGCGCCTTGCCGTATCCCTTGCCCCGGTACTCTTTCAGCACGGCAAAACGCTCCAGCCTTGCGGCAGGACGCTGTTCGTAGGCTATCAGGCGCCATCTCGCCGCCGCCATCGGTACGCCGTCCACGGAGCCCAGCACATGACGACTGATTTCTTCGTACTTGTCCCATTCCAGCTCGCACGGACAGTTTTGCTCTTCGATAAAGACGCGGGTGCGAATGGCTTTCACGGCTTGCCATTCCTTGCTGCCTTTGTATGCGATGCACACGGCCATTGAGCCGCTCACCGAATCGGTATAAGGAGAATTCATGGGTTTGCTTAAAAAAATAAGGTAAAACCGGGGCTTCAGTATACATTAGTGTACCATCTTCCTTGCAATTGTTTCTTTTGCCGCCGCGAAAATATTATGAAGGCGCGAAACACTCGACCAAATCGTCGCCATCCTTAAAAATTAAGGCGGACAAATGCGGCGATTTAATTTTTAAGGCGCCCGGCTTGGGCCTGTTTCTCACCGTATCCATGTTTTAGGGCCTGTGCGCTGGTTTCATTTCGCCGCATCCCGCAGCGATCTTGCAGATACCATTACAGTATAAGGGATACGCGAACTTAATCAGAGTATCCATAAGAAGAAATATCACGTTTACAGGCCCAGGTTTCGCTTCGTTTCCGTCGCCGGCGCAGCGCGGGACACATATTCCGTCCTATGCGTTACAGGACATCATTCTCTTCGTCCCCCATCCTTTAATCGCACGGGCGACGCTGCGGCCTGGCCCGGCGATCCGCCCAGGATAATAATGACCCAGGATGGCCATGAAAGGAATCGCATACCTTGATTACAATGCGACCACGCCCGTGGACGAACGGGTGCTGCAGGCGATGCTGCCCTGGTTTCGCGAGCAGTACGGGAATCCTTCCAGCAAGGGCCATCCCCTCGGCTGGGCGGCGGAGGAGGCGTGCGAGCAGGCCCGGGAGCAAGTGGCCGCCGCCCTGCATGTGGAGCCGGGGGAGATCGTGTTCACTTCCGGCGCCACCGAAGGGGCCAATGCGGCCATCAAGGGCGCAGCGGAGACGTATGCGTCCAGGGGACGCCACCTCGTTACGGCGCAGACCGAACACCGGGCAGTGCTCAACGCACACCGCGCGCTGGAGCGAAAAGGATACGAAGTTACTTTTCTGCCCGTGGACGGCGGCGGACGAATCGATCCCCGCGCGCTCGAAGACGCGCTGCGCGACGACACGATCCTCGTTTCCGTGATGTGGGCGAACAACGAGACGGGGGCGATCCAGCCCGTGGAGCGGATTTCGGAAATTACCCGCGCCCGGGGCGTGCTTTTCATGACGGACGCCACCCAGGCCGTAGGCAAAATCCCTGTCGACGCCGGGCTGGCGGATTTACTTGTTTGCTCGGCGCACAAGTTCTATGGCCCGAAGGGCGCAGGGGCTTTATATGTCCGCCGGCGGGATCCCCTGGTGCGCCTGACGCCGCTGCTGGATGGCGGCGGTCACGAAAACGGACGTCGTTCGGGTACGCTGAACGTGCCGGGCATTGCAGGGATGGGCAAGGCCATTGAAATCGCTTGCCGGGAGATGGAGGATTTCCGGGAGCGCCTGGAGCGCCTGCGAAATCGCCTGGAGCATCGCTTGCTTCGGCTCCCCGGCGCGCAGACGAATGCGCCGCCGCAGATTCCTCGTCTGCCGCAAACGTCCAGCATCCGGTTCGAAGGCGTCGGGGGCGCGCATATCATGGCGGCCTGCCGCAACCTGGCCTTTTCCGCCGGGAGCGCCTGTTCCAGCGGGAGCGGCGAACCGAGCCATGTGCTCCGGGCCATGGGTTTGTCGGGAGAACAAGCCCTGTCCACGCTGCGTCTCAGTCTTGGACGATTCACCGACGAGGAAGAGGTAGACTGCGCCGCCGACCAGATCGAAGCCGCCGTCCGGGCCGCCAAACGCGCGCCCGCGCCTTCCGCCTGATCTTTTTCGCCAGCCAACATCCATCTGCGCTCCTGTTCCGCATGGAATCTGTTTCGGGAAACATCGTAAATCGCGTAGCCCAAAGCGACCTGGTCACGTTCAACCTCGAAGACCTGTGGGACCGTCGGCTCGTCGCGGAATTCGACCTGGCGCCGTTCCTGTTTCAGGAAATCGTCCTGCGCGAAAAGGACTTCCGGGCCAGCATGAAGGCGCATGACTGGGCGCCGTACGCAGATTCCCATGTGGCCGTCTTTTGTTCGGCGGACGCCGTCATTCCCACCTGGGCATGGATGCTCGTCGCCTCGAAACTGGAACCCGTCGCTTGCTCCGTAGCCCTTGGACGGCGGGAAGACCTGATTCGAGACCACTTCGCGCGCGCCCTCGAATCCATGGACTGGTCTCGCTACGAAGGCAAGCCTGTGATCGTGAAGGGATGCGGCAGCGACGTCGTACCGCCCGCCGCCTACCTGCTGGCCACGACCAAATTACAGCAGGTGGCCGCAAAGTTGATGTACGGCGAGGCGTGTTCGTCCGTGCCGCTGTGGCGCAAACCGCGGGAAGCGAACAGCCTGCCCGGATCGCGCCCCGCTGCCGGGAAAGCAGCGCTGCATAGTGTTAACAGGCCTTAAGGATACTCTGATCAAAACCGCTTCGTTCAGCGCGTCGCGTTCGCCCGCCTCGCTACCCGACGCGGGAAAGCCCCAGGCCCCGATCCCTGTACGCAGCATGGAGATGTGCTCGAAATGTTGCGTGTCCGGATTCCTCCAGGCCGGGATCGCGCGCCACCAGTTCGAAAGCGAGATCGCGGGCTTGCGAGAGGAGTTCCACGTCTTCCGGCAGTTCGGCCATTTTCAACTCCGGCAGGCCGCTTTGCCGCGTACCGAAAAAGTCGCCCGCCCCGCGAATTTTCAGGTCGGCTTCGCTGATCCGGAAGCCGTCGTTCGTGTCCACCATCACCTGCAAGCGCTTGCGGGCTTCGTGCGTACACTTGTAGTCCGCCATCAGGATGCAGTAACTCTGCTCGCCGCCTCGTCCGACCCGCCCCCGCAACTGGTGCAGCTGGCTCAATCCGAACCGTTCGGCGTGCTCGACGATCATGATGGTGGCGTTCGGCACGTCCACGCCCACCTCTATCACCGTAGTAGCCACCAGCGCCTTGAAATCGTTTCGGCGGAACAGGGTCATGGTGTCCTCTTTCTCGCCCCGGGACATCCGTCCGTGAATCAGTCCCACCTTGTGCGGGGCGAATATCTTCTTTAACTCGGCGTATCCCGATTCGGCGTCCCGGAGCTCCATTTTTTCAGACTCTTCCACCAGCGGGTAGACGACGTAGCATTGCCTTCCCTTCGCGATCTCGCCGCGCACGAAGTCATAGACCTGCTCCCGGCTTTTGTCGTAGCGCAGCGCCGTCCGCACCGGACGCCTTCCCGCCGGCAATTCCTTCATGATCGACACGTCCAGATCTCCGTAGAGCGTCATCGCGAGGGAGCGGGGAATGGGCGTTGCGGTCATGAGCAGCATGTGCGGGCGGGCGCCCATTTCGAACATGCGGGCGCGCTGCATCACGCCGAACCGGTGCTGTTCGTCCACGATCGCCAGGCCCAGGCGCTGGAACGCTACGTCGTCCTGAATGAGCGCATGCGTCCCGACGGCGATGCTGGCCTCTCCTTCCGCTATGTCGGCGAGAATCCGGGTCCGCTCGGCCTTGGGCAATCCCCCGATCAGGAGCCGAAGCCGTACGCCGAGGGGATCCAGGTACCTGCGCAAATTGGCGTAATGCTGCTCCGCCAGAATTTCCGTCGGCGCCATGAACGCGCTCTGGTAGCCGCTGTCGAGCGCATGCAGCATCGCCGTCACGGCCACCACGGTTTTGCCGCTTCCCACATCGCCTTGCAGCAGACGACGCATCTGCTTGCCGGTCTGCATGTCTCGCGCAATATCCTTCAGCGCGGCCTTCTGCGCTCCAGTCAATTCAAAGGGAAGGCCCTCCGTGAGAAACTGTTTCGTCCGCGCTCCCGGCGGCGCGAGCCGAGGGCCCGCATGCACGATCCGCCGCCGGCGCATCTGCGCCAGCATCGCCTGAATGAAAAAGAGTTCCTCGAATTTCAGCCGGCGGCGCGCCGCTTCGAGCTCGGCCCGGTCCTCGGGAAAATGAATGGCCCGCAGCGCGGTCGCTCCGTCCATCAGCGCCGCCGCCTCGCAGATATCGGAAGGCAGCGATTCCGGCAGCGTCTCCCGGTTGTTTGCGAAAAAATCATGAAGTATTCGCCGGAAGGTCCGGCTGGTGAGCCCCGTGGCCGACAGCGCCGCGCCGCCCGGATACAAGGCAATGATGCGCCCGGTGTCCAGCGCTGCGCTGTCCTTGTCCAGCTTGTCGAAATCCGGGTGCGCCATCGAGAACATGCCTCCATAGCGCTGGGGCCTTCCATGGAACGCCGCCCGGTCGCCCTTGGCGAAGCGTTTCGATATCCACTGTACGCTCTTGAACCAGACGCACTTCATGGCCTGGCCATGTTCGTCCTGCAGGACCAGTTCGAACCGGTAGCCTGTGCGCCCGCGCACCGTATTCGCGCCAATGACCTTCCCCACCACCGTAACCGACGACATGTCCGCGCGCAACGCCTGAATCGGGACGACAGAAGACCGGTCCAGGTAGCGCCGCGGATAATAATGCAGCAGATCCCGGACGGTCCGTACGCCCGCCTCCGCCAGCGCCTCCACGCGACGGCCCGTGATCCCTTGCACGTACGTTACGCCTTGCTCCAGAAGGCCTGTCGACATGGGCACGGAAAATGGGTTCGATACGCTCGATACGTTCCTTGCATTCCGGGAAACGCCCGGTTTTGCATGCGCATGCGAGGAGGGTCGCTATTCCGCATCCAGAAGGCGTTCGTCGGCTTGCCACTGCCCCGGCGGGCGGAATTGCACGTCTACCGCATCGTCGGCCTCCAGGATTCCGAAAAGCCGGGTTTGCATTTCGAGGATGCGTTCCTGGTGGTCCGGGCTGTCGATCAGGTTGTGCTGCTCGAAGGGGTCTTTTTCGAGATCGTACAGTTCGTTCATGTCCCAGACCCCGTGGTAGAACATGTACTTGTACCGGTCGCCGCGCAGCGCATACACCGTGGGCGTATGCGGAAAAGGAAACTCCCAGAAGTATTCGTACGCGAATTCCGTCCGCCAGTCGGGAATGGACGCCCCGCCGAGCAGCGACAGGAACGAACGGCCATCCATGCTTGCGGGCGTCTCCACGCCGGCCAGCGTCAGGAAGGTCGGCGCGACGTCTATGTTCAGGATCATCTGGTCGAGCGCGCCGCCCGGCGCAATGTATCCCGGCGCATACGCGAGCATGGGTACGCGCATGGATTCCTCGTACGCATTCCGCTTGTCGATCAGTCCGTGCTCGCCGAACAGAAACCCGTTATCTCCCATGTACACGACCAGCGTTTCCTCCGCAAGGCCGCGCTCTTCGAGATAATCCAGGACGCGCCCGATGCTGTCGTCGATGCTCAGCAAGGTTTCCGCATAGCGCCGGTAGAACTGGTCGTACACCAGGTCGCCGTGGTACATGTGATCGACGCCATGCCAGCTGTAGCGCTGCTCCTTGACCCATTTGGGTTTGGCGCGATAGTTTTGCTCCGTGTTCGCCATGGTTACGGGGTACTCCAGCGGCGTATCCGCATACCGGCCCGCATGTCGCTCCGGGGGGATGAACTCGGCGTGCACGGCCTTGTGCGACAGGTACAGGAAGAACGGGCGGTCCGCCTCCCGGTTGTCCAGCCACCTGAGCGCGTAATCCGTAAGCAGGTCGGACGTGTGGCCGAGATGCGGGCTGCGCGATCCGTTGACGTTCAGTTCGGGATTCATGTAGACGCCCTGCCCCCGGAAACTCACCCAGTAATCGAAGCCCGGGCGGGGCGCGTCGGTGGAGGAACCCATGTGCCATTTGCCCACGAACGCGGTCTGGTAACCCGATTCCTGGAGCAATTCCGGGAAAAAGGTCGTGCCTTCCGGCACCAGCCGCTGATTGTCCACCACGCCGTGGTTATGCGCGTACTGCCCGGTCAGGATGGAGGCGCGGCTGGGCGAACACAACGCCGTGGTCACGAACGCGTTGCGCAGATGCAGTCCCTCGCGGGCCATGCGATCCATATGGGGGGTTTCGAGAAATTCGGGCGCCCGCTCATGGAATCCCATGAAATCGTACCGATGGTCGTCGCTCAGGATGAAGACGACGTTGCGGGGCGCGTCGCCGGACTGCGCCCGGGCGGATAGCGCGCCGCCGGACGCGAACAGGAAAACAAGGAAGGCGTTTGCAAAAAGACGCATGGTTTTATGGACGGTCGGGGAACAGGGAAAGCGTGGGTTGCCGGATCAGGTTCTCAAAGCCCAAGGGTCGCGGGGAGCGCTCTGGCAAGGAATGACGACATTGGGTGCAAGGATACTCTGATTAAATCTGCAAAGTTCAGAGATTGCGAAGGGCGCTCTGGCAAGGAATGACGAAGCAATGCGGGCGGCTGCGCCGCATAACGAGGAAATCCGCAAACAGGTTTTCTGGCGGAAAGCGTCAAGAGGAACCGCCTGCGAATCGGCGCAGAATACGCCTCGGACACAACATAACGCGTTTTGATCCGTTCGATGGGCCAGGTCAGCCAGAGCAGATCGGCCAGAGCAGTATTAACAGGCCCTGGCGTACGAATATGTCCCGCGCTTTGTTGGCGCAGAGGGATATACGGTGTTTTTTGCTGATTTCAACGACGCCGGCATGACTCTCGCAGCCTCCTGAAGGGCGCTTCGCGTCCGCCATGCCCCGAATCCGCAGCGTTTACCGCTGATTTCAACGACGCCGGCATAATGTCTTGTACGCACGAACGCGATGCCCTGAGCGAAGCGGTTTTGATCAGCGTATTCTTCATAAAGGTACGAATGCGTTCCGCGCTTTGTTGGCGCAAAGGGACGTCGCGCATTCTCCAGGCGCCCGTATTTTTTGAAAATAAATCTTTTGACCAGATTGGTCTTGTTTATTTGACCTGTCTGGTCTTTTTTGCTGGCCTTGCTGCAAGCGGGTGCGGTTCGGAGGGCGCTGCTCCCCCGACCTATGCGGGCCGCGCAACATGCGCCGGATGCCATGCCGAGGCGGCGTTTGCATGGGAAGGATCGGACCATGACCGGGCCATGGAGGAGGCTTCGCCGGAAACGGTGCTGGGGGATTTCGAGAACGCCTCGTTCGCTCGTTGCGGCGTGGAAACGCGCTTTTTTCGGGAAGGGGATCGCTTCTTCATTCGCACGGAAGGGGCCGACGGAACCATGCAAACCTGGCCCGTCGCCTACGCGTTCGGCTACGAGCCGCTTCAGCAATATCTCATTCCGACGGAAAAAGGGCGTTTGCAGGCGTTCACCGTCGCCTGGGATACGGAGGGCGAACGGTGGTTTTCCCTGTCGGAAGACGAATGCATAGAACCTCCGGACTGGCTGCACTGGACCGGCGACGGGATGAACTGGAATTATATGTGCGCGGATTGCCATTCCACCGATCTGCAACGCCGGTTCAATCTGGCCGAAGGGGCGTACGAGACGGCTTTTGCGGAAATCGACGTGAGTTGCGAAACATGCCACGGCCCCGGGTCGGACCATGTGCGAATGGCCCGGTCCGGAGCGTACGACGCTGCCCGGTCCGGCCTCACGGCGTCCTTTGCGACGCCGCGCGAGCAACTAGAAACCTGCGCGCCGTGCCATTCCCGGCGGCGGATCGTCTACCCGAATCATATCGCCGGCAATGCTTTTCTGGATCATTACGACCCCGAACTGCTTGAGGAGGGGCTGTATTTCGCCGATGGACAGATACGCGACGAGGTGTACGTATACGGCTCTTTTCTGCAAAGCCGCATGTACGCGGAGGGCGTGGCGTGCGCGGATTGCCACGACCCGCATACGACCCGCGTGAAATTCGAGGGGAATGCGCTGTGCGGACAATGCCACGACGCGGCGGTCTACGATACGTTCGAGCATATCCGGCATCCGGAGGGCGCGGAAGGCGCGCAGTGCGTGGATTGCCATATGCCCGAGCGGACCTATATGGCGGTGGACCCCCGCCGGGATCACAGTTTCAGCATTCCCCGGCCCGATCTCTCTGAACAGACCGGGGCGCCGAACGCATGTCAGGGGTGCCATGCGGATCGCTCTGCGGAATGGGCCGCCGAACGCGTTGCGGACTGGCACGGGCCGGATCGTCCGCCCTCGTTCGCGGCGGCGTTCGCCGGAGGGCGGGCGGGCGATCCCGGGGCGGAGCCGGAACTGGTTCGCCTCACGGAAGACCCTGCCGCGCCGGATATTGTGCGGGCGACGGCGTTGACTTTGCTGGATCGGTACTCCACCGTGCGGGCTTCGGAGGTTGCCGTTCGGGCGTTGGGGGACGAGGCGGCGCTCGTGCGGGCGGCGGCCGTTCGCCGTTTCGGGGCGGGGGACGGCGCGGATCGTTCGGTAATTCCGCAGCTGGAGTCCCTGCTAACCGATCCTGTGCGGCTGGTGCGGACAGAAGCGGCTCGCGTACTTGCGCAGATGGCGCCGGAGCGATATGCGCGAAGCGAGGCGGGCGAAACGGCGGTCGCCTGGCGGAATGCGCTGAAGGAATACCGAGACGGGCAGCGCGCCCTGAACGATCAGGCGGCCTCGCACCTGAATCTCGCCATTCTGCACGAGCAGCTTGGGCAGCCGGACTCTGCCGCGGCGGCCTACCGCACGGCGGTCCGCGTGGATTCCGCCTTCGTTCCCGCCTACCTGAACCTCGCCATGTTGCTGAATCGCCTGCGGGAGCGGGACGGGGCGGAGGCGGGCGCGCTGGCGGCCGAAGCGGAAGCGTCTCTGCGGGCGGCGACGCGCCTGGATCCCGACGCCTCCGAGGCGCATTACGCGCTGGGCCTGTTCCTCGGGGAAACGCCGGAGCGGCTTGCAGAGGCGGCGAGCCACCTTGGACAGGCGGCGTTGCTGGACGCCTCCAACGCCCGCATGCAATACAACGCCGGGCTGGCGCACCAGCAACTGGGCGACGCCGAGCAAGCCGAGCGGTTTTTGTCCCGTGCGCTGCGCCTCGCCCCGGACCATGCGGATTACCTGAACGCCCTGAGCATTTTTTACGCCCAGCAGGAGGACTGGGAGCAGGCGCTCGAATACACGGACCGCCTCCTTGCGTTCTATCCGGATAACCGCGACCTGCTGGAGCGGCGGGCCTGGGTTGCGGGCAGGGGGCGGTGATGGGGGGAAAGGGCTATGCTTGCGCCAAGCGCAAGGCGAGGGCGGAGGTTGGCGGGATCGCTTGGCGCGTGTTGTGCAAAACATCGATGGGAAGAAGATTGACGTGCGCTGACGTTTCGTTCAATCGTAAGAGCAACCTTACGCGGGCGCATGAGGAGCATTCTTTCAGGGAGGCAAGCATTTTTGGGGTTACCGCAAGGTGCGCCATTGGGGCTTGTGGACGAACGTGGCGCAGGTCTATATGCTGTTTACGCTGGCGAATTTCTACATGGCGCGTAAGAGACTGGCGCCTGTCGTGGGATTGATGCCTCATTTTGGGGCATCAGGGGCCCGAAATGTGTGTGCATACGTGGCAATTATCGACCGTTTAACCTCGAATTCAGCCACTGACAGCCACCGTACAACCCTAAAGCGTCCTTCCATGACTTCGAATCGTCCATTCCGCTCTCAAAGACAGATTAATCAGAGATTCCTAAAAAATAGCATTAGCAGCGGCCGTTGTCCAAGTTTTCACATTATTTAACACATTAGGGTCAATATTGTCGCAATTACAAAAATCGACAATCCGGCATCGGTCGAAAAGCAAACCAGTATCGCATGTAATTTCGTACCAAACATCCTTAGATCGAGATAATGCCTCTGCAATAAAGAACATGCGTGCAGGAGTAATAGAAGGAGATTCCACCATCCACTTACGGCAGAACGAACTTGGGTAAAGTTGAGTGAGCAAATTTTTGTAGTTCGTCCCTGTCTTGCATTGTCCAAAAGCGATGAACTTTCCGGGTAACCCGTCGGTGAAGTGTTTCCACACAACAACATCCAGTTTGCCATCCTTGGTGTCCGACCGGCTTTTCTTGTATTTAATACCCTCCTTTATTTGCTTGCAAAGGTCGTTAACTTTTTCTCGAAAACCAGCTGATCCAGCTGCGGTGCCAAACACAAGGCTCTTGGCACGAGCGCCAAAGTACTCTCGGCCTACTTCCGCAGCGAGCTTTTCGAAAAGATGTGCTCCATCAATACCTGCATGGCACCGATTATTCTTCATGTTCAGCCGAGTAGCCAAGAGCAAGTACTTGTAAATTATGTGCTTGCAATTTTCGGTGTCTTGACTGGCATGAAGAGAGTGTCCCTGTTCACCAAGCATAAACGGATACCCATCTCGGCATGCTTCTTTTCGCAACTCGATCTCCGTATATGCAGCACCAACACTGTGATCTACGTGACCAGCTTCCGGTACACCGCTATCAGAATAATCGTTCTCCTCAAGTCGGCCGAGGTCTTTAGATAGGTTGGTCGTTGATGTGCCGCCTTGTTTCCAGCAGACCAACTCGGCGTAGTCTGCAAGCTCGTGCTCGGATGCACGAGGGGATGGCGTCCCCGGCCACTTGAACATCAATCCCCCTCCGTGATGCGCTTCTTTCTACCAGGATTGCTCTTGCGCTCCATCTCATCGTATAGGTCACCCGCGAGATCCGCCACTGTGCCAGCAATTCTAAGCAATTCTGCTGAACCAGCGTAGCCGGGGGAAAGCATGCTGTGTGCCTTTTGTAGATGTCGCTTCGAGGCAAGCAAAGAGTCTTCAAAGACAGTAGATGAAGGGAAGGTCGCCTCATATGCATAAGCAAGGCCCTCGTCAGCCCGAAGGGCAGCGATCGCCTCTTTACTGCGTAAAACGGCATCGAGTTGTCGAAGATGTGGATTCTGTGACCGGACGACTGGTTGTATGTCTTCTCTCTTGTTGCCGTATAGCCAAAGGCAAAGTTCGCCGAGTTCGTGTTTCTTCTCGATAGGAACCGGCTCCGGATCCTCCTCGGTTTCCGATCTCAGACCGATAAAGTTACTTATGCCCTCGTAGTCTAAGCCAGTGTACAGATGAGAAAACGAGAAGTGGTTTCGCGAGCGATCTTTCCGTTTGAATACTTCCAAGTTTTCCGCTTGCTCAATGACCATCAGGCCACGGAATAATCTCTGGACAGTCTTGTGGGTGTCACCAATTTGTTTTGCAATGTCTTCGAGTTGAACACCGTAATTTCTATGCACATCCGCGATGTATTTAGACTTGGCATAACTGCTCCATTTAGCCGGGCCGTTCACATGCTTAAAACCGAGATAGCGCCAATCGTCCTCACGGTCACCGGACAACGTGGGAATTTCTTGGAGATTTTCCTTGTCCTCATCCGTTATGACAGGAATATCTATCCCCATTTTTTGGGTCAGCGTGGGATCGAGAAGAAGCTTGACTGCGGCGAGGCGGCGGTTTCCTTCAATAACAGTGTTCTTTCCACTCTCATGCGCAACAATAAGGGGCTCGTGAGGAAAAAAACCACTGGCTGCGATGGACATCACCAACTCCTTTACATCCATCGCATCCCAGAGAACCTGAATCACATCGGATTCTGTCGAGCTTTCGGTCAGGTCAAACTCGACAAGCCGAGGATTATCAAGATCAAACTCCAGATCTGTGACATTCATTGGAGTGATTGCTTCGGTATTCATTGATAACCCCTTTGCTAAGTCAATACCCCTTTATGCTCGTGCGTATCAACTGACGCAACGGAAGAAGGAAGTTGAACATGGGACGGCGCAATCAGCAGTTCTTGTGCCCGTTGCTTGCGCTGGAGACTGTACTGTAGCGAGAGATGTGAAAGGACACATTTTCTGTACATGTTTCTGATGAAAGGGGTGTCGTCGTAGGACATCACCCACTTGAGAATCTGCTGCCCCTGTATATAATCGGCCAGAGATTTATGGTGCTGGTCTGCCCAGGAGTTCATATAGAGACGACCACCGTTTGAATAGTACGGTGGGTCAAGGTATGCAAATACGCGTTGGCGCTTACGTCCGTGGGGTAGGTGCTTAGCGAGGAAAGTACGCGCATCCATGTTGGTGATGTGAATACTCTCGCGTTTACTTGCGATCGCGAGGATGCGATTGGCAAGGTTTTGCTTGTTGAAACGAGCGTCAATCTTCCACGTGCCTGTTTGAGCATAGCCACCGATGGGAGCTGCGCCAAGCAGGATGCCGGAGCGATTACAGCGATTCAGGTAGAAAGTGGCAAATCCAAGTTCAAAGGTTTTGCTGGTGTCGGAATGAAGATAGATATCTCGTTGTTTTCTCCATTCCGTAATGTTTATCGCAACGGACCGGATGTTTTCCGCAAACCGTTCCGACTCATTAAGTACAGCGTCCCAGAAAGCGGTGATATGAGGATCAAGGTCGTTCAGGCGAATTTCCGAGACAACGCCCTCCTGAAGAAGACGCAACGCAGCACCTGCGCCACCGGCAAATGGCTCAAAGTACGCACAGCCAGAAAGGCTGTTCGACTCGATTACCTGAGCGAGAAAAGCCGCGAGCGATGCTTTTCCTCCTGGGTATCTCAGAGGGCTGGCAAATTTCATGTCTGTGGGGCTTAGTATACCTACGGCAAGCGCATGCAAGAACTATTCTTATGGATAAGAATTTAAATTGAGAATGTCAAGGATTTTTTAAATCTTTCATTTTTTGCCGACTTTTCGGTAGGTTTGATGTACGCTATAGGAAAGAAGTGGAGAGGTGGTTCGGGTTGCTTGGACAGCGTTTTTGGGATTTTAAGGTGTATAGGTCGCGATATTGCCGTGATGCGGGATCAATATTTTCCGGCATCGTCCCACCGGACAGTCAAGGCCCGTTCACGGGCTTTACCGTTGCGTCTTTCTCGACCGGAAGCGGGCCGTCTGCCCTGATTCGGGTTTCGATGACGGCCAACCGCTCCCGCACGTCCGACAAGGTTTCGTTGACCTCGTCGATGCGCCTGGACAGGGTTTCGTTGACTGCGTCGATGCGCCCGGATATTTCCCGCAGATCCGCCCGAAGGCCGGAATAAAAACCCAGGAGCAACAAGCCGAACGTAGCTAACGGGACGTAAGGCAGCACGTATTGCTTTAGCCAGTCTTTCATTTTGCGTCCAGCGGTTTTGTTGCTTTGGAACGTCCTGCAACGTCTGGTCAAGGCGTTCCGGGCCAAACCCTAAACCCGTTTGAAGCGCCTGCGCCAGGCTGGATCAATGCCTTGCGCACGGCGGTCGCCATGAGGAACGATTGCAAGATATGCACCGATTGCCTCCTGCGCAAGGCTTTATCAGCGGCGTTGCAACATTGTTACATTTGGGGAAATCAGGAGGTGCTTTTGAGGAGATGAGGAATGCCTTAACCAACGCAACCTAAAATATTTAGCCTCTCGATAATCGGGGTTAAATAATTAAAGTTACACGCCCGCCCTTGTTCAGCCCCGTTCTCCCAACAACCTGCAACACAGAAAGTGTCCACATTTTATGACCATTTTTTCGGACAGGGTTGCAAACGCAGGAGCAAAATCCATGCGGGAGAAACAGGGTACGCTGGCGCAGGGCGGAACGGGGAACGGGTCTGTGCGCGCCTTTTCGCGCAAGGATACTCTGATTAAGTTCGCAAAATTCAGGGGCTGCGGGGCGCGCGGCGCAACGCTTCCGCCCGCAACACATAAAGTGTCCACATTTTATGACCACTTTCCGAATCAAACCCCAAACGCAGGGAAAAAATCCGCGACGGCGCGCCGAACTAATCCTCCTGTTCGCTTTCCTCCGTTTCGTGCTCCCGCATCTCTTCCACCTCCACGATCACGCTCCATTCGGGATGCGTGGACGGCGCAATCACCACGTTGAGCGCCTCGAAAACAAGTTGATGCCGGAACCCCCGCTCGCCGGTCTTCACCTCTATCCAGGTGACGGAATGCGGCTCGAGGACGATAAGGTCCGTCGCATCGGCGAAGGTGTATTTCTCCGACCGGTTGCGCAGCGTAAACGCCGCATCGGATATGTTTTCGATGGCTATGTGGAGCACAGAGTTGTTTTTACCGTATTCCGCAGTCTTTATCGAGAGCGACACCTCGATCAGCGGCTGCATATGCTCCAGTCTGCCGATCAGGATATTCTTGTACCATGCCGCTGTCCGCCGCATCCGGAGCGCCTCCCCGATGGCTTCGACAGAGCGTTCCGTTGCAAAAACGAGCGTGACGGACCGGTGGCCGCCTCCCGGCACATCGAATGTCCAGTCTATCAACCCGTGAATGTCCGATGTGCCAAGAATAGCCAGGTTATGATCAAGGGCGATCTGGAGCGCTTCGTCCGAATACCATCTTTCGTTGACCACTTCGACGCCATGCAGCAGTCCCGCGTCGATAAACTGGCGATGCATGTCGGTGAGTTCTGCGATCGCATCCGGTTTTTGCGCCGGCCAGCTCGGATGATTCCAGAACACGAACGCTCCTTGCCGGTTGGCCTCGCGGACCGCATCCGCGGCGGAGTCCACCAGCACGGGGTTGATGTCTTGCAGCAAGACGGCATTAATGTGGCCCGGCGGCATGATCCGCGTAATCTCCGCGCCCCGCAACACGAGCAGCGGTTCGTCCGCTTCTTTTTCGCCTTCTTCCGCCGCCTCTCCGTCCGTCGCTTCTTCCCGTTCATTCTCCATCATTCTTTCGACTACCCGCGCCGCCAGATCGTAACTCCGGTTGCGGTCCGGATGGGGTATGTCGTCGATATGCGGCTGGTATTCGAGGTGATCCGTAATGGCCAGGCAATCCAGTCCGTCGCGCAGCGCTTCCTCAACCCGGATATTGGGCCACACGCTCCCGTCGGAGAACACCGTATGCGTATGAAAATCGCATACCAGCGTAAGGTATCCCGGAACGTCCGGAAACGTAATGCGGCGGGCGTCGGCGGCGTTCTCCGCCTGTTGCGCCGCCGCGCCGGAAGCGGTCCATAGAAACAGGACAAGGAAGCAGAAAAGGGGTCGCACGGGAACAGGCGGAGGGATTTAAAGGACAGGCTAACCAAGGATACGCTGATTAAATCTGCAAAGTTCAGAGGTTGCGAGGGGCGCGCTGGCGAGGAATGACGGATCAATGCGTGGGGGTATTGCGCAGGACGGCGCCTTGCGGGCGTCGGCGTACGGCGGGCCTGTTCGCCGGATCGATGTCCTCTCCTTACGAGTTCAGGCGGCGTTTTCGTCGAATGCATAGCGCAGGGCGAGCACATGCGCGCCGTCTTCCGTGCGGCTGATTTCCATTTCGCCCCGGAGGCCGGCCAATTCGCCCGTGCCCGATCCCGGCACCACATTCCCGAACGAACGCGGCGCCATGCCCGGTCCCATGACGCCGCCGTGTTGCAGCACGAACGTGCCGGATCGTCCGGCCAGCGCGCCGGTCACCCGCTCCGAAACCACATAGCCCGCCCCGGCTTCCGGGTCGCTCAGGCCGCAAAAAAGGCCCTCGCCCACGCTTTCTCCGTCAAGTTCCCCCTGGAATTTCTTCCGAATGGCTACGCGCGCGAGGGCAGGGCCTTCTTTCGGGGCGTCGCCGGGAGAGGGTTTCCATTCCGTTACGTCGAATGTGCATTTGGCTTCCATGATGGCGTGTCTTTAGATCAGGCGCTGCGATTGCATATAGGATGCTCTGATTAAATGTGCAAAGTTCAGAGGTTGCGAGAGGCGCGCTGGCAAGGAATGACGAAGCAGTGTGGCAGGCCCCGCATAATGAGGAATGACACAGCCAGCGCGTTTCTCGCAGCCTCCCGAAGGGCGCTTCACGTACGCCATGCCCCGAATTTGCAGCTTTTACCGCTGATTTCAACGGCGCCGGCACAATGTCCTGTACGCACGAACGTGAAGCGCTGATCGAAGCAGATTTAGTCAGAGTATCCTAAAATACGGGATACGCTGATTCGGAACCGCTTCTCACGACTGTCGTCGGGCGTCTTCGGGCATGATGCGCATCATAAACTCGTGGAATAACGGAACGGTGAAAGCAGTGTCGCCGTGGCCTGGGCTCCATATCATGCCCTTGTTGATCAATTGACTGCGAACGGGGGCCACAGAAGTCACTTCGCGCCCAAGCACGCCGGCGATGTCGAGGCGCCGGAAGAGTGGGCCCGGTAGGGTTCGAACCTACGACCAATGGATTATGAGTCCACTGCTCTAACCACTGAGCTACGGGCCCGGGTGCGCATGCGCGCAATGCTATCGCACAATGCTATCGCACAATTCTATCACATAATATCGCGCAATGTAAAACGGCGCGAAACCGGGCGATTATACAACGGCGCGGCGTTTTGTGATCCGACGGCCCGTTGCGATCCCGTTACGCCCCGAATGCGTCGCGCAATAGCGCCAGACTCTTCGGAATCGCTGCGCCGGGGTCTTCCTTCCCCTCGAATTCCAGCGAGACATACCCCCGAAACCCGGCGTCGCGCATGATTTTCGCAATGCGGTCGTAATCCAGATCGAGCGTATACCAGGTGCCGCCGCCGTAATAGGTCTTGGCCTGCACGAGCACGGCGTACGGCGCCAGCATGGCCAGTTTGTCGTACGGGTCTTCCAGAAAATTGCCCGTATCGAGGGTAACCTGGAGCCAGGGCGAATCAATGGCGCGCACGATGCGGAGCACCCCTTCGGGCGTACGCCCAAGCCCCCAGTGATTCTCCAGCCCCAGGACGACGCCCCGCTCCGCGGCGTGATCGACGCACGAACCGATGGCGTCGATGACCCATTCGAACGCTTCCTCGTCCGTATGCCCTTCCAGCGGCGGTTCAATGCCCCGGTTGGCCATCAGGGCGTCGAACGATTCGCTCGTGCCCCAGCGTCCCGTATTGATCCGCATGGTGGGAATGCCCAGCGCGGCGGCGATATCTATCTGACGCCGGGTTCTGTCCACATTCTCCTGACGCTTCGCCGCATCCGGCGAGACGAAACCCTGGTGGGTCGAAAACCCCATCAGGTCCAGGCCCGACTCGATGGCCTTGCGCTTCAGCATCTGCAAATGGGCGTTCTCCTCGGACCCCATCTGGACATGAAGAATCTCCACGCCGTCGAAGCCCATGTCCGCGGCCTGTTCGATGCAGGAAGCGATCGGATAATTCTCCCGGTCTCCGGCGAAACGCCAGAACGAGTACGTGGATACGCCGATCCGGTTGCCCGGCTTGCGGCCCAGTTCCGTCATCGGGGCGAGGGCCCTGACAGGCGCGGCGGCGCCCAGTCCAAGCAGTCCGCCGGCTGCGGCGGTGCTGCGAAAAAAATCTCTGCGGTGCATAACTTTCGCGTCTTATGGTTCGTGATTGGCGGCCAGTCGTTGCATGTCCCTTACGGGTACGTCCGGGGGCGCCCCATGTTCGCATCCCATTCGAGCGCTTCGGCTTCCGCGCGGCGCGGCCTCGCAAGCAAATCCGGCCCTGTTTGCAAAAAACGGGTTAAAAATCTGAATTTTCGGATGTTTTCGCGCATATTTCCCTAAATTAGTTAAGGATACTCTGATTAAATCTGCAAAATTCAGAGGCTGCGAAGGGCGCTTCACGTTCGCCATGCACCGAATACGAAGCGTTTACCGTTGACTTCAATGACGTCATCACGATGTTCTGTACGACCGAACGCGAAGCGCTGATCGAAGCAGATTGAATAGAGTATCCTTAATAGATTTGCGTCTTGCGCCTTGTGCTTTACTGGTCAAGTTGCAAGTTATTTGCCCATAAGGCATCATGACCGCCGGGCAGATCATTGCGTACCCCCATACCTTCGCCGCCATCAAACGCTATGAAACGCCATGTACCGAATCGACGACATCGATGTCACCATCCTTAACCTGCTGCAGGACAGCGGGCGCATGAAGCGCAACGCCATTGCGGAAATCGTAGGGCTTTCCGTGCCCTCAATCAGCGAGCGCATGCGCAAGCTCGAGGAACGCGGGGTCATCACAGGCTATCACGCCGTGCTTGCGCCCAAGCGGTTCCACATAGACATTACTGCTTTTATCCGCGTAACCGTGGACGGATCCTCGAATTACGACCACTTCGTGAACGAGGCGCTCGTTTTCCCGGAGGTGCAGGAAGTGCACTCCATTACGGGGGAAGGAAGCCATCTTCTGAAGGTGCGTATCGCGAGCACTACCAACCTTGAGCAACTTCTCGGAAAAATTCAGTCGCTGCCTGGCGTGTATAGCACCTCGACCAACATCGTGTTGAGCACATTCAAGGAATCAAGGCGCATCAAGCCGTTTACGACCGACATCGCGGAGAACTAAACCTTGCCGCGCTGCGCAAGGCCGCCTTGCGCCCCCTGCATACCCGCATACCCCCTTGCCACCAAACGCCGAAACGCTATGTCCAGGTTAATGGACGACTACAACGTAAAAGCCGCCACCAAATTCGTATCGGACGCCAAGGCGCCGAAACTCCCCATAGATATCGAAAACATCTTCGGGGAGAATGTTTTTGGTCTGGAGGCTATGAAAAGCCGGCTTCCGAAGAAGGTTTACGAACGGCTTCTCGCCACCATCGAAAACAATGAGCCGGTCGATCCGACCGTAGCGGACACCGTAGCGACCGCCATGAAGGAATGGGCCCGGGAGCGGGGCGGAACGCACTTTACGCACTGGTTCCAGCCCCTGACTGGCTCGACCGCCGAAAAGCACGACAGCTTCATCACCCCGAACAAGGGCGGCGGCGCCATCGCCGAGTTTTCCGGGAGCAACCTGATACAGGGCGAGCCGGACGCATCGAGTTTTCCGAGCGGCGGCTTGCGCGCCACCTTCGAAGCGCGCGGCTATACGGCGTGGGACCCCACCTCGCCCGCCTTTCTCATTGAGAATGAAAACGGGGCCTACATGTCGATCCCCACGGCGTTCACGTCCTGGACAGGCGAGGCGCTGGACTACAAGATTCCTCTGCTGCGCTCCATCGCGGCGCTGGACGCCGCCGCCCGGAGCGCCCTGAAACTGTTCGGCGTAGACGACGTGCGCAACGTGTACTCCACTGTGGGCGCCGAACAGGAATACTTCCTGCTCGACGAGGAATATTTTTACCGCCGCCCGGACCTCGTAACGACGGGACGCACCCTCATCGGCACCAAGCCGCCCAAGGGACACGAGCTGGACGACCATTATTTCGGGACGATCGAAGACCGGGTCCTGTCGTACATGCTCGAAGCGGAACGGGAACTGTATCGCCTTGGCGTACCCGTCAAGACGCGCCACAACGAAGTCGCGCCGAGCCAGTACGAAATCGCGCCGATTTTCGAAAACTCGAACCTTGGGGCCGATCACCAGCACCTGATCATGCTCATGCTGCAAAAGACGGCCCGCAAGTACGGCCTTGTTTGCCTGCTGCACGAGAAGCCGTTCGACGGGTTGAACGGATCGGGCAAGCACAACAACTGGTCCATGTCTACGAACACGGGCATGAACCTGCTCGACCCGGGAGACGATCCTTCCCAGAACCTGCGGTTCCTGTTCTTCTGCGCCGCCGTAATCCGCGCAGTGTTCAAGCACCAGGACCTCTTGCGCATCGCTGTGGCGACCGCCGGAAACGATCACCGGCTCGGCGCCAACGAAGCGCCTCCGGCCATCCTGAGCGTTTTCCTCGGCGAGGCCCTGTACGACATCTTCGACAAGATTTCGGAAGGCGCGGCCATGTCGAACAAGGAGAGTGATTTCCTTGGGCTCGGGAGCCCGGTCCTGCCGCATTTGCCGCGCCATTCGGGCGACCGCAACCGGACGTCCCCGTTCGCTTTCACGGGCAACAAGTTCGAATTCCGCGCCGTCGGGTCCAACCAGACGATCTCGTTCGTCAACACGGTGCTCAACGTAGCCATGGCGGATGCGTTGAACGACCTGTCCTCAAACCTGGAAGCCAGACTGAACGACGGAACGACGTTCGAGCAAGCCGTGGCGCAGACGCTTCAGGAGTCCACGCTGGAAACGAAAGCTATCCTGTTCGAGGGGGACAACTACTCGGACGAATGGCACGCCGAAGCCGAACGCCGCGGTCTGCTGAACTTGCGCACGACCGTCGACGCGCTTGAAAAAATGCTCGACGAGAAAAACATCTCGCTTTTCGAGAAAGCGAATGTCCTTTCGGAGAAGGAACTCCGCAGCCGGCACGAAATATGGCTTGAGCAGTACGTCATTACGGTCAATATCGAAGCGGAAACCACGCAGGCCATGGCCGAAACGATGGTGCTTCCCGCCGCGGCGAAGTATTTCGGGCAATTAACGACAACCGTTTCGCAAGCACGGGAGATCGACGTTTCCTCCGCGGGCATGGCGGCGACGGCTTCCGCAACCGGCGACCTCATAGACGAATTGCGCGAAGCCATTGACCGGTTGAAGGCGGTGAACATGACCAATTTCGACGGCGGAGATGCTCACGCGGTGCACATACGCGACAAGGTCATTCCGGCCATGGACGCCGTGCGGCTCGCATGCGACAAGCTCGAACGGGCGGTGCCGAACGAATTATGGCCGGTGCCGACCTACCGGGAAATGCTGTTCATCCGTTAGTCCGCAGCGTAACGGGCCGGATTGCTTGCGAACGCGCAGGCATCCGGCCCGAAAGCGTCCGGGGGTCCGAACGCCCTGAAGATTACCGTGCGCGGGCGTCGACAGGCACGGCCTCCAGTACGTCCTCGCCATTGACGAGCCATGCGGTTTCGTGCAGGTGCATGCATACGCAGGCATGATTCGGCACGAATCGGATGCGGTCTCCCACTTCAAGGGTCGATCCGCCCGGCACGTCGATCCAGGCGTGTTCTTCGGACAGCGAAGCGATGCGGGCGTGGGGCAACGGCTCCATGCGGCGGGCGTCGTACAGCAACTGCCCATAGCCGTCCGTAAGCGCCCCCTGGTCCGAGGCGACGGTTTTCGAACCGGCGTCGGCAAACAGTCGTTCCCTTCCCGATGCCGTGCGATGGCGGCTGACCACCGTCGTCAGCACCGTGAGCGCGCAGTCCTTTAGCGTGGCCGCGCCAAGCGCCGCCTGCATGGCGTCGTGAAAAATATAGTTGCCGGGACGAATTTCGGTAATGAGGAATCCGCCTTCCCGCCTGTTTTCGAAGGCGTGCATCGTGGGCGTCGAGCCTATGCTTATTTCGAAGGAGTCCGGTTCCGCAAGTCCGGCTTCCCGCAAGCGCATGGCGAACCGGAGCATCGTGTCCCGTTCGCGCCGGGAAACGGCGCGTATAGCTTCTTCCTTCGAAATCCCCTCCGGCGGCCCCTTGTAGACCTGTCCGGCGTGCGTAAGGATACCGGCAAGACGCATTCCGGGAGATTCGGCCACGGTGCGCGCAAGCGCTACGGCGCGCGCATCTTCCGGATCTACGCCGCAGCGATGTTGACCCGTATTCACCTCGATCAATACCTCGGCGACAGCGCCGCGGGCGGCAAAGAATTCGCTGGCGGCCCGCGCGCCGGGTACGGTATCGATACAGAAAGACACGCGAGCAAGGGCGCCCAGATCGGCTATGCGCGCCAGCCGATCCGATCCGATTGCGGGGTACGCAATGCGTATATCGTCGAAACCTGCGCGCGCGAAGCATTCCGCTTCGCCTGCGGTCGCCACGGTTACGCCGCGCGCACCCGCCTCCTGTTGCCTGCGGGCCAGCGCCGTGGACTTGTGCGTTTTGATGTGCGGGCGCAAGCGAACCCCCTGCGCGTCGGCGCGGGCCTGCATGGCCGAAATATTCGCGGTGAGGCGAGAGTGCTCGATCAGCAGGCAGGGCGTGGGGAGATCGTTCAGCGTGACCATTTATCCCGAACCCGTTTTGCCGATGCGCCCCATCGCCACGCGCAACCTGTTACGGGCCCGCTCAAGCGAGCGGCTGGCCCGCCCCCGGTCGAGGGCTCCTTCGGTTGATTGCAACCGCTGCAATGCCCGTTCTTCGGCGGCTTTCGCTCGTTGCGTATCTATTTCGGAAACCGGCTCGGCGGTGTCCGCGAGGACCGTAACCCGATTGTCTATCACTTCGAGAAAACCCCCGCTCGAAGCGAAAACCACCTGGTCTCCGTCGGGCGACGTAACGCGCACTGCGCCAATATCGAACGCGGCGATCATGGGCGCATGGTTAAAGAGCACTTCGAACGAACCAAACCGGCCCGGCGCCTGAACGCCCCGCGCGTCTCCCTGAAAGACGCGCCGATCCGGAGCAACGATTTCAACCTGAAGATGGGCCATAGGGCTTGGACGTTATGCCGTCGGGCAGGGCGCCGAACGCCGAAAAAACCGGTGGCGAGCGAACGGGAATCCCCGCTTACGCGGTTTCCTCCGCGAGCATCTTCTCGCCGGCTTCCGCAACCTCTTCAATGGAACCCTTCAGGTTGAAGGCGCTTTCGGGGTATTGGTCCATTTCTCCTTCCAGAATGGCCCGGAACCCGCGAATCGAATCCTCCACCTTGACATACTTGCCTTCGATGCCGGTGAACTGCTGGGCCACAAAGAACGGCTGGCTCATGAAGCGCTGGGCGCGGCGGGCCCGCTGCACCACCAGTTTGTCCTCGTCGGACAACTCGTCCATGCCGAGAATGGCGATAATATCCTGCAATTCCTTGTAGCGCTGAAGGAGTTCCTTGACTTCCTGGGCCGTTCGGTAATGTTCCTCGCCCACGATGCGGGCGTCCAGAATGCGGCTGGTCGAATCCAGCGGGTCGATAGCCGGATAGATTCCCAGCGAGGCGATCTGGCGCGAAAGAACCGTCGTTGCGTCGAGGTGCGCAAACGTGGTGGCGGGCGCGGGGTCCGTGAGGTCGTCCGCCGGGACGTAAATAGCCTGAAAAGAGGTGATGGCGCCGTCCCGGGTCGAGGTGATGCGCTCTTGCAGTTCGCCCATTTCGGTGGCGAGCGTAGGCTGGTAGCCCACGGCGCTGGGCATGCGGCCAAGCAGGGCCGAAACCTCCGAACCGGCCTGCGTAAAACGGAAAATGTTGTCTACGAAGAGGAGTACGTCCCGGCCGCCCAGATCGCGAAAATATTCCGCGACGGTCAGGCCCGCCAGAGCGACGCGGGCGCGGGCGCCGGGCGGCTCGTTCATTTGTCCGAAGACGAGCGTAATGTTGGACTGCCGCAGCGCTTCTTCGTCTACCTGACTCAAGTCCCAGCCTCCTTCCTCCATCGTCTGGCGAAATTCCTCGCCGTAGCTCATGACGCCGGATTCGAGCATCTCGCGCAACAAGTCGTTTCCCTCGCGGGTGCGTTCCCCGACGCCGGCGAAGACGGAAAGCCCCTCGTGCGCCTTGGCGATATTGTTGATGAGCTCCTGAATGAGCACCGTTTTGCCTACGCCGGCGCCGCCGAACAAGCCTACCTTGCCGCCTCGCGCCACCGGCTGAATCAGGTCGATTACCTTGATGCCTGTTTCCAGCATCTCGATACTCGTCTGCAATTCGTCGAAGGCGGGGGCTTCCCGGTGAATCGGGCGCCATTCGCTTACTTCGGGCTGCGGGAATCCGTCGATGGCGCGCCCGACCACATTGAGCAGGCGTCCTCGTATTTCCTCCCCGACCGGCATGGCGATGGCGCGCCCCGTATTCACGACCTCTACGCCGCGCGTAAGGCCGTCCGTGGAATCCATGGCGATCGTGCGAACGCGATTTTCCCCGAGGTGCTGCTGCACTTCCAGGACCAGATCGTCTCCCTGGTCTCGCCCGATCGTCAACGCAGAAAGAATCTCGGGAACGTCGCCGGATGGAAATTCCGCGTCCACGACAGGTCCGATTATCTGAACGATCTTGCCGTTCGCCATAGCGCTTGTCCCTGTTAGCTCGTATTGAAAAGTCGTAATTTAAATTGCGCAACGAATCCAGACGAATGTTACTTCTCGCCGGGATTATAGATCGCAAAGAATGTGCGAAACCGAACCGGAAAAGACGGTTTTTCGAGTGTTCCGGCGGCCCTAATCAAAACAGGCCAAAATCTTTCTGTCGCCTGTCGTCGCCGCGCCGGGCGCTTCCGGTCTGTACGAAAAAAGGAGAGGGACGGTTCGCCGCCCCTCTCCTTTTCCTGTTTATCGCGCGATACGGCGTATGCGCGGTTTATTTCCAGTCGAAGCTGTACCGTACGCGAGCGTAGTAGAAAGCCCCGTTGAAGCCGAACGGAGTGAACTGTCCGTAGGTGTTGCCCACGCCGGCCGCCGCGCCGGGATACTCCTCCGGGAAGGTGTTCAGCACGTTCTGGGCTCCGATCGTAAGGGCCAGATAGTCCGTAAAGGAATGGCTGGCCTCGACGTCGAAAAGTATGCGGGACGGATAGTCGATCGTGTTGTCTGGATCGGACGAGTAGTAAGGCTGCTCTCCGTCGTAGTAGCCGTCCCAGTAACTGGCGCGCACCAGGACGCTCGTTTTACTGTTCGGGAAGGCGTGGTTGACGGACACGTTCCCGCGTACGCCGGGAAGCCCTTCCTCGAGAATCCGGATTCGGTTGGCGCTCAGGGTCATTTCATTGAACTTGGTCACTTCGGTGGAAGTCCAGTTCCAGGCGGTGCTGAGCGTCGTTACGGCGCCTCGTTGACCTCCTATGCGGTAGGCGCCTACGAGGTCTATGCCCCGCGTACGCGTTGCGAAGTCGTTGATGAAGAACCGGAACCGCCTGAGGACGCCGCCGGGCCGGATAATATTCTCGTCCAGAAGCCTCTGGATGTCATCCGCGTCGAGGGCGTAGTTTTGACTCGTCGTGAGGCGATCCGACATGCCGATCTGGAAAAAGTCCGCCGACAAGATCAGGGGACCTTTGTCGAATACTACGCCGAGGGCCAGGTTGGTGGATTTTTCGGGCTCGAGCGGTTCGCCGCCGTACTGCTGGGCCAGCAGCGAGGTCGAAGGGATCGTACCGTTGTTGGTAAGATCCATAATCTCGGGGTCGTAGATCGTCGAGATGTTAAAGGCGTTCTGCTGTCCCGGCGTGGGCGCGCGGAACCCCGTGCTGGCGCTGGCGCGCAACGCGAAATCCTCGGTAAGGCCCCAGCGTCCCGCGACTTTCCCGTTGACCGTCGTCCCGAAATCCGAAAAATTCTCGATGCGGCCCGCCACGCTGGCGTTCCATGCCTGTTCCGGATCCTGAATCTCGACGTCCCCGTAGCCCGCAAAATTGCTGCGGTTCCAGTTGCCGACCGTCAGGGGCCCAAAGCCCGTAAAGCCATTGGAGCCAGGCGTGAAGCCCTGCGTGGCAAGCGGACCTTCTACCCAGGACGGTTCGTCGCCTTGAATGATTTCAAAACGCTCCTGGCGCCATTCGCCGCCGCCAGCGAGGTTGACCCGGTCGTTAAGGGGATACGACAGATCCACGTTGATGTTTATTTCCTGCTGGTCGTATATCCCGGGGTTGAAGTATGGCGTACAGGATTGGTCCGGAACGTGCGGGGATTCGCCTTCGTTGCTGCACGGCTGATTGGGCCCCAGGGACGCGTTGACCGTGTTGTACATATAAAAGTCCATGTTGGACTTGCCCCAGCTTGCGCTGGCGTCCCAATCCACCCCGCCCCGGGTTCCGCGGAGACCCGCTACGGCGGAGGCGTCGAGTACGTTCGCGCCGAACTGCGGCGTAAAGCCCCCCGGCAGTATTTTCTGGAAGGTGAAGCAGTTGGGATTATTGAGCACCTCGGCCCAGGCCGCCTGATCTGTTACGACGCCGTTTGCGACCCGAACTTCGGGGCAGCCGGCCGATCCGTCCAGTACGCCGTCGGCGGCGTCCAGCAGGTCGCCTACGAGCAGGATGTCGTCGCCGTCGTCGTTCGAGGTTCCGTACACCCCGCTGCGGGTGTTCGGGTTACGGAAATAGAAGCCGCCTTCAACCTGCTTGCTCACGTAGTTCCCGTGTCCGTAGATTTCCATCTGCTCGTTGATGGGGTGCCCCGCGTTGGCCCACAACTTGACCTCGTTGGATATTTCGGGCGCTCCCCAGATTTGCGCGGGCTCGCGCACGTCCGTGTTGCCGGCGGCGATAAGGCGTTGCGCGTCGTTGCGCTGTACGCTGCGGTCGGTAGGAAGCGCGTTCCCGTACTCGCCGGTCAGGTTCAGAAATCCTTCCGCGCCAAGCGGCAGTCCGACATTGGCCGAAATGGTGTACATGTCCCCGTCTCCCGGAAGGACCCCCCGGTCGACCCGGTTGCTCGCGTCGCCCAGGAAATTTCCGCCCGTTTTGATTGAGACGGAGCCGCCGGACCGATCATCCTTGAGCACGAAGTTCATTACGCCCGCGATGGCGTCGGAGCCGTATTGGGCCGCCGCTCCGTCGCGCAAGACTTCCGCCTGCTCCAGAGCTAGGCCGGGAATGAGCGCGATGTCGGGACCCTGGGCGCCGTCGGCGAGGCCGTTGCCGTACCAGGTGATGACTGCGGTGCGGTGCCGACGCTTGCCGTTGACGAGCACCAGCGTATGGTCAGGAGCCAGCCCGCGCAGGTTCGCCGGGCGCGCGAATGTCGCCGCGTCGCTGATGGGCTGGATGTTGACGTTGAACGAAGGCACTACGTTGCGCAGCAGGTTGGCGAAGTCCGTATCCCCCTGACTCACGAAATCGTCGCCGCGGATCACGTCGATGGGCACGGGCGATTCCGTAACCGTTCGAGGCTGCGAGCGGCTGCCGACTACGGCAAGACCAGCGAGAAGAATCGTGGTTTCGCTGATGGTCGCGTCAAGCCGCGCCGTTTCCCCGTCCGTTACGGTTACTTCCATGGACGCCGACTCGTATCCAAGCAGGCGAAAAACCACCATATGGGTTCCCGCAGGCACCTGATTGATCGTATAGTTCCCATCGGCGTCGCTAAGGTCGCCAAGGTTCAACGCCGTAATGGCCACCTGCACGTCGGGCAGGGACACGCCATTTTCGTCGCTGACCGTTCCTTCGATGGTCCCTTGCGCAAAAAGCGCCGCCGGCGAAAACACCAATATTGCTGCGGCGAATGCGTAGAGTATTCGGCTTTGCATGAGATTGACAAGTAGGTTGGGACAAGGTTGCTATGGACGTACCGCTGCTTTGCGCCGCCCTCTCGACCGGACTCAGGAAACCTTGAAGCCCGGGCTGAGCATTCGGAGACAAGATACTGCCTGCCGAGGGTATATGTCAAGAGCATATTTCAGCGTATCCTTCATCGGAAACGATCCCACCGGTACGCAAGACGGAGGTAGTAGTAGCCCCCGTTATAACTGAAAGGCGTCGCCGGACTGTAGAGATTGCCTGCGACAGCCGCAGCGTTCGGGTTTTTTTCCGGATAATGGTTCAGGGCGTTGCGCGCGCCGAGCGTCAGCGTCAGCGCTTCGCCGAAATCGTACGCAACTTCCATATCTATCAGCGCCTCTCCGCCATAATGCCGATTGTCCCGGGCGTCGAACCAGCCTCCGTAGTAACTCAACCGGCCCAGCAACTGAAATCGTCCCGGAATATATCTCCCGGAGACATTCCACCGGGTTCGGGGCAATCCCTGCTCCAGCTGCCGAATGCGCGTATCGTCGAGCACATCGGCGTTCCACGAGACCACGCTGGCGATCGCGCGGTTGAAAACGAAACCGAACGTCGCCCGTCCGCGCAGGGCCGCAGGGACATGCGTAGCGACCAGATCGACGCCCTGCGTCCGGGTGGAGAAATCGTTCGTGAAAAAGCGAAAGTTCGCCAGATTGCCCGCGCTGGAAATACCTTCGGCGACCAGCGCGTCCACCTCCTCCGGAACCAGCGCAAACACCTGTGTCAGCGCAAGCCGGTCCGAAACATCGATGCGATAATAATCGGCGGTCAGATTGAAAGTCGCCCCGTCCAGCGCCAGGCCCGCCGTGTAATTCATGGATTTTTCGGGGTCGAGCGGGCGTCCGCCGCGCAATGCAGCCACCTGCGAGGTCGAAGGGATCGTACCGTTGTTGACCAGTTTGTTCAGGGCCGGATCGAACTGGGTGGATACGTTGAATGCGTTCTGTTGACCCGGGGTGGGCGCGCGAAAACCCGTGCTGAACCCGCCGCGCAGCGCAAGAATGGACGTCAGTTCATAGCGACCGCTCAATTTCCCGTTCAGCGCGCCGCCGAAATCGGAGAAATTCTCGAACCGGATTGCGCCGTCGAGACCCCATTGCGCGCTTTCGCCTCCTTCAAAACCGGCATTGCCGTAGACCGCGATATTGCTTCGATTCCATGCTCCCGAAGCAATATCTCCGAATCCCGGAAAGCCGTTGGACCCCGCGCTGAATCCCTGGCTGGCGTACGGGCCGATCCACCAGGATTCCACTTGTCCGGATTCGATCCTGAAGCGTTCGTCGCGCCATTCGGCGCCGCCGGCCAGATACGCTATATCGTCGATGGGCCAGGTCAGATCGAGATTCAGGCTAATGTCTCGCTGACTGTACAGGCCCGGATCGAACTCGCTGGGCGTGGCGGGGCCAAGCGATGCATTGACCGTATTGCGGATGAAAAAATCCACGGCGTTCATGCCGTACGAGCCGCTGGCGTCCCAGGTAAACCCATTGTCGGCGCGTCCGCGCAAACCGGCTACCGCGGACCTGTCCGCAACGTCCCCGCCGAATTGAGGCGTGAATCCGCCGGGGAATCGACTGTAGAAAGTGAAGCAGTTCGGGTTGTTCTCGACCGCTTCGAGGGCCTCCGCGTCGGGCGCGTGGTTTACGATCGGAATGGCAGGGCAGTCGCCTGCGCCGACCACGCCGGTTTCCGCCCAGACCGCGTCGCCTGTGAGGAGCGAGGGAATGCCCGCCTGTCCCGGCAGGCTTGCGACCTCGCCGTTCGCATCGTAGACGACGGCGTCGCGTTGTTCGGGATCGCCGGGATCGGGAAAATCCGTAAGTCCGCCGTCGGCGTCGTATACGTTGCGGCGGGACACGGGATGCAGCGCGTACCCTCTGAAAACGCCGGTGCGCGTGTGCGGATTGCGAAAGAAGAATCCGCCGCTTACCGATTTGGCGGCGTAATTGGCGTGTCCGTAGAACGTGGCGCGGCGCGCGGGATAACCGAAATGAACCCATGCTTTTATGTCGTCCCGCACCCGGGCGCGCCCCCATATCTGCGCCGGGTCTCGCACATGTTCGTTGCCTGAAGCGATCAGCAGGGCGGTGTCGTCTCGTTGCACGCTTCGACTGGTGGGTCTCGCCTCCCCGTATTCGGCGCTGACATGGACGAATCCGGTTCCCCCCAACGGCAAGCCGGCGCGCGCCGAAACCATGTATGTTTCGCCGTCGCCTTCCCCGTACCCGCCGGCGTGCGCTTCGACGCTGCCCCCGGAACGATCTTCCCTGAGCGCGAAGTTCATGACCCCGGCGATCGCGTCGGAGCCGTACTGGGCCGACGCGCCGTCGCGCAACACTTCGACCTGCCGCAAGGCGATGGCCGGAATCGACGAAATGTCGGGGCCCTGCGCTCCGTCGGCGACGCCGTTCCCTATCCAGGTAATGACGGCCGCGCGGTGGCGGCGTTTGCCGTTGACCAGCGCCAGGGTATGGTCAGGGGCCAACCCGCGCAGACTGGCGGGGCGAATAATTTTCGCGGCGTCGCCCACGGACTGCGGATTTACGTTGAACGACGGCGCCATCGTCCGGAGCTGGTCCCCGAGGTTGACATGTCCCTGCGCCTGAAGCGCATCGCTCGAAATAATGTCTATCGGGACCATCGACTCGGTTACGGTGCGCTGGCGCGCGCGGCTGCCGACCACGGCGACTTCGTCCAGCTGGAAGGGGGACTCGACCAGACGCACGTCAAGCCGGACCGCCGCGCCATCCCTGACGACCACTTCTGCGAATTCCGTACCGTACCCGAGCAGGCGCGCCTCAACCCGATGCAAGCCGGCCGGAATGCGCTCAATCCGGAAAAACCCGTCGGGGTCCGTACTGTCGCCCATGTACAGGTCCGGCAGGACCACCTGAACGTCGGCCAGCGGCGCATCTGTCTCCGCGGCGCGCACGGTTCCTTCAAGCGCGCCTTGCGCCCACGCCGGCAGGGGCAGAAAAAACAACAAGGCGGCAACGGTTCGCCAAAATCCGTATCTCACGGTCGAATGCATATAATGACGTATTCGGGTTCGTTCACGCGGCATTTCCCGTTCCGAAATGCTCGTAGCCGGCAGGCTCAAGCGGCAAAACCTGCCCATTTGGCGTCCGCATTGTCACATCGGCGTCCGCTGTGCATCGCCCGATCACATGGCACGTTTCCGAATCCATGCGCGCCACTTCTTCGCGAGAGGCCGCGAAAAGCAATTCGTAATCTTCCCCCCCGAAGAGCGCAAAAACAGCGGCGTCTTCTCCAAGGACCTCGGCGGCGGCGTATGTTTCCGGGGCAATGGGCAGCGCCTCGAGCAATAACTCGGCGCCGCACCCGCTTGCGCGGCAGATATGCCGTATATCCGATCCCGCGCCGTCCGAAAGGTCGATGAGCGCATTCGGCCTGGCGCCGCGCGCCGCCCAGTCCCGCACCACGTCGAGGCGGGCGCGCGGGACCAGTTGTCGTTGAATGACATACCGGTAGGGGTCGATATCCGGCGCAAATTCCGCTCCCTTTTCCTGGAGTTCCCGACGCTGCTCCAGCAAGATGCGGAGTCCGGCGCAGGCGGCTCCAAGATCGCCCGTCGCGCACAGCAAATCCCCCGGAACGGCTCCTCGCCGATGTACGGTGCGCGCTATGTCCGCCTCGCCTACGACGGTCACGGAAACGGTCAGGCGGGCGGCCGCCGTCGTATCGCCGCCCACGACGGTTACGCCGTACAGGTCGCACGCTTTTCGCACCCCCCGGTAAAATTCCTCAATTTGTTCCACGAAAATATTTTCCGGCGCGCCCAGTCCGATCGTCGCATACCGCGGCTCGGCGTTCATGGCCGCAATGTCGCTCACATTAACGGCCATCGCCTTCGATCCGAGGTATTCCATGGGCATGACGAGGCGGTCGAAATGGACCCCCTCCACCAGCATATCGGTGGTAATGACATGTACGCGGTCTCCTTCGACGCGATATACGGCGGCGTCGTCCGAAATGCCGGTAAGGAGTCCCTCGTCGGAAGGTTCGCCGAGAATCCGCCGCATGGCGTCGATCAGCCCGAACTCGCCGTATTTCCGAAGCGGCGTTAATGACGAATCGTTGTGCATTGGTATCCTGTTATCCTACGACGGGATGCAGAGTTTGCCGAGCGTTGTGCTCCGGGACGCGCCGGTAACCGAAGGCAGGTTCGTTTTCGCTTCGTTTATGGCTTCGTGGGCCAGTACGGCGAAGCAAAGCGCCTCTTTGGCTTCGGAAGGAACGCCGTACGTTTCGATTGCGCGGACGGGGATCGGGGAGAACACATGGGCAAGGCGATCCATCAGGCAGCGGTTGCGCACCCCGCCGCCGGAAACGATGAGCGCGTCCAGCGCATGGGCCTTCCGGACGAAACGGGCGTATGCCTGATAGACGGATAATACAGTCAGCATCGTTCCCGTGGCGAGGATATCGTCCGAATCCGGGTGGTTCATTGCGTCGCGGCATTGCTGTGCAAGTTGTTCTGCGAACGATGCGCCGAAATATTCGCGCCCGGTAGATTTGGGCGGTTTACGGAGAAAATACGCATCTTCCAGCAAGGCGGCCAGTACCGCATCGTCCGTGCGCCCTCTGGCGGCGCGGCGGCCTTCGTCGTCGTACGGTTCGTCGAACAACATGGACGAAAGGGCGTCGATCACCATGTTGCCCGGTCCTGTGTCGAAAGCGAATACGTTGCTGCGGCCTGCTCCGGCGGGAAGAATCGTGATGTTGGCGATTCCGCCCAGATTGAGCAAGCCGCGCGTTTCCCTTTCGTGGCGAAAACATACGTAATCGAAATACGGGACGAGCGGGGCGCCTTGCCCGCCCAGCGCCATATCCGCCATCCGAAAATCGCCCGCCACGGGAACCTGCAAAAGGTTGGCCAGCACGGACGGGTCGCCGACCTGAAGCGTGGACATGATTTCCTTGCCGCCGCAATCCGTTGGATACGGCGCATGATGAATCGTCTGGCCATGTACTCCCACCAGGTCCAGATCGGATACGGCGTACCCGGCCGCGGCGGCGACGCGCTCGACCGATTCGGCATAGGCGTGCGCGAGGCGGACGTTCAACTGGGAAATGTCGAACACGGTCGAATGCGCCAGCGTCGAGTTCGCCAGAATAACCTGCCTGAGCGCGTCGGGCCAGGGGGTATGGTCGAATCCGAGTATTTCGAAAGCGATCTCTTCCCCGGAGCCATCAAGGCGGGTCAGCACGGCGTCCACGCCGTCCAGCGACGTGCCGCTCATCAACCCGACCACGATCCGGGATTCTTGTTCCTGCAATCTCCGAAGACGCTGCATGCCGGTTCAGTCCTCCGTTTCTCTGGATCGCAACCGAAGGGCCTGTTCCCGAAAGGCCGCTGCTTGCTCCGGCCGCCGTTCAGCCAGCGCCTCGTACATGCGCGCGGCTTCTCCGTACCGCTGTTGCGCGGCGTAAATCTCTGCAAGGGTTTCGGTGGCTACATCGTCGATGTCGTCGTGGAAGTCGGGGGAGGGCAGGGGGGCTGCGTCGGGACAAGGCACGATGCGCGCCGATTCCAGGCGGGCAATGAGGCGGTCGATATCCGCGAAGGGATCCTCCGGTTCCTGCGGCGGCGAATGCGCTTTCCGGGCTGCGTTCGCCAGCCCGCGAAACGCTACGGGGCTGGTCGGCGCCAGACGCGCCGCTTCGCGCCACGCATGCAATGCGCGGTCCCATGCGCCCAGCGCTTCCTGCGCCCGGGCCAATACGACGTATGCGCTCGCATATTCCGGCAGGCGATCAAGAGTAGCCTGGAGCAACGCGGCGGCCTGTTCGGCTTCGCCCGCCTTGAGGCAGGCAACGGCTTTCTGAATATCCGGCGTCATAGGGGACCTTATCGGGCGGATTTTGTACGGGTTTCCCGGAATGTCGCGGCAGCGACCAGCACGAATCCCGCCGCAAAAAGCAACTGAAAAACGACGGCGTCCCATTGTCCGGTCATCAGAAGATACGCTACGCCCGCCGTTGAATAGACCCCCATGGCGAATTCCAGCGGGTACGCCATGCGCAGCGCAACCGATCCGCTCTGGCGGCGTCCGCGCAAAGGGTCCGCCGCCGCCTGGTTTCCAGAGGCGTCGGTTCCGAACTTGGGGGTGCGCACGAATGGCGAGGAGACGCCCGCAAACGCTTCGACCACGGCGATGGTGTTCCGAATGGACATGCCGATGGCGCCGGCCATGAATACCGGCAGGACGCCGAGGCGTCTCGGCCAGTCGGCGTACAACCGGCGTTGCGCAAAAATCTGCGTCAGGGTAAATCCTGCAAATCCCGTCAGCCCGAGCGCCATCCATTCGAAATAAGCCTGTCCCGGACCCGCGCCGACATGCGCCGCCGCCTGCATGGGAACATGAAGCAATCCGGCAAGCAGCACGAAGGGAAACACCAGATGACCCGTCATATGGAACGTACCCTGCACCTTGCGCCGGAAGGATTCCCGGGAGGTCCAGAGGGCTCGCAGCAACTTGCGGGCGGCTTCTGCAGATCCTTTCGTCCAGCGAAACTGCTGGGTTCTCACTCCTTCGAATGTCGAGGGAAGTTCTGCGGGCACTTCGACGTCGCCCATGAATTCGATGTCCCATCCCGCCAACTGCGCCCGGTAACTCAGGTCGAGGTCTTCGGCAATGGTGTCGGCCTGCCATCCCCCTGCGTCCACGATGGCTGTGCGGCGCCACGCGCCCGCCGTACCGTTGAAGTGCAAAAAACAGTCGGCGCGCCGCCGCGCCAGTTGCTCCACCGCAAAATGGGCGTCCAGTCCCATGGCCTGAATGCGCGTCAGGAGGGAGGCGTTCCGGTTGATATGTCCCCAGCGCGCCTGCACGGCCCCAAGGCGCTCGTCGGCGAAGGCAGGCATGAGGCGCCGCAGAAAATCGGGACGGGGCACGAAATCGGCGTCGAACACGGCAATGAAATCGCCTTGCGCCTGCGCCAGCCCGTAGCGCAGGGCGCCGGCCTTGTATCCCTCCCGATTCGGACGACGAAGATGCGCGATCCGAACGCCCCGGGCCGCTGCGGCGGACAGGCTGCGGGCCGCCAGGCGCGGCGTATCGTCCGTGGAATCGTCCAGCACTTGTATTTCGAACCGGTCTTGCGGGTAATCCAGGCGCGCGCAGGCGTCGATCAGCCGTTCCACTACGAGCGGTTCGTTGAAGATGGGCAGTTGCACTGTGACGAACGGCCAGACAAACGACTGATCGGGAGGCGGGATCGCCGCCGGATCCGGGGCAAGGCGGCCTGCTCCGGCGGACTGCCTGCACAACCACAACAGGTTTGCGCCGTACAGCGTCAATACGGCAATCGCTATCGCATACAGAAGCGCCATGCCGGATGCGGTTTCATGGACGAGGGAACGGCTACCAGTTGGACGTGGCGGCCTGGAAAATGTCGTCGGCGATGTCGTCGAGCGCTTCGGCTGCGGCTTGTTCCTCGCCGGTGAAATCGGACGGATCGTATTCGAGCGACGCGGAGAAACTGCGCTCGAAAACTTCCTGTTCTTCTACGGCGTCCGCATAGCGCGCGGACACCGTAATGGACAGTTGATTCAATGCGGCCCGGTATTCGCCCCCCACGGCGGCGGGCCGCACGGCATATTGCCGGATTTCTGCGCTGAGGACTGCATCGGCCTGGGTCTCGTCGGTTTCCAGTTCAAGGCGCGTTTGCCGCACGAAACGCTCCACCAGGCGCTCGGTCAGCAGTCCGCCCAGATCGGGGATCGGATTGGACGTACCGTCCTCCGCCAGCGGAATGGCGACCGTTCCGAGATGTTCCGGAATGGATGCGCCCGTGAAGCTGTAGTATCCGCAACCTGTCGCCAGCGATGCGAGCGCAACAGCGAGGCATGCGGCGGGCGTACGCAGGAGGGTTCGCGCGGGGAGCCGGAATCTCACAAATCCTCCTCGATTTCTTTCAGCTTGCGATAGAGGGTGCGTTCGGAAATGCCGAGGGTTCGCGCGGTTCGCCTGCGATTCCCGTTGAACGTTTTGAGCGCGCGAGCGATCAGCTCGCGTTCCGCCGCTTCCAGCGTGGGGAAGATTTCTTCTTCGGTTTCTTCTCCTTCTTCTCCTTCTTCGGCAACTTCTTCTTCCAGTATCGCGGGAGGGGCTTCCGGCTCCGAAGCGCTCAGCCGGTTCCCATCCGCGTCGTCGCTTCGCCAGAGGAGCGCATCCTGATCGCTTGTTATTTCGTAGGGAGCCTCTTCGATCAGCGGAAGATACTCGTCCGGTTCGTCCCCGGATACCCCGCCGCGCCGTTTCAACTCCTCCCACATCCGGCGCACTTGCGCGCGCAGTTCGAACAGCGCCCGATAGATCATTTCGCGTTCGCGGGGGTCCATCGAATCCCCGGACGCCTTGTGCACGACAGGCAGCAAGGCCGAACGATCCTGCTCCGTGCGCACCCCCCGCAGATACGGGCGAATATCCTCGGCGGTCACCTCCTTGCCCCGGACAAGCACTTCGATCTGTTCCGCGACATTGCGCAGCTCGCGCACGTTGCCGGGCCAGCGATAGCGCAGGAGCAACTCGCGGGCGTCGGCGGAAAGGCGCTTCACCGGGCTGTCGTACTTCTGCGCGAAGCGGTGCATAAACGTTTCGAGGAGCGGAAAAATGTCCTCCGGGCGTTGCCGCAGCGGCGGCATTTCGACGAGCACCGTGCTGAGGCGGTAATACAGGTCTTCCCGAAACCGTCCGGCGCGGACTTCCCGGGCCAGGTCCTTGTTCGTGGCCGCCACGATGCGTACGTCGACCTTGCGCAGTTGCGAGGCGCCTACGCGGGTGAATTGCCCGGATTCCAGTACGCGGAGCAGGCGCACCTGCGCGGCAGGCGGCATTTCTCCGATTTCGTCCAGAAAGATGGTGCCCCGGTCGGACTGCTCGAAGTATCCTGTGCGTCGTTCGACGGCGCCTGTGTAGGCCCCTTTCTCTGCGCCGAACAATTCCGATTCAATGAGCCCCTCCGGGATGGCGCCGCAGTTGACGATGACGAACGACTGATGCCGCCGGGCGCTCAGTCCATGAATCGCCTCGGCGATCAGTTCCTTGCCCGTACCGCTTTCCCCCTGAATGAGGACGGTGATGTCGGCGCCGGCTACTTGCCGTACGCGATCTATGACGTTTCGCAACGCCGCCGACCGGCCTACGACGCCGAAGCGTTCCTTGATCGATTCCCGGTCCATCGGTTAAGGATACTCTGATGAAGTCCGCAAAGCCCAGAGGCTTGCGAGGGGTGCGCTGGCAAGGAATGACGAAGCAGCATGGCAGGCCCCATGCAATGAGGAATAATGCAGCCAGCGCGCCCCTCGCAGCCTCCCGAAGGGCGCGTCACGTCCGCAACGCACCGAATCTGCAGTGTTTTTCGATGATTGCAACGATGCAATCATGGCGTTCTTTTCGAGGGATAGCGACGCGCTGAGCGCAGTGGTTTTGATCAGAGTGTCCTTAGGCAGCGGCGGATGCGGCAAATTCGAACAAGGTCGTACGGCCGAGCGGGTCGGCGAGGAGCGTGGCGGACGTGCATCCGGTAATGCGTACGCGCACATAGTCGCCCGGCTCGTACGTTTCCCGATCGAATACGACCATCTTGTTCGTGTCCGTGCGTCCGCAAAGTCGCCGGGCGCTGCGTTTGCTTTCCCCCTCGACGAGCGCCACATGCTCGCGCCCGATCTCTTCGAGGTTTCGTTCCAGCGAAATGCGCTGTTGCAAGGCGATGATTTCGCCGAGTCGCCGCTTCTTGACGTCTTCGGGAATATCGTCCTCGTATTTTCGGGCCGCATACGTGTCCAGGCGCTCGGAATACATGAACGTATAGGCGTAATCGTAGCGCACCTGTTCCATCAGCGAGAGCGTGTCCCGATGCTGCGCTTCGGTTTCTCCGCAAAAACCGGCGATAATGTCCGTAGAAAGCGAAATGCCCGGAGCCAGCGCGTACGCCCGTTCGACGAGATCCAGATATTCCTCCCGGGAGTACGTGCGTCGCATGCGTTCGAGCATCTCCGAATTGCCGTGTTGCACGGGGAGGTGGATATAGTTGCACACGTTGTGCCGTTCGCGATGCAAGTGCAGCAAATCGTCGCTGCAATCCTTTGGATGACTGGTCGAATAGCGTATTCGCAATTCCGGAGAAACGAAACTGATCCGACGGAGCAATTCGGCGAAATCGATGCGTACGCCATCCTCCTCGAACCGATAGGAATTCACGTTTTGTCCCAGGACAGTTACTTCCTTGTATCCCGCCTCCGCCAGCCGGGCGCACTCGGACAGAATGCTGGCTGCCGGACGGCTGCGCTCGCGCCCTCGCGTGAACGGCACGACGCAGAAGGAGCACATGTTGTCGCATCCCCGCATAATGGACACGAACGCCGAAACCCCGTTCGTATCGTAGCGGACCGGCGCAATGTCGGCGTACGTTTCTTCCCGGGAAAGCTGCACGTTTACGGCGGCCTGGCCGGTCTCGTCTGTTTCGTGGAGCAGGCGGGGCAGATCGCGGTACGCGTCCGGCCCCACCACGAGATCGACCAGCTGCTCCTGCTCCAGCAGCCTGGCGCGCAGGCGCTCGGCCATGCAACCGAGTACGCCCAGGCGAAGCAAGGGCGCGCCCGATGCGCTGCCGCCCGCCCGTTTGCGCCGCCGGAAATCCCGCAAGCGCCGCCGCACTTTCTGCTCGGCGTTTTCGCGGATGGCGCACGTATTCAGAAGCACCACGTCCGCCTCTTTTTCATTGCGCGTAAGCCCGAACCCGTTTTCCCGCAGCACGGACGCCACGATCTCGGAATCCGAGACATTCATCTGGCATCCGTACGTTTCGATATACACCCGGCGACGCCCCTCGGCTTCCATGGACGTCGTCCGCGCCTGGTCGAGTTCCCCGGGGGTCCAGGACGCTCCGGGGCGACCCCTGCCGGGCGTACGGTCCGGAGCGTCCAGAATTTCGATATCGGAAATTACCTGCATGGCTGCTTTCGGCAGGGGCGGGGCGTACAAATAAAGGTTTGGCGAAATTTCGCAGAAGCAGAATATCTCTCAATATGACGTTCTACGCTCGTTGCCCTGCCAGGATTCGAACCTGGAACCCCCTGATCCAGAGTCAGGCGCTCTGCCAATTGAGCTACAGGGCAGGATTATCCGGCCTTGCGATCACGTGAGGCCGCCGGAACATGCCGACGTCCGGCGCATCGGATTCACATCCCGCGCCGCGGCTTGTACAGGAACCTCTGATTAATTCTGCAAAGTTCAGAGGCTGCGAGGGACGCGCTGGCAAGGAATGACGAAGCAATGCGGCAGGCCCCGCATAATGAGGAATGACGCGGCCAGCGCGTCCCTCGCAGCCTCCCGAAGGGCGCTTCGCGTCCGCTGCGCCCGAATCCGTA
>CAZSNF010000004.1:0-169650 GCA_964608315.1 uncultured Rhodothermales bacterium | reverse complement strand
TCATTCCTCATTATGTGGGGCCTGCCACATTGCTTCGTCATTCCTTGCCAGCGCATCCCTCGCAGCCTCTGAGCTTTGTGGACTTAATCAGAGTATCCCTGGCCTATCGCAGCCGCCGCACTTCGCCGTCCTGATACCGGAACCAGAACATGGCCGCGTTCACGTTGCCCCCGTCGAAATGGATGCGGGTGCCCAGGCCTTCCCGCAGCGGCGCCCTGCGTATGCGGTCCGCAAGCGGCGCGCCGGAATCTTCCACGAGAAGCGGAATCAGAAAACGGGCCGTATCGTACCCGACGATGGCCAGGCGGCCTTCCGGCTCGGCGCCCGCCAGTTCGCGGTACCGTTCCGCAAAGGCCTGCGCCGCCGGATCATCCGCCTCGACGTGAAAATCGTCGGCATAGGTCGCGGCGTACCGGGAAGCCCGCGCCGGGTCCGGGACAGACCGCCAGGCCCCGTTGCCGAGTATCCGAATCTCGTCGGCGAGACGCATGCGGTCGAAACTGGTTATGGCGGCGTCGATGCGGGCCATGCTCTCCCCGGACGCAATGGGCAAATACACGGCGCCCGCATCAAGGATCGCGCTCCGGGACAGCGTTTCGGACAACCGGCCCCAGGCCGTTTGCGAAACCAGCAGCGTATCGTACTGCACTGTTTGCCCTCCCCGCGCCGCCTCCTCAAGAAAGCCCTGCGCCATGCGTTCGCTGATGCGGTCGCGGTCCCGCTCGCCAATGACGCCGAATTCGCTCAGCCGAAGGCTCCTTGCGGCAAAGCGGGCCATGAGCCGACCGCGCATAACAATGGTGGGATTCGCCTGAAAAACGTAGCGCTTGCCGCTCGACACGCCCTCGTCGGTGGCCAGCGGCGCAATCAGCGCCACCCCGGCCTGCTCGGCCGATGCGGCGGAAGCAGCCGCCTCGCCGCTATAAAGCGGTCCAATAATGGCTTGCGCGCCGAGGGCGACCAACTCCTCCGCTGCTTCGGCGGCGCGAAGGGAATCGGCTCCCGTGTTTCGGAAAACCATGCGAACGGGCCGGGCCGGATGCTGTGCGTTATGTTCGTCCACGGCCATGCGAACCCCGGTGAAAAGCGCCTGGGCGAGCGGGGCATGGTCGCCGTCCAGCGGCAACAGGATACCGAGATTGCGCGGCAACGCTACGTTGCGCGCAAGCCCCTCTTCGGCCATTTCCCGCAATTGCCCGGCGGCTTCGCCATATCGACTCTCCGGAAATTCCGCCGCAAGCAAGCGAACCCGCTCCGCGACCGCTTCGAAACGCCCGATTCGATACAGGGCCTTGGCCTCCATGAACAGGGCCGCCGTGGTTCGGTCGTGCGTTTCGTACGCCGTTCGAACCCGTTCGAACAGCCGGGCCGCGAGGGCATACTCTCCCTGCCCGAACGCCTCAAGGGCGTCCTCGAACGTCCGCTCCGCTTCCCCGGGGACTGGCGTAGCGTCCTGAACATGCGCCAAGGCAGGCGCCGAGGGGGAACAAGCAAGCCCCGCCGCGCCCAGAAGCGCCGCGCAGACGAGGGTCCGCATCGCAAATCGTCTCGTTATTCCCATTCGATAGTGGCCGGAGGTTTGGAGCTGATATCGTATACGGCCCGGTTAACGCCCCGGATTTCGTTCACGATGCGGTTGGATACATGGGCCAGAAACTCGCTCGGAAGACGCGCCCAGTCCGCCGTCATGCCGTCCACGCTGGTGACCGCGCGCAGGGCGCACACATTTTCGTAGGTGCGTTCGTCGCCCATCACGCCCACCGTCCGCACAGGCAGCAACACGGCGAACGCTTGCCATACCGTATCGTACAAGCCGCTCAGCCGAAGTTCCTCGATAAAAATGGCGTCCGCTTCGCGCAGGATGGCGAGCGACTCCCGCGTCACCGGGCCCAGAATGCGCACGGCCAGTCCGGGGCCGGGAAACGGATGCCGCCCCACGATAAGTTCCGGCAAGCCCAGCAGACGGCCTATTTCGCGCACTTCGTCCTTGAAAAGCTCCCGAAACGGCTCAAGCACTTCGAAGTCGAGTTTTTCGGGCAGCCCGCCCACATTGTGATGGGTTTTGATCGTGGCCGAGGGGCCCTTGAACGAAACGCTTTCGATCACGTCCGGGTACAGGGTTCCCTGAGCCAGGAAGGCGGGCCGCTCGCCTGCTTCCTCCGCAATGCCTCGGGCGGCGGCGTCGAACACTTCCACGAACGCATTGCCTATGATCTTGCGCTTCTTTTCCGGGTCGGAGACGTCCGCCAGGCGATCCAGAAACAGGTCCGCGGCGTCCACGGCCTTCAGGCGCAAGTGGAAATGGTCCCGAAAAATCGCTTGCACCTCTTCCCATTCCCCTTTCCGAAGCGCCCCGTTGTTCACGTAAATGCAGGTGAGCTGATCGCCGATCGCCTGGTGCAGCAACACGGCGGCCACGGACGAGTCCACGCCGCCGGACAGGCCGAGAATAACGTGGGCGTCGCCCACCGCCTCCCGGATTTCCTGTTTTTTCTCGTCCACGAAGGAGGCCGGCGTCCAGTCCCCCCGGCATCCGCATACGCCCATCGCAAAATTTTCGATGAGCAGGCGTCCGGCGGCGGTATGCACTACTTCGGGATGAAACTGCACGCCGTAGTGCGGCGATCGATCCGACGCGACCGCCGCAATGGGCGCGTTGTCGGTATGCGCAAGAATCCGGTAATTCGGGGCAAGGCGGGTCAGGTGGTCTCCGTGGCTCATCCAGACGATGGAGCCGTCGGCTACGCCCTGGAAAAGCCCCGACGCATCGTCGATATGCAGCCGGGCGCGTCCAAATTCGCGGCGGTCGGCAGGCGCCACGTCGCCTCCTTCTAGGCGGACCATGGCCTGGAGTCCGTAGCAAATGCCGAGCACGGGCGTCGGCGAGCCGTCGCTGCGCGTCATGGTCAGCAAGGCGGGATCCAGTTGCGGCGCGCACGGATCGAAAACGGAGCAAGGCCCCCCGGAAAGAATGATTCCCATCGGACTCATCGCCCGGATTTCTTCCGAAGGCCGGGTGCAGGGATGTATTTCGGAATACACGCCCGCCTCGCGGACGCGCCGCGCAATGAGCTGCGTGTACTGGCTCCCGAAATCCAGAATGACGATGCGTTCGTGCATCTTGCGCGGGCCTACCCGGTCATGCGTTCGTAATCGTCTGCGGAAAGCAGTTCGTCCGCCTCTGCGCCGTCGGCGAGCGCAATGCGAACCATCCAGCCTTTTCCGTACGGATCGGTGTTCACATAATCGGGGTGCGCATCCAGCTCCTCGTTGACTTCCTCGATACTGCCCGACAAGGGCATATAGAGATCGGACACCGTTTTGACCGCCTCGACGGCCCCGAACGGTTCGTCCCGGGCAATTTCCGAACCGGGCGGCTGCAATTCGACGAACACGACGTCCCCGAGCTCTTCCTGCGCAAAGTCCGTCACGCCTACGGTCGCCGACTTGCCGTCGTCCTCGATGCGTATCCACTCATGGTCTTTCGTGTACAAAAGATCGGCAGGGTATTTCATGAAAACCGCGGTTCCAGGGTCTAATTCAGAAAAAACGTCATGCTTCCGTTTTTTCGGGGGTCAAATCGAATGTGTCGAGAAACGCCGTCGTAAACTCGCCTGCCTGAAACGCGGGGTCTTCTATCAGTCGGCGATGGAACGGGATGGTCGTATGTACGCCCTCGATCACGAATTCGCTGAGCGCGCGCCGCATCTTCCGAATCGCAAGCGGGCGAGTGCGGGCGTACACGATGAGTTTGGCGATCATGGAGTCGTAATACGGCGGAATGGCGTACCCGGCGTACGCATGCGTATCCACGCGAATGCCCTGGCCGCCCGGCGTATGAAACGCCGTAACGACGCCCGGCGAAGGCC
The DNA here is from genome assembly GCA_964608315.1 of uncultured Rhodothermales bacterium. Classification (GTDB taxonomy): domain Bacteria; phylum Bacteroidota; class Rhodothermia; order Rhodothermales; family VXPQ01; genus VXPQ01. The sequence continues at coordinate 165,781 of CAZSNF010000004.1, read as the reverse complement.
GGAAATCGTTGAACGGGTCTTCCGCATTGATCCGGCACTCTATGGCGTGCCCCGTCATGGCGACGTCTTCTTCCGGCAACCCCTCGCCCATGGCGATGCGAAGCTGGAGTTCGATCAGGTCCGCGCCGGTCACTTCTTCCGTGGCGGGATGCTCCACCTGAATGCGCGTATTCATCTCCATGAAATAAAAATCGCCGGCGGCGTCCACAAGAAACTCCATGGTTCCGGCGCCGGCGTACTGCACGGCCTCCGCCCCGCGCACCGCCGCCGCGCCCATGCGGGCCCTCAGCGCGTCGTCGACCACGGGCGACGGCGATTCTTCAAGCAGTTTCTGGTGCCTGCGCTGGATGGAGCATTCGCGTTCGCCAAAATGCACCACCTGCCCCTTGCCGTCGCCGAACACCTGAATTTCAACGTGGCGCGGACTATCGACATACTTTTCGACGTACAACTCGCCGTTCCCGAAGGCGGCTTCGGCCTCGCCGGCCGCCGCCGAAAACTGGCGCGCAAAGTCGCTGGCTTTCCGAACGATTCGCATGCCGCGTCCGCCCCCGCCCGCGGACGCCTTGACCATTACCGGATACCCGATGTCGGCGGCGATCGCCTTGCCGGCCCTGGCGTCGGGCACGGCCCCGTCGGAACCGGGCACCACCGGCACGCCTGCATTCCGCATGGTTTCCTTGGCCACGCTCTTGTCCCCCATCATGGCGATGGTTTTCGCCCGGGGTCCGATGAAAATCACCTCGTGATCTTCGCAAATGGCGCTGAAATCGGCGTTTTCGGAAAGAAATCCATACCCCGGATGGACAGCGTCCGCCCCGGTCACCTCAAGCGCAGCCATAATCCGGTCGGGACGCAGATAACTCTCCCGGGAAAGCGGGGGACCAATGCATACCGCCTCGTCTGCGAACCGGACATGCAGCGAATCCCTGTCCGCCGTGGAATACACGGCGACGGTTCGAAGCCCCATTTCATGGCAGGTTCGAATGATGCGGAGCGCGATTTCTCCGCGGTTGGCGATGAGCACCTTCCTGATCACGAGACGAGCGGAATAGACCTGCCTGACGGCGGTCAGGTTTCTATCAAAAAGAGCGGCTGATCGAACTCGACGGGCAGCGCATCGTCCACCAGAATCCCGGCTACCTTGCCGTCCACCTCGCTCTCGATTTCGTTCATAAGTTTCATCGCCTCGATGATGCACAGCGTATCCCCTTTCTGAACGACGTCGCCCACATTCACGAACGGTTCTTCGCCGGGGGCCGAAGCGCGGTAAAAAGTGCCTACCAGCGGCGCCTTGACGGTGGCCCCGGCGCGGGCGGGCGCCGGCTTGCCTTCGTCCGCCGCAGCGGGAGCCGGGCCGGAGGAAGCGGGCGGAGCCTCGTCGCCTGCGGGAGCCTGGGGCGGCGCATGCGGCGGCGCGGCGTACGGCGGCCAGGCCACAACGGGCGGAGGCGCCGCCTGCGCGTACGGCGGCTGCATGCGGACAACTACCTGGAGATCGTCTTCCGTAATCTCGACCTCGGCGACGCCGCTGTCCTTGACGATCTTGAGCAATTTTTCAATCAGGAGGAGATCCATATGCAGTGCGGAAGCAAGGACTGGATTCAGAAAGCAGGCGAGCGGAAAAACAATTGGAGGATACTCCGATCAAATCTACTTCGATCAGCGCTTCACGTTCCTGCGTACAGGACATTGGCGATGGCGTCGTTGACATCAGGGGCAAACGCTACGGATTCGGGGCATGGCGGACGTGAAGCGCCCTTCGGGAGGCTGCGAGAAGCGCTCTGGCTGTGTCATTCCTCATTATGCGGGGCCGCCACATTGCTTCGTCATTCCTTGCCAGAGCGCCTCTCGCAGCCTCTGAACTTTGCACATTTAATCAGAGTATCCTGGACAAAATGGGTCAGGTCTTGTTCGCCGTCGCCGCGCGCGTTACGTATTCGCCGGTCTGCGTATTGACGGTCACCACATCGCCCTCGTCGATAAAAAGCGGAACCAGCACCACAGCGCCGCTCTCCATGATGGCCGGCTTGGCGCCGCCAGTGGCCGTGTCGCCGCGCACTCCCGGGTCCGTATCGACCACGACAAGATCGACCTTGCCGGGCAATTCGACATTGAGCGGCTCCTCGGCTTCGGCGTGAAACAGAATATCGACGGTGGCGCCCTCTATAATGAATTCCCGACCCTCGACGCGATCCGCAGGAAGCGAAAACTGCTCGCAGGTCTGCGTATCCATCATGTGCAGGCCCAGATCGTCCTCGTACAGAAACTGGTGCGGACGACGCTCGATGCGCGCCGTTTCCACCTTCTCGCCCGCCCGAAACGTATGCTCCACGATCTTGCCCGAACGAACATGTTTCAGCTTCGAACGCACGAAGGCGCCGCCCTTGCCGGGCTTTACGTGCAAAAACTCCATGATCGTCCACAAATCGCCGTTTCGGACGAGCGTCAGGCCGTTGCGAAAATCGCTGGTGTCAGGCATGGAAAACAGGGTGAAAACGGATGCGCAGGGCATTCCGGAATGTTTTTCGGAAAGGGCTAATATAGCACCCGGAAGGGGTGTCAGTCAATGCAAACGTTATACGGAAGCATCCCGGGGCTGCTCCGGGCCATATTTTTCGACCAGACGGGATACGGAAACCTCCAGCAATTCCCGCAACGCATTCAGGTCTATATCGTCGAGTTTGTTCACATACAGGCAGGATTTGCCCGTCTTGTGCTTGCCCAGCGCGCCCATGATCTCGTCCTGTCCGTCGAATCCGGTCATGACGTAAATGGAAAGGGCGCGCTTGCGCGGCGAAAACCCGGTCAGCATCCAGTCTATCTCCCGCCCGCTGGCGTATTTGAATCGGTACTGTCCAAAACCGACGATATTCTCCCCCCACATGGCGGGTTCGGCGCCGGTTATATCCCGCATCAGGGCAACAAGCGCATGGCTCTCGCGGCGCCTCCGCTCGTCGTCGAGCGAGGCGATGAAGCCCGCAACGCTGCGGTCGTTCTTTCTGGTTTTCAATTCGGCCATCGTTCGGGCAGGCGATTTCGGCTATCGAAATCGTTTTTTGTGCGCAAGCGCTTGCGCAAGGTCGCTAACGCCCACCGGCCCCTGGCGATACAGGAATGGTTCCCCGTACCGCACCCCGATTCGATGGCCGAACGCCCTGGCCCGCGCTTCGATCCATTCCAGAAACCGCTTGTCCGACACGAACGTCTCGGGCTCGCCGGGATTCGCTTCGTAGCCGGGGTTGTAAAACTGGGACCGAAACGCTCCCAGCGCTTCAAGCCGCTGTTCCCACACATCCGTTACGTCCACCACGAACGTGGGATCGAACTCGACCAGGTGCATGTAATGCAACACATGTTGCGGACGCCAGGGGCGTTGCGGGGCGCCCGCCTCATCCTCCGTCGGAATGCCCTGCAATCCTGCGTAAAAACAGGCGTCGGCGCACAGGCGGGCTCCGGCGCCATGGTCGGGATGGCGACATTCGGGTCCCCCGATCAGCACGATATGCGGACGCCAGGCCCGCAACGAACGAATGACGGGCAGGCGGTTTTCGGGCGTATTGGCGACGTCGCCGTCGGGAAGCCCCATGTTTTCGCGGACGGCCAACCGCATGATTTCCGCAGCGCGGGCCGCTTCTTCGGCGCGAAGTTCCGGCGTGCCCCGGGTGCCGAGTTCGCCCCGGGTCAGGTCCGCCACGCCCACGCGATAGCCCTGTTTCGCAAGCGAACAAATCGTTCCGCCCGCGCACAATTCCACATCGTCGGGATGCGCGCCAAAGGCAAGCGCGTCCAGCGGAGGCGGTATGGAAACGGCGGCGGAAGTCATGGGCCTGGGCCTGTTAATACTATGCAGCAATGCTCTGTTCCGTCAGGCACGGCGTTAATCAAGGCGCGAGGAGTGAAGTTTGGTGATTCCAAATGAGCGACGAGCAACGAAGAGTAACGCCGTGACCGGCGGAACCCGAAGGGCGGGGCCTCTTTTCCCGCCATGCGGCGTTGCCGCTCGCTTATGTGACCGGGCCACACTGCGCTCGCGGCGCCTGGCCTGGCAGGAAAACAGGCCCCGCAGAGCGCCGCTGCATAGTGTTAACAGGCCCATATTACACCACGAAGTTTACAATGCGTCCGGGCACGTATATTTCCCGCTTCACGGCGCGCTCCCCGATATGCTTCGCCACATTCCCCTCCCTGTGCGCCGCCTGGAGCACCGCATCTTTTTCAGCATCCTGCGGAACCGTGATCGTAGCGCGGATACGGCCATTCACTTGCACCGCGATGGCTACGGAATCTTCCTGCAAGTATTCCTGCGAAACCTCCGGCCAGGGTTCGTAGGCCAGCGTACGCTCGCCGCCCAGTCTGCGCCAGAGTTCCTCGCCGACATGCGGGGCGAAAGGACTCAGGAGCAGCGCGAACGCGCGGGCGACGTCCCGGGGCATGGCGTCCCATTTGTTGGCTACGTTCACGAACTCCATCATGGCGGCGATGGCCGTGTTGAAATGCAGCCGCTCGATATCGGCGGTGACTTTCGCTATCGTCCTGTGCAGCGCGCGCAACTGCTCCTTCGATGCGGCGACCCCGTTCACGCGGTCCTGCAAGGCTCCTGTCTCTTCGTCGATCAGGAGACGCCACGCGCGGTTCAGAAAACGATGCACCCCTTCGACGCCGCGCATGCTCCATGGCTTCACCTGCTCCAGCGGTCCCATGAACATTTCGTACAGCCGCAGCGAATCCGCGCCGTATTGCTGCACCACGTCCTCCGGGTTGATCACATTGCCCCGGCTCTTGCTCATCTTGTAGGCATGGGCCTCGACCGGAACCGACGCATCGCGCTTCAGCACGAATCCGTCGCCCTCTTTCCGCACGTCCGCCTCCGCGATGCGCTCTCCGTTCACCGCATACTCTATTTCCCCGAGAATCATGCCCTGATGGATAAGCCTGCGGAACGGTTCGGGGGTGCTCACTACGCCCGCGTCGTAAAGCGCCTTGTGCCAGAACCGCGCATACAGCAAGTGCAGTACGGCGTGCTCCGCCCCGCCGATGTAAAGATCGACCGGCATCCAGTACCGCTCCTTTTCCGGATCGACCGGCATGCGGTCGTTGTGCGGATCGATGAAGCGGAGAAAATACCAGCAGGACCCGGCCCACTGCGGCATGGTGTTCGTTTCCCTGCGGGCCGGGGCGCCCGTTTCCGGATCTACCGTATCGACCCATTCGGCGGCCGCGGCCAGCGGGCCTTCCACATGTCCGGAAGGCCGGAAATCCGCAATGTCGGGCAGCGTCACGGGAAGCGCATCCTCCGGAAGCGGCTTTGGAACGCCGTCCACGAAAATAAGGGGGAATGGTTCTCCCCAGTAGCGCTGCCGGCTGAACAGCCAGTCGCGCAGTTTGTAGTTGACCTTGGCCTGTCCGCAATCGTTCGCTTCCAGCCAGGCGATCATTTTCCGCTTCGCGTCGTCCACGCGCAACCCGTCGATGGAAACGCCCCGTTCGGCGACGCCTGGAATGGCCCTGTCCGCGCTGGAGGAATTGACGAGTACGCCGTCCCCCGCATACGCCTCCCTGGCGACGTCTCCCCCCGAAACGACCTCCCGAATCGGCAGGTCGAATGTTTGGGCGAACGCATGGTCGCGTTCGTCGTGGGCAGGCACGGCCATGATGGCGCCCGTTCCGTAGGAAATCAGCACATAATCCGCGATCCAGACAGGAATGCGCTCGCCATTCACCGGATTGAGGGCGAATCCGCCGGTAAACACCCCTGTTTTGTCGCGTTGCAGTTCGGTGCGCTCCAGATCGCTCTTTTGCGCCGCCGCAGCGACATAGGCTTCTACCTCTTTCAGGCGGTCGGGAGTCGTTATTTGCGTTACGAGGGGATGCTCCGGCGCCAGCACCATATACGTAGCCCCGAACAGCGTATCCGGGCGCGTCGTGAATACGCGGATCGTTTCGCCCGGCAGGTCGCATGCGGAAAACGCCACTTCGGCCCCTGTGGATTTCCCGATCCAGTTGCGCTGCATTTCCTTGGTGCTTTCGGGCCAGTCGAGATCGTCCAGTCCTTCAAGCAACTGCTCCGCATACTCCGTAATCCGCAGCATCCATTGCCGAAGCGGCTTGCGTACGCAATCGTAGCCCCCCACTTCGGATTTTCCGTCCACCACTTCTTCGTTGGCCAGCGTCGTGCCCAGTTCGGGACACCACCAGACAGGCGCCTCGGTCTGAAAGGCCAGGCCCTTTTCGTACAGTTTCAGGAATATCCACTGGGTCCAGCGGAAATAATCCGGGGAAGTCGTGTCGATCTCCCGGTCCCAGTCGTACGAAAAGCCGAGCATCTTGAGTTGCTCGCGGAAACGCGCAATGTTCGTTTCCGTGGTGACGCGCGGGTGGGTGTTCGTCTTGACCGCATACTGCTCGGCGGGCAGGCCAAAAGCGTCCCATCCTATCGCATGCAGCACGTTGAAACCCTTCATGCGCTTGTAGCGCGCCAGAATGTCCGTCGCCGTATAGCCTTCAGGGTGTCCTACGTGCAGGCCCGTTCCGCTCGGATACGGAAACATGTCCAGGATGTAAAACTTCTCCTTGTTCGGATCCGGCTCGTCGGGCGTACGAAAGGTCTTCTGTTCTTCCCAGTACCGCCGCCATCGCTGCTCTATTTCGGCGAAGGGGTATCCGGCCATGTCTGCTCTCTGTGAAGGAAATATCGGTCAAGGCGGGTACATACTCTTTGCAGGGGAAAGGGTTCGGGGAGGCGGGAGGGTTGGGAGATGGGACGCGGGGCGCGATGGATTGCAGGATTGGGGAATTTGGGGCGGGGCGCGACGGGTTGCGGAATCGGGGTGTTGGGGCGAGGCGGTAAACACTGGCGCGGAAGGCAGGGCAGGAGAATTTGCAGCGGGCGAGCGCAGCGTGCGGGGGTTGAGGAAAACGAGGGGCCATAGGCGCGCGGGCTCATAGGTGAAGGAACAGGCGCGGGACGGGGGTGGATATAGGGCAAAAAATGCCTCGCCTTAATTTTTTAAGTTGAAATTTTCACGCCTTAATTATTAAGGTGACGGCATGGGCTTGCAGCACAAGCCCGTTCGCGGCGATTCGAGCTGTTGTGCCAGCAATCCTGAGATTTGACAATCCGCTATTTGCATTTGTTAGCCATTTTGGCTTACATTGGATGTGGAGGCGGAAACAACGAGCAAGCATCATGGCGACTTCGCAAACAAAAACTGAACGAGTACAGGTTCGTATCGATCCTGAAGCTAAACGCAGGCTGAAGCGTGCGGCGACACTGGCCAACATGACGGTATCAGCCTTTGTTGTCCATAATGCACTCGAAGCGGCGGACCATTTGATACGCGAACGAGAGCGACTCGTGCTGAGCAAGGAGGACTGGGATATATTTTCCGAGGCCCTCGTCAATCCTCCCCAACCGAACGCGGCGTTGCGCAAAGCCCTTGCTACCCATGAACGTTTGATCGGGAAGTGAGCGACGCGTGATGTTTGTCATAAAATCCCTGCGCAAATCGCATGATCGGTCTCGATTCGATTGCGGATCTGAAGCCCTGAACCGGTACATCCGGCAACAGGCATCCCAGGATGAACGCCGCAACGTTACCCGAGTGTTCGTGGCTCTACCTGAGGAAAGCAACGAGATCGCGGGATTCTATACACTCAGTGCAGGAAGCGTCGAACGAGATGCATTGCCAGAGACGAAAGCGAAACGCTTGCCCCGCTATCCAGTGCCTGTGGCATTACTTGGGCGCTTGGCGGTAGATAGACGCTGGTCTGGGCAAGGACTGGGTGCAGCGCTTTTAGCGAATGCATTGCAACGCGTACGTTGGGCAAGCGCAACTCTTGCCGTTTACGCCGTTGTCGTGGACGCAAAAGATGAGCAAGCCCAAGCGTTTTACGAACATTTCGGTTTTATTCAATTGCCAGACGCAAAAAGGCGCTTGTTTTATCCGGTAGCGGGGATAACGCGAGGACGATGAAATATTTTTCGCCCATATCGTCCACGCCGCCCAGCGGATAAACAAGGTCCGAAGACGTTTCTGCGAACGTCGGCTCCACCACCCTGCTGATCGCGTTTAGGGGAAGACGACTTCCATGCATTGCTTACGGCCTGTCGTCATGCGTCAAGCGCCTTCGTCAATGCGATTGGATATTTTTACGCTGTCGTTGTAAAGGGCCAGGCTGACATCGTCGCAGTCAGTGGAGAAAAGGCCGGTTTCCTCGTCCATTTTTATTTCCTTCAGCTCCGAGCCCCTCGGTCGCATTTTCAGTTTGAACAACCATACCCCCAACTGATCTGGACGAAGCGCCGGATCGGCGCTCTCGATTCCTTGTCTTCGCTCTTCAGAAAGTTTCGACGCCCGCACCAGATTGGCGAGCGTTTCCAGCACCCATTCGCTGTGCGTAGCGACGACCACTCGGATTCCCGCATGAACGAGCGCGGCGAGCTGGCGGGCGAATTCGACCTGCATGGCAGGGTGCAGATGCGCTTCCGGCTCGTCGATAATCAAGACATCGTCCGGCTGGATCACATAACGCAGATATAATATGAGCGGCGCCAGTTCCGATACCATGGAAGAGGTATGCATCAAGGGCAGCGCCTTCTTCCAGCCGCGAGGCCGATAGAAAAACGACGGCGAGCCCGGCGACGACGTTTCGACATCCACCGCACCTTTTAGCAGATGCTCTTCCATGCGTTCGGCAAGCAGCGGCGTTGCTTGATCAGACAAATCGGAAAGGTCGCCGAACTAGACGAGCTGCTTCAGAAAATCGCCCGCCACGCCTGAAAGGTCCGGCAACGGATCGTTGCGACCGGGTTGCGAGGCCCGGTCGATCAAGGAGCCGAGCAATACGCGATGCGACCGCATGACGCCTGTCCGGTCGGCGGGCAGGTAGTGCGCAGGAGCATACAGCGCCCCCGGAAGTTGCGGCAAAATCCGTTCGGATACATGCTCCATGAAGTCCCGGGAAGAGATGTCCCATCGCGCTTTTTCTTCCCGAACGGCCATGGGGGTCATAACCCGGGCCTGACGACGCAGATAGTTTACTTCCTTGAGATCGCCCCTGATCGGAACCGGCTGATTGCCTTGCAGCGCCAATGCTTCGGGAATCGCGGTGGAGACAACGTCCGAACCGTTGTTTAATTATTAAGGAGCGGCTTTTCGATGATTAAATTTTTTAACCTTAAGGATGTTCTGATTAAATCTGCAAAGTTCAGAGGCTGCGAGAGACGCTCTGGCAAGGAATGACGAAGCAATGTGGCAGGCCCCACATAATGAGGAATGACACAGCCAGAGCGTCTCTCGCAGCCTCCCGAAGGGCGCTTCACGTCCGCCATGCCCCGAATCCGAAGCGTTTACCGCTGATTTCAACGAGACCATCGCAATATCTTGTATGCACGAACGTGAAGCGCTGATCGAAGTAGATTTAACCAGAGCATCCTTAACCTTGTCTTCATAAAATAATGACGACAACACACGTCATTGAATAATCCTGCCCAAATCCCCTATTCCACCCCGCACCCGTCTGTCCGGCGCGTGTCGGTGACCTGCGTAATTTTCCAGGCAGAGCCGTCGTGGTGGAAGTGAAAGGCGTTCACGCCGCAATGGCTGAACGTATCGCCAAGAAAAAAGGCGTAATTCATCCATGCCTGGGCAAGCTGGCCGTCCACGGCGATATCCACATCCCATATCCTCTCGTCCCATACTTCGAAACGGGGCATCCCCACCGCCTGCACGAAACCGTCCACGCTGCCTATCTGGAGCACATTCCGCCCATCGCGCACGATTGCGGACTGTATGCGCGCCTCTTCGTGAAACGCATCCCGAACCATTGTGCTGTCGCCGGTCCGCATGCCGTCGAACAGTTGATCGATGACGGCCCGTACGCCTTCAGAGGACAGATCGGCGGGGGACTGCGCCGCCGACGAAGCAGCCAGCGGCAGCAAACCCAGTGTCCATATGGCGCATAGGAAGAAACGCATGGGACGAAGATAACGCAAGGGGACACAGGGCGCAACACCCGGCCTAAGAAATCGCCCGCCTCGCCGGACGCACGGAAGCAGAAAACAGGCGCGGGGACATGGGCCGTTTCCGCGTGGAACTGGAAGAACACATCACGACCTGGAGGCAACCATAGGCGGGAAACATTCCGTCTCTCCTGCAACGCCGCCGCGCCCCGATTCGGGAAAACCTTCCGGATGCAGAGGCGCCATACGGAAAATACGGCCCCGCCTCGCCGGGCGCAGGGCAGCCAGGCCAATTATCCCTTCTTTCCCTCCAACCGCACCACCTGATGCGCGGACGTATCCATGTCAATCGTTTCGCGGAGCATCTCCAGAAAACCCATGCCATATTTGTTGAGGAAATGCAGTACGCACAATCCCCGCTCCTGCAATATCCCGTTCGGGTACAAATTCGCCTGCGCCTTTTCGAGGCGAGCGCGCACGACGTCCTGTTTTTTCTTTTCGGCCCGAACCGCCTTCGCCCGCAACCGGGCCAGCTCGTCCGCCATGACTTTTTGGGCCGCATCGGCCGCTTTGTCCAGCGTACCGTCCAACGCGCGCAACAACGCGCGCACCGGACCCGCCGCCTCGCCGAGACGCTGCGCCGCTTCGTCGAACGCTTCGTCGAGCGTTCCCTGCATTGCATCCGCCACGACGCGATGGAAAATCTGGTCCGCATCCTCTGAAAAATCCCCCACGGTCAAGCCGTATGCATCCAGCGCTCTCGCCACATGCGGCTCCAGGAAGGTGGCGCTCGCCCGCGGATAAATGATCGGCATGGGCAGCCCCGCCCACTCGTACAGGGGACGACACTGCGCAAAATAGGCGATCTCGCCCGGGCCGCCCACGTACATCGCCGTGGGCAGCAATAAATCTTGCATCAAGGGACGCAGCAACACGTTCGGGCTGAACGATTCCGGCGATCGATGCACGAGTTCCAGGGCTTCCGCCCGCGTCATGCGCCGATCAGCGCCGCGCGCCGCAAACTCCTCGCCGTCGAGATCGAGCGGAATGCGCCGCCCCGCTTCCAGCAAAAAAAGATTGGCCGGGCGCGCCAGGGCCTGCTCATGGTAGGCGCGCCCCAATGCTCCCGAAACCTCGCGCACAAGGTCCGCAGCCGTTCCTGCTTCCCTGATTTCTTGCGCAAAAAGCGGCGCCGCCAGTCGCTTGAGGGCCGCATTGTCGGGATCGACAATCACCAGTTCGGGAAAAAGAACCCGGAGCATCCGGGCAAACCCTTCGGAAAGCGTTGCGTCCGCGCCGTACGACGCCCGAACCATGCGCAGCACATCTCGCTTGAAATCCGTATCGGGAAGAAGCTGCTCCAGACGGTCCATAACCTCCTGGCCAGGCCGTATGCGACCGGTCGGGCCGGAAGATACGATGGCGCCTGCCTGCAAACGCACCTCTGCGGGACGATTTCCGCGAAGCAAGACTGCGCTCGAAATCTCGTCCGCATCGTGGTCTTCGCCGCCCAGCCAGAATACCGGAACCACGCGCCGCCCCGTTTCTTCGGCAAGCCGCTCGGCCAATCGAATGGCGGAAAACGCCTTCAGGATGGCGTACATCGGACCCGTAAACAAACCCACCTGCTGCCCGGTAACCACAACGACGGTATCCCGCGCGCGCAACGCCTCGACGCCGTTTCGCGCCGCATCGCTATCGCCCTGGACCGCATGTTGCGCGGCGAGCGCATCCGCAAGCGCATGCCGGTCCCGATCCAGCGCCGCGGCCCGATCCGCAGCGCGCGCTCGTTCTGCGGCCTCCCGCCAATCGCCTGCAAAGTAGTCCGAAAGCGCCTCGTAGCGCGTGCAATAATCCCGAAAAAGCGCCGAAAAGCCGTGCAAGTCGGCAAACGAAATAGGCTCTGCGGACGCCTGCATATCGATGGGCGAAAAATGGGAGCGCCGCCGCGCTAATTCTGCTGCCGCTCGCCTTGAAGCCGCTTGATTTCGTCGCGGAGTTCGGCGGCTTTCTCGTAATTTTCTTCCTGCACGGCCACGTCAAGCTGATACTCCATTTGCTCCAGCAGGGTCATGGTGGCAGGCGCCGCTTCCCGTTCCTTGCGTATGCTGGCGTTCTGCATTACGTCGGGAGCCACATAGATGGGTACGCCGAGGCGGACGGCAAGCGCCACCGCATCGCTCGGACGGGAATCGAGATGGGAGGCCTTTCCGTTATGGGTATAGCAGATTTTGGCGAAGAACGTGCCTTCCCGCAGTTCGTCGATAACCACTTCCGTCACTTCGGCCTTGACCGCCTCCATCGAATCGCGCAGCAAGTCGTGCGTCATTGGGCGCGGCGGCTGAATCTTCTCCATTTCAAGCGCAATAGCCTGCGCCTCGAACGATCCGATGATGATGGGCAATTTGCGGTTTCCGGTGACCTCGCCCAGAATAAGCGCATAGGCAGAGCCCCCACTCGCAGGAGTGGTGGAAAGCCCGATGATATCTACCTTAATATATTTCATGCCGACAGCGCATGTTCTAACGCCGTCATAAATGCCTTGTTCTCAATTTCCGTTCCGGCGTTTACCCGAAGAAAACCCTGCAATTCGACGTATCCGGACATGGACCGAACCAGTACGCCCTCTGCAAGAAAACGCGCTTTCAGGCGATCCGCGTCCAGCGGCGTCCGAAACAAGACGAAATTCGTTTGAGACGGAATCACCTCCACCCCTTCCATGTCCGCAAGAGCGGAGGCAATCGCCAGGCAATCCGCTCGAATGCGCCGCGCCCGCTCGGCAACCACATCTGGCCAGGACGTAAGCAGGAGGCGCGCCGCCGCAGAGGCCAGCGGATCAATCATGAACGGCATCCTCGCCTTGCGCAGTTCGCGCAACACGTCGGGATGAGCTATGAGAAAGCCGAGGCGCAGCCCGGCCAGGCCGCACGCCTTGGAAAAAGTGCGCAGCAAAATCAGATTGGGGTATTCGTCCATCAACCGAAGCGCGCTGCCTTCCTCTGAAAATTCCAGATACGCTTCGTCCACCGCGACAAACCCGTCTGAAGCGTCGGCCACCGCCGCAATCTCATCCAGCGTCATAGCCAGACCCGTGGGATTGTTGGGCGTCGCAAGCACAACGAGCGCCGGGCGACGCAGCGCAACCGCCTTGACAAGGGCGTCCGTATCGAAGCGAAAATCTTCCCGGCAGGGGACCTCGAAAAGATCGCCGTCGTGCAGCAACGCCACTTTGGCGTAAAGGGAAAACATGGGACGCGGCAGCACCACGGACGCCCCGCGCTCAATCAACGCAAGGCCCAGCAACCCGGCCAGGTCATTGGACCCGTTGCCCACCATAACCCCGGCGGGATCGCATCCGGCCCAGACAGCGAACGTCTGCGCGAGGGGTTCCGCAAACTCGTCCGGATATCGGTTGAACGAAATACGCGCAAACGCCTGCAGCGCCTCCTCCTTGACCGCCGGCGGAAGGTCGTACGGACTTTCGTTCTGGTTTAATTTTACCGTGGTTGCCTCCGGGAGGCCCACCAGATACGGGCTGCGGGCGCGGACCGCCGGACGAATGCGGCGCACGAGCTCATCCATGCGGGTTTGCGGACTCATCCTCTTGCCTGTTCGATGCGCTGTGTGCGGAAATATCTCCTGACCGGATTTCTATGGCGCGGGCGTGCGCCTCAAGTCCCTCTGCCCTCGCAAACGCAGCGATGCGCGAGGCGGTTCTTGCAAGTCGCGCTTCGGTCCATGCAATGACGGATTGCCGCCGAACAAAGTCCTCGACGCCCAGCGCCGAAGCATACCGGGCCGCGCCGCCGGTGGGAAGCACATGGTTCGGCCCGGCAAAATAATCGCCGACCGGTTCCGGAGAAAACGGTCCCAGAAAAATGGCGCCTGCGTGTCGGATACGGGGCAAGACGGAAGCCGGATCCCGAGTCAATACTTCAAGGTGTTCGGGAGCCAGTTCGTTCACCACCCGAATAGCCTCGTCCAGCGTATCGGTCACGATGCAGGCGCCATACTCGGCAAGCGACGCCTCCACGATGGCGCGACGCGGCAAGGAGGCCGTCATCTCGAAAGCATGGCGCCGAACCGCTTCCGCCAGCGCAGCGTCGGGCGTCGTCAATACCGCCGAAGCACGGGGATCGTGCTCGGCCTGCGCAAGCAAATCGGCCGCCGCAAAACGCGGATCGGCAGAAGAATCCGCCAGCACGACGATTTCGCTTGGGCCTGCCACCGAATCAATATCCGCAAGGCCGTAAACCTGTTTTTTGGCCGTCGCCACCCAGGCATTGCCTGGCCCCGCGATCTTGTCAACGCGCGGCGCGGATTCCGTCCCGAAGGCAAACATGGCGATAGCCTGCGCGCCCCCCGCCGAAAATACATGATCCACGCCGAGCATATGGGCCGCGGCCAACACAAGCGGGTGGGGCAATCCGTCCGGCCCGGGCGGCGAGGCGAGATACAAATGTTCAACGCCCGCAACCTGCGCCGGAATAACATTCATCAGTACGCTGGACGGATACGCCGCCGTACCGCCGGGCGCATACACTCCGACCCGTTCCATGGGCACATAGCGTTGCCCCAATCCGACGCCGTCCTCCTCCGTCTCGAACCACGACGCCCGCCGTTGTTTTTCGTGAAACCGCCGGATAGCGTCCGCCGCCTCGGCAAGAATGCCGCGCAACGAATCGTTCAGGCCTGCATGCGCCTCGGCAAGCCGATCGGCGTCCACAAGCAACGAGGCCGGACGCACTCCATCGAACCGCTCCGTACAATCAAGTACGGCGGCGTCGCCCCCTGAACGCACTTCTGCCAGAATGCGCCGCACCGTCTCGTCGATCTGATCGTCGAACACGGCGAGGCGCGAAAAAAGGCGTTCCAGTTGTTCCCGGCGCCGGGCAAAAGGTACGACAGGAAGCATGGCGAGAAGCAAAAGGTTGCACAAGCGCAAAGCGTACGGCGCCGGAATAACCTCGCCCCGCCAACGCCTTGCCTCTGCAACGGCGAAAGCCCTGTCGGTCTGGACAACAGGGCTTCCCTTGCAAAAACGGTTCCGCCCGCGTTAGCGGTACTCCGAACCGCCCGAAGAGCGCCCCTGGTCCTCGATGCTGGTCAGTTCCGGCAAATTGCGGAAATCGTAACCTGGAAGCCGTTCGTCCACAACATGCTTCACCACATCGTGCAACGCTGTAATAAACTTGCCAAAATCTTCCTTGTAGAGGAAAACTTTGTGCTTCTCGTGCCGGTTTTCCCCAACGCGCTTGCTTTCCGTAATGGTTACGAAGAAATCCTCGCCTGATCGCGTCGTCTTGACGTCAAAGTAATAGGTTCGTTTCCCGGCGGGGACGCGGCGGGAATAAATTTCATCGCGGTAAGAATGCTGCGGCGGGACGCCGTGTCCATTCAACTCGTCGTTCGTCACGTGCTCTGCGTACGTTTGTGCCTGGATGATATTGAGGGTGATGCAAGCGCAGCGACGTAACCAACGACTCATGCGCTTGCATGCGTTACATACGGAATGGACCTTGTAAAAAAGCCCATTCTTATAATGTAACGATTTTATACGACTTTGTACAACCAGAGGGGATTTTTTGTGTTCCCGCGCCCCGCGCGGCATGGTTACGGCGGGATCGATTCCCCGCCCGTCCCGTCCACCTGCACATGCACCGAATCGACGGAGACTGCCGCAAAGATACCGATCCCTCCTTGTACGCCGGAAATGGGTTCGCGCCGGTCGGGATCGTCCCGGCTGGCGGCGAACCGGGCGTAATCCGCTCCGGACCGCACCAGCGAAACGCGCAGGCCATGCTCCGGCAAGGGATCGTTTTCTCCGGGTACGCTGACGGCGTATACCCCGGCCCAGGACCTCTCCGTTCCTTCGGTTTGCCGCGCCTGCTCCCGAAACGCATCGTCGGAACGCAGAAACAAGTCCACAATGGGAGAAGAAAACGTGGTGAACGGTTGCAATTGCGCCCGCACCCAGAATTCTTCCGAAAACGCCCCTTCTTCCGGCGCAACCCATTCGATCATGGCCTCGATGGGATAAATGTACCCGGTGTAGGCGCCCGTCGCCAGCGTATCCGACAGCGCCAGCGAGTCGAGCAACACCGCCGAAACAGGTTCCGACGGAATCTTCAGCGATACGTCGCGGATTTCTATTTCAGGCGGAACATACCCGGACGCCGTTACCACCGCATCCCGCCAACCGGCGCGGAACGAGAACGCATCTCCGGCGACGACGACGCCCGCCCCGTTCCCTGTCGGCGCATACCGCCCGGGGTGTCCCGGATCTGGCGCATACCGCACGACCTTGTCCCCCAGCGTCACTTCCACCTCGGCGTCCGAAACGGCCGCTTGCTCCATATCGTAAGGCCCTTTGGGCGACAAGGTCCGGCGCACCATAACGGGTTGCAGAGGCTGCCCGGCGTCGAGAAATCCCTCCACTATGACCTGCGCATCGTCCACCGGAGCGACCGTATCGCACCCCGCAGCGGCAAGACATGCGCACAGCATGCCTGCCCGGACCCGCCTTGCCCTGTGAATCGCCGGAAACGTCATAGTTGCATCCTGATTTCGAACAGGGGCAAGATGGGCAAACCGCGCCGGTCCTGAATTTCCATGCCCTGATCCGAAGGAATATATTGCCGCGCCGTCACATTGCGGCGATTCGTCACATTGTACAGATGCAAGCGGGCAAACCAGGATGCGCCCAGCGCCCGGAAACGCCGCTCCGCAGCAATATCCAGCCGAAAATAGGGCGGCAAGCGTCCATTGTTCAGGTAGGGGCGGTGCAAATACCGATCCGTTTCGTCCAGCAGATCGCCTATGGCGTACTGCGCGAC
The DNA here is from genome assembly GCA_964608315.1 of uncultured Rhodothermales bacterium. GTDB lineage: Bacteria > Bacteroidota > Rhodothermia > Rhodothermales > VXPQ01 > VXPQ01. The sequence goes on along the minus strand of CAZSNF010000004.1, from coordinate 148,981 downwards.
GGGCACGGTCGTCGGGTACCCGCTTCGCGCCTCCAGAATGGAAAGGACGCGCCATTTTCCGAGTTCTCGCGCCGCCAGGACGCCAACAGAGCGGGGCACATCGTATCGGGCGGGCCGAAACGACCCTTCTCCGAGGGCGGAAGAGCGCGTCAGGGACCTTCCCCCTGCATAGTTCAGGCGAACAAACCAGGGAGGCCGGTCCGCGGCGGCGGAAAGTTCCACGCCGTACGCCCGGGCATTGCCCCGCACGTATTGTCCAAGCAACTCGCCCACGTCGATCCCGGGCCCCACCAGTTCATTTTTGCTGCGAAACTCGTCTTCCGGAAGCAAGACGTCCGTTACATGGCGCCAGTACATATCTCCCTGGAGCGTTACCCCCCGCCAGGGGCTGCTCTCCACCCCTGCGGAACCCTGATAACCGGAGGACGGCGCAATATCTTCGCTGGCCGGAATCCAGCGGCTTGTTACAAGATCGTACGTAAAGGCGTAACGATCGCGCAACCGGTGAAGATATTGCATGGTTCGGCTTGCCCCCGCGCGCAAGCGCAGGCGTCGGGGAGCCACGACATGCTCCAGCGCAAGGCTCGGACTCACATCCGTGCGCAACCCGGTCCCGAACACATTGAGCCGGACGCCCGGATGGACGATCCAGCGCTCGTTTAGCCGCCACACGTCCTGCGCATACAGGGCCAGTTCGGGCTCCGTCGCCTCGTTCGTCTGCGCATGCCGATCTACCGCGCCCGCAGAACGGCGGATGATCGCATCAAGCGACGAGGAAAAATCGCGTACGCCGGCCTGCAGGCCCACCTGTATCCGGTGGGAAACGGATTGGAAATATTCCATATCCATCTTCACGCCCGCATCCTGCAGGTCCACCCGGTAATCGGATTGCATGACCGCAGAAATCGTGGGCCGCAGCAAAGTGCTTTCGCGCGCCCGGTACGTGGACAGGTACGCCGTTCCGGTAACAAAAAAACGCTCGGAAAACAGGTGCTGGTAGCGCGTACTGATCAACTGGTTGCGCCATTCCTGCGCCACCTCGAAGAAAAGATCCGCCGGGCGAAGCCAGGACGAAAAGTCCAGGGACAAATCGAAGGGCAGGCGCAAATCGAGGTCGTCGCCGCCTCGATAATAACTGACCGAAAGCCGATCTCCTCCCTTGAACCTGTGCGTATATTTTGCGCTGGCGTCGTAGAAATGGTATCCCGTGCGGAGCGTGTCCCGGCGCCCTTCCGCATTTTCCACAGGATGCTCGCGGCCAATAATCTTGTCGAGATAGGATCTGCGCGCCGCCGCCATGAACGAACTGTTGGCGGTAACCGGAGACTCGATCACCATGCGCCCGCTAAGCGGACTCACCGCCATGAGCGCGCGGGGCTCCTGCTGCGATCCGTCCTTCATCTGCGCATCCAGCACCGACGATATCCTCCCCCCGTATTCCACGGGAAACGAGCCTCGGTACAGTTTGATGTCCTTGAACGTTTCGGTCTGGAAAATGGAAATGAGACTGAATGCGTGCCAGGGATGATACACGGGCGCCCCGTCCAGCATGTAAAGGTTCTGATCCGGAGAGGCGCCGCGAATCAGCATGCCGCCATGCAATTCGCCCGTCTTGCGGATGCCCGGAAAATGCTGCAAGGCCTGGAAAAGGTCCGATTCCCCCGGAAAGGAGGGCAATCGCTCAAGACGACGAACCGACTCCCTGAGCAAGCCCGGCGATGCGGCGGCCACCGCATAGTCCGCCCGTTCGTCTTCCACCACAATCCCGCCTCCTTCGAGAGCCAACGGAGCAAGCGACGCGATAACCGGCGCAGACGTCTCTGCAACCTGCTGTTCCCCGGTCGCATACCCCAAAAAAGAAACCTGCGCCGAATACGTCCCGGGCGGCAGGGACGACAGCGCAAAATAGCCCGCGTTGTTCGTTGCCGCCCCGATACGCAACTCGGAAAGGTAAATATGCGCCCCGGGCAACGCCTCGCCGGTTTCCTGATCCAGCACGAATCCGCGCAACGTCCACCGGCGCGCGGCCTGATCGGCGGCCGAGTCGGAAATGCGCACCACCACGTATTGCTTGCGGCGGACGCGTTGCGCTTCGAGCGCGACCGGGCGGAGAATGCACGCAAGAGCCGCTTCCACGGAAGTCCCTTCGTACGCGCACGCCGTACGGCGACCCTGGACCAGCGCCTCCGAGAACACAATATCGACGCCCGCCTGATCCCGTACGGCAAGCAATGCCTCGCGCAGCGGCGCTTCTTCCGCCTCGATGCGAATGGTTTGCCCCGCCGCCGAAAGCGGCGAAAGCAGCACAAGGGATATGACGAACAGCCAACGCACGTCCCAAGATACCGATTTCCGCCCGGACGCGCCCCTTTCCGTCAAAGAAACGCCGCGGCTTCCTGTCCGGCCATGCGGAAGAGGCAGGCCGGAAGATTTCATCGGCGAATCAAAACGATTTCCAGTCCCGCCCGAACATAATAAGAAACATACCCAATGTCTTTATGAAATGCGCGTCTGGCGCCAGCGGCAACAAAGAACTTCCCTTTCGGCAAGGTAAACAAGGAAAGATTGGCGTTTCCGTCCAGAACGAAACTTCGCGATCTGGACACAAGCGCTTCTGGCGAACTGAGTCTCTGTATATCGTACACATGCGTATTTAATCCGCCAAGCAAATTCATATACAAAGGAGAGCCTTTGCTCTGTAACCTGACGCCTCCCATAATAGTCCATATTTGCGTATGGGAAACAGCGCCAAGAAGCGGCTCCGTTATTCTCGTAAAGGTTACCTGGGACACGGCTCGAATGCCGTCGGCGACCTTCAGATTAAGCGTCAGAAGAGGGTTCAGGCGACTGGTATAATCGTATTTTACCTGATCAGGGGGCACAATGCCCAGTTCAAGGGGAGATTTCAGACGCACGATGGAAGATTCAGAACCGGCGGAAAGGGAAAAAAAGTATTCCTTTTGTACTTCCTGGGACTGGACCGAGGCCGGAAACAAGATCAGAATGAAAAGAGCGGGTAAAATACGAATGCGCATATTCTCACCTGTAAGATAGCGTGGAGAGTATTCAAGCGGATAACGGCTTAACTAAAAATATCTTCTACACCAAAGATATACAATAATTCAGTTAACCGTCCCGCCCACTATACCGGGTATTACGGCGCCAACCGTAGCGCCTAAAGCCACAATCGTCGCAGCTTGCATGCTTGCGACCTCCCTGCATGACTGACATCCACCATTATACCAGAGATGATTATTCCTGGTAGCACAGGAAGTCTTTTCATAGATCTTTCGAGCTTTGACAGAAGTAGATGTGGTGCCAATGCAAGACGACTGAATGCCCATCTCGCACTCGCACTGTTCTTGCGGAGATCGCGCCGTCGGCCCAGGGCGGACGTCAGAGTAGCGTAAGCAGTACCCCACCGACTGAGCTTCTACCTGCTGCCCCCCCCGAGACCAGGGGCAAGGAGAAAACCAACCAAAAGGACGAGATATTTAACAGGCTTCATGGGATCCTCCACAGGGCAAATGAACAGGAAACAGGAACACGACATACGCCACGCCTCAATAATACAGTTGCGGAAACAATAATGTCAAGGCCCCTGGAATTTTTTTCGACGGCTCACCGGGACGATACGATGCGGTATCCCTCCCTGTCCGCCTCGACCGAAGCGCCGATAGCCAGCGCAACGATGTCCAGCGTTTCGGTCAACGACTCCTCGCGCGCAAACCGGCCGGTTACCCGTTCGTCAAGCAGGGCTTCATCCGCCGAAATCGCCACGCCGTAGTGCATGGAAAGCGCCGGAAGAATGTCCCGCACCGGCGTAGCGTGAAACACGAAAAGCCCTGTCCAGGCAAGCATTTCATGAACCTGCACGTATACAGGGTCGGAGGGAACGCCCGCCGCCATGCGGCTCATCTGGCCGGGAACAAGCACAACGGCATGGTCCGCATCGTCTGCGCCATGCCGGGCGCTCATCCGCAGTTTGCCTTCGACCAGAACGACTTCCGTCCCGTCGGCGCCGGTATGCGCCCCGAAAGAGGTGCCAAGCACGGCCACCTCCGCATCCGGCGTAAACAACAGGAAATGATCGGCGCGCGCCGCAATATCGAAAAAGGCCCGGCCCTTGAATTCGACGCGCCGCTCCCCGCCTTTATCCATCCCGGCGGGCGAATACGTTACGCGGGAATCGCTCAGGAGACGTACGATGGAGCCGTCCGGCAATTCGACCAGGCGCATTTCTGCGGCGGCAGTCTGAATCGTTACGGCATCCGAAGAAGGCGGCCACAGGAAAATCGCCAGCGTGGCGAGAAGCGCCGCGGCGACCAGGCCAACGCCTGCCTGCAAAGCGCGACGGCGGAACGACGGCGCCGAAACGCTGCGCGAAGGCCGAACGGAACGGCGATCCCCGCGAACAGATCGGGAAGAAGACCTGCGCGGCAAAGAAGCCGCTTCTCCAGCGGACTCCTCCGCAAACCACGCCGCCCAATGCGCCTCGAAATCCTCCATGTCGCGGCGCAGGTCGCCAGCTACCGCCGCCATTCCGGGGCTATCCGCAATCATGCGCCGAAACGCCGGCGCGGCTTCTTCGACGCGCGCCCGTTCAGAATCGGTCAACGCATCCGCTCGCCCGCACTCGTGCATTGCGAACAGAACGAATTCCCCCAAATCCGCGTCAGTTTGCCCAATCCCGCGGGCCAACAACGTACGTACGGCGAGCCATTCCCGAAAGAGGGCAACGGCAGCAGGATCGGAGGCCAGAATGTCTTGCAATTCCATGGCCCGTTCCGGGGTCAGGTCGCGGTACAGTGCAATGGCGGCGATATGTTCGAGCGACGCAGGCACGAATCGATGCGGGCGTAGAGCGGTGCGTTGATATTTGTTAAGCCGCTGTGGAGGCCGAAAAAGTAACGCTTTGCTTGCAAGAAAAAATTGCTGGCCAGGGCGTACGGGAGATTCCGCGACGGATCAAAGCCGCCAGGGCCTCCGTCCGGGCGCGCAGCGGATCAGATGTCTCCTCCGGGCGGTTCTTCAAGCGCCTTGCGCAACCTGCGCAGCGCTCGTTGCACTTGCATCTTCGCAGCGGCTTCCGTCATGCCGAGCGCGCGGGCGATTTCCGCATAGCGATAGCCGTATTCGCGCATTTCCAGAATCGTACGCGCCTTTTCGCCGAGCAGGCTCAGCGCTTGCTCCGCGTCGAGGCGCAGGTCCGCCTCCGGAATCGCTTCGCTCCATCTCGACAAGGCGTCCGGGTCCGCAAGATATTCCCGGGGACCATATCGTCCCCGATAATAATCCTGGGTTTCGAACATCGCCGCTTTCATCGCGAACGCCTGCAACCGCTCCGGGTCCTTCAAGTCCGGCAGGCTCCGGTGCAGACGCAGGAGTGTGTTCTGCACCAGATCGTCCACTGCCGCCCGCTGCCCGACCCGCGATACGAACCAGGCGCGCAGCATGGGATCGAGCCGCCTGACGATCGCCTCGAACGCCGCTTCGTCGCCTTCCTGCGCTTGCCGGACAAGTGCGGCGTCTATGAGACGGTTCCCGGACAAATCGAAAAATCCTGCACGATGAGGGCGGAATGGCGAGGCGAAACAGCAGACAGAAGATAAGAACCGGGGAAGGGGATGTCTTGTTTTGCGGAAAAAGGGAGCAAGCGCAGGAGAACAAGGACATGCAAAACCTTCGCAAGGACCTGCATCAGGACATCAGCGCAATCAATTCCCGGTTAGGCCGGATCGAAGGGCGGCTTTTCGGCGCAGAAAAATTGTCCGCCGGGTAGCGTCCCTCATTCCCGAAACGCCGAGGCATACGCGGCAATATCCGCCGCGCTCATACCCAACCGCCGCGCAGTCTTTCGCCAATCTTTCAGAACTGCTGACATCTCGGAAATAATCGTGTCCGCCCGGTTGCTCTTCAATGCAAAGTACGGCGCGGCCCTGCGCGCCTGATCCGGATCGGCTTCCGGGCCTTCCTCGGAAATCCAGGTAGTCAGTTCCCTTGCCTTTTCCTCTATCGGGACCGGATTGAGGTCATAAGCCGGCGCCAAGCGCCATGCGCCGGCCCGGTCGTACAGGAATCCGTGGTTGCGCAAATGATCGTCGAGATTGCCAGCCAGGATGTTGAATACGATCCTCCGCCACAATTCGTGAAGATCTTCGGTTGGAGCACTCGACCAGGTGCGAATACATTCGGCAATATCGGTGTATGCAGCTATATCGCCGTCATGAAGCCCCAGGATACTCATTGCCGACAGAAACGGAATGCGGCGGGCGCCGCGGCGGTCGAATCGTTTTACGAGAGCAACTGGCCGGCCGGCGACATCCTCCATACGAGCGTCGGCCACCCTCAGTCCGGCCTGGCGAGCCAATGTCATGGCCAGTACTTCCCCGTGAGGAATGCTGCGTGTGTCGTCGGGTTTGGGAAATTTCGCGATGGACAAAGAGCCGTCCTTGTCCTCCACCACCGATTTGGGGCGCGCACCGCCGAGAGGCGATCCCTCATACAGTAATAACCTCAGGTCTTCCGCTTCTTCGGTGTCGCTATGAATGGCGTCGGCAGCGTTCAGAAGCGCGGGCAACTGGATAATGGGCGGTACGCGCCAGACAGCTGCATCATGACTAAAAACGTCTTCCCCCTTGCGCCGGTAGCGAAGAGCGCCTGTGCGCGTTCGATCATTGAGGGCAAGCAGGTAATCGATTTCCGACAGGGTGCGCGCCTGTTCGTGTTTGCGAAGGGCTCGCTGAACAAGCAACCGCCCCCAGCGGTCAGGCGCGGTATCGCGCAGGGCGCCCGGCAACGCCGACCTTTCCGACGAAGCATAAAACGGGCCGGTATGCAGCGGAAGGTTCGCCGGATCAATGGCGAAAGCGTCCGAGCGAGCCTGCCACTCGTTTGCATATTCGAACACCGAACTTTGTCTTCCGCGTCTGGCGAAATAGCGGCACCTCCCTACCAGGCATGTACTCTCGCTACAGTCGATATGCACCTCGATCGTATCGTTCATGTGCGTTTCCTCCGTCTGGAAGACACGATCCTCTTAGGCAAACGGTCTTCTTCGATATCCAGTCCGAGGATGTCGTCCCGGCGGTCGACCACATTGCCGAGTCGCTCGGAAAGCCCCAGAATGGCGAGCACCGTGGCGTAAATGCCCATGGAGACCGTTGGATCTCCTCGTTCCACCTTGTAGAGCGTGCTCCGGCTGATGAAGGCGCGCTCCGCCATAGAGACCGTCGAGATGCGGCGTTTCCTGCGGGCCACGGCGATGTCTTCACCGAGTTTGGCGAGGCTTCTCCGTGCTGCGCGAGGTAAGGTATGATTTGCAATGGATTTCATATAATGTCTCATATAATGTACATAAAAATTATATACGATTATAATATAATACATATTACTAAAACGAACAACGGTGAAACACAAATTTTCAGTTCCATTGAAATCCAGCGCATAGTTGTCCTTGCGCAAAGGTTATATCCGATCTGAACCTGATTCGCGGCGCCCGCTTCCGCCCTGTTCGCACAATTCGCATCGAGTATCCGTTTCTACACAACCCCTCACCCCACCCCGTACTCCAGCATCTTTCCGCGCACGAACGTAACGGACCGGCGCAGACGTTCCATGCCCTGATCCGGATCGTCGCCGTCTTCAATGGATATCCAGCCGTCGAAATCCATGTCCGCCAGGATGGAAAAGATGCGGTCGTAGTCGTTGAGGCCCTCGCCGATCGCGCCGTGCTTCAGGATGTCCGCATAGCCCGTACCCGGCTCAGCTTCGATCCGGCGCAGGTCCGCCAGCGTACCCTCCTCGAGCATCCGGTCGCTGGCGTGCATCGTTACGACGCGATGCTTCACCGCTTCCAGCAAGGCGATCGGGTCTTCCCCCGCAATCAGCGCATTGGACGGATCGTAATTCACCCCGAAATGGGGCATGTCCCCAAGACGGTCCAGTACCTCCAGAAAGGTTTCGCTGTCCTGCGCGAATTCGGGGTATGTCCAGTACCCGTCCTTGTAGTGGTTCTCCAGAATCAGCGTCACGCCGTGCCGGGCGGCGCAATCGGCAGCATCCCGGATGCATTCGATCACCCGGTCCAGCGCATGTTCTCGGTCGAGCCCCGGCCGACGCTGTCCCGTGAGCACCCGGCAATACCGACCGCCAAGCATTGCGGTTGCTTCGAGCATGCGACACTGGCGAGCCACCTCTTCCTTGCGCTCGTCGGGATCGGACCGGGTAAAATCCGGGGAGCAGCACATCATGGGAATGGCGAGACCCGCCCGAAAAGCGCGCTCGCGAAGCCGGACCAGCGCAGCCTGATCCCCCACAGGGGTAAATCCCTCGTAGAACTCCAGCCCTTCGACATCCAGCGTCCCCGCAAGATCAATCCATTCCTCGACGCGCATGGCGCCCGTCACGCAGAGCGCATCCAGAAAGCACTTGGGGAAAACGGCGAGCGGCATTGGCTATTTGGATGCATTCTGTCCCACGAGCGGCCACTGTTCGATTTCAAAGACGGAACCATTGACAGGCCCCGCCTGATCCGAAAGCCAGAACACGATATGCGCCGCCGCTTCTTCGGGAGCGAAAATGCGCCCGGACGGGGCATGCTCGGGGGGTATGTGTTCCCACCAGCCTTCTTCGGACCCGTCCTGCACCTTGATCCTCTTCTCGTTTTCGGTGAGCGTCCACCCCGCGTTGATCTGGTTGACGCGAATTCCCTCGCTCGCCAGATACGCGGACAGATTGCGGGTCATCGTCATCAGCCCGCCTTTCGTCATGGAATAGACCAGCAGATTACGCTCGCCGCCCAGCGCATTGATGGATCCCACATTCAGAATATGCCCCCCGCCTCCCTGCTTCCTGAACTGCGCCACGGCGGCCTGACTCAGAAGAAGAGGCGCCCGCATGTTTACGGCGACCTGCCGGTCAAAGAGGTCGGCGGCCGCATTGTCGATATTGGAGCGCGTAAGAAGCGCCGCGTTGTTGACGAGCGCATCCAGACGACCGAACCGCTCGGCGGCAGCCTCGACAAGACGCCCCGGCGCCGCAGGATCCTGCAAATCGCCCAGCGAAAACGCAGCGGCCTCCCCCAGTTCCTCCGCGAGCGCCGCGGCGCGGTCGGCGTTCCGGCCATGAATCATCACCTGACCGCCCTCGGCCACGATGCGGCGGGCCGTGAATTCCCCGATGCCCGTCGTCGAACCGGTAACGAGGATAACCGTGTCTTTGACGAGTTGTCCCATATTTCTATCGGATTCGATGCTCGCGTAACATACGGAATCACGGGATCAGGATCGCTTTGACGTACGCCCGGTCGTGCATGCGCTCGAAGACCTCTTCCCATTCCTGTATGGGGGCAATACGATCTACAAGAGGCGCTGTATCCAGGCGGCCGCTTGCAAGCAGACGCAGTACGCGCTCCCAGATTTCCCGGTAGTGCGAAAAACTGCCCTGTAACGTAACGGCTTTCTGAACGAGGGGATCTAGACTACCGCCGAACGGCTCTTTGCCCCAACCGACCTTGGTGATCCAGCCGCCTGGCCGCACGGCGTCCAGCGCAATCCGGAGCGCTTCGGAAACGCCCGCTGCGTCCACCACCACATCAACGCCGAGACCGTCCCCAAGCGACTGCGCAGCCCGAACCGCCTCCGCCGCCGCAACTGGAACAAGCCCCAGTTTCCCCGCCACGTCAAGGCGGTGCGCATCCGAAGCCAACCCGGCGACCAGCACTGCGCCCGCGCCCGCAAGCCGCGCCATGACCCCGCACAACAAACCGACGGGACCCGGACCGAGCACCAGTACATGGTCTCCCGGTCGAAGCCGGGTCTGTACGCAAACGGCGTGATACGCCACGCAACACGGCTCCGCAAGCGCCGCCTGCTCGAAGGTCAGCTCGTCCGGAATGCGGTGCAGGCAGCGTTCCGGTACGCGCACATACCCGGCCATGGCGCCATCCACGCCATACCCGAAACCGAGGCGCGAAGGGTCCAGATGATACTGCCCCTGCCGCACCAGCGGGGAATCCGGATCAATGACGGCAGCGGTCTCGCTCGCGATTCGATCCCCTTCCCGAAATCTCCGCACAGCGTTTCCGACGCGCGCTGCGACTCCGCTGAATTCATGGCCAAGAATACAGGGGTAATTGACCGCCCAACTGTGCGTTCCCGTCCATTGATGCACGTCGCTGCCGCATACGCCGACCGCCCGCACTTCGACCAGCACATCTTCGGAATCAATCCCGGGAACAGGCGCTTCGCGGAGTTCGACGCTCTTCGGCGCCGCCGCATGATTCACCACGGCCTGCATCGTGCGGGGAATCTGCTTCATGAGCCGGTCGTCCCTTTCCCGAAGGCATGTACGCGCGCGCATATCTCCCGGAGTATGCCTTCCACATCGCCGGACGCGGCCCGGAACGCATGCGCGTCCACGGCAAGCGGCGCGCCTATCGCCACGATGGGCGCGCCCCAGGCAGGCGCTTGCACAGCCTGTTCGATATTTAGCCCTCCCACCGCCTGCACCGGAATATCCACGGCGGTCACCACCTCTCGCAACCGATCAAGAGGCGTTTCGAAAGGCTGTCCCCGTTCCTGCCGCAACGTCCGGTAATCATACCCGATATGATGAATGACGTAATCGCAACCCATCTCTTCGAGCAATCGGGCGCCCGCCACGGGGTCGGGCATTCCGAGGTTATCCCCCATCACTTCCACGCCCAGTTCCCTGCCGGCCCGCACCGCCAGTTCCACCGTTTCCGGCGCGGCCTGCCCCATGACCACCACATGAGTTGCCCCTGCGCGGGCCATAATTTCCACCTCAAGCTCGCCCCCGTCCATCGTTTTCAGATCGACTACGAGGGGCTTGTCCGAAAACCGCTCCCGCAAGGCGCGCACGCCGTGCATCCCTTCGGCAATGACCAGCGGGGTGCCTGCTTCGATCCAGTCGACGCCGGCCCGTACGGCCATCTCCGCCATCCCGACCGCTTCCGGAACCGACGTCACGTCCAGCGAAATCTGTACGACCGGCTCCATGAACTAATACAGGAACATGGGCTTGTTCAGCACATGATGCACCTTCGGACGATAGGCGTCCATGTCGTAGAGTTCTTCCACATCCACGCGCTTGACGCCCGTCGTGACCTCGTCCATGGGAATATGCGTGTACACGCCGCCCCGCAAGGCCACCATCCTGCCGCTGGCGCCTCCTGCGAGCAGGTCCATCGACATGTTCGCATAGTTGAGACCGACCATCAGATCGAGCGCGTCCGGCGGGCCGGAGCGCATCAGATACGCAAAGGACTGCAACACAATCTTCTGGCCCGTAATCTTGCTGAGCGCCGCACCCGTGGCTTCTCCGATACCGCCCAGTTTGCGATGTCCGTACGGATCGGCTTCCCCGCTTTCCATCACCTCTCCGCCGATCATATACGCGCCCTCGCTGATCGTCACCATGGCGTATTTGCTCGGATTGGCGCGCTTGTCCTCCATGACCAGGCCCGCCAGCTTCTCCGGATCGAACGGCACCTCGGAAATAAGCGCGCGGTCCACCCCGGCGAGATACGAGCTGATCAGACTGGTCTGACCTGAATTTCTTCCGAAAAGTTCAATTACGGCGATGCGCTCGTGGGAACCCGTGCTGGTGCGAAGCTGGTGAATGAACTTGACGCTCCGGGTAACCGCCGTCCCGAACCCGATGCAGTAATCCGTACCGTACACGTCGTTGTCCATCGTCTTGGGAATGGCCACGACCGGAAATCCTTCCCTGTGCAGGCGTTCTCCGTAACTCAGCGTATCGTCTCCCCCGATGGGAATGAGCATGTCGATGCCGAGATGCTTCAAATTTGCGATCGCATGGGCCGTAAAATCGAACGTGCCCTCCGCCGTCGCCCCTGCAGTTCCCTTAAGAAATTCGGGCACGTCGCTCGGCGACACGCGACCCGGATTGACGCGGCTCGTATGGAGCACGGTGCCGCCGCTCCGGTCGATCTTGCGCACGGTCGGAAAATCCAGCGCGACCGTATATTTGTCGATGCTGGCGGGATCGTCCCGGTCCATCCAGAGCAAACCGCCCCATCCTCGGCGAATGCCGATCACTTCGTTGCCTTGCTCCATGCCTCGCAGGGCGACCGCCTTGATGCAGGGATTCAGGCCGGGTACGTCTCCGCCCCCTGTCAGTATGCCGATTTTCATATTCCTTGTTTCTGAGTTCGTATGGTTTGGCGAATTCGTTCAGCTTTGCAGGATACTCTGATTTAATGTGCAAAATCCAGAGGGCGCTTCACGTCCGCCATGCCCTGAATCCGCAGCGTTTACCGCGTCGCCATCACAATGTCCTGTACGCACGAACGTGAAGCGCTGAGCAAAGCAGATTTAATCAGAGTGTCATGCAATATAGGGTACGCTGATTAAAACCGCTTCGCTCAGCGCTTCAGGCCGTCCGCGCCCAGGCATGCAGCAAAATGCCCGCAGCCACCGCAGCGTTCAACGATTCGACGCCGTGCGATCCCGGTTTGGCGGCCTTGCAGGCGCGGCCCGGAATAAGCACCCGTTCGGTAATTCGCTCCCGAACATTTCGGGAAATGCCGTGCGCCTCGCTGCCCAGCGCCAGGGCGGACGGCAGCGCGGGCGTCCAGGTATCCACAGGCGTACCTTGCAGGTCTGCTCCGTAGACGGTAAATCCGCGTGTCGCAAGGTCTGCGAGCATCCCGGCCGGATCGGGCGTTTCGACGTGCGCCACGTCCCATACGCCTCCCATGGATGCGCGCACTGCCTTGGGATGATAGGCGTCCGCGGAATCCGGAGCGGTTACCACGGCCTCCACGCCGAACCAGGACGCCGTCCGGATGATGGCCCCCGCATTTCCCGGATCGCTCACGCCGTCGAGCAATACCACCCGCTGCATGGAGGCGAGCGTCTCCGGCGGCGCCCGCCGGACGCCCGCGACCGCAAGCACGCCCTGGCTGGTTTCGACCGCGGACACCGTTCGCATATCCCGTTCGGACACGACATACACCCGATCCTCCAGGATACGGAACCGGTCCGCGAACCGGCTCTGCGCCGATTCGGTCACAAGCAGTGCGCGCAGTTCGGCCCCGGCGTCGAGCGCCGCTTCCACGGCCCGCGCGCCTTCGACAATCGTCTCCCCGTACCGGTCGCGGTATTTTCTGTGCGCCAGCGAGCGGATTTCTTTCAGGCGGCGTCGGGACAAGGCGTTCATGCGTACAGCGGCGCTATGAGCATCAAATGATGGCTGTGTAAATATATAATTACGCGCGATTGCATCTTCTTTTTCCTTTTAGGCTGCATTCCGTTATTTTCCAGAGCGCATCATTCCTTAGGGATGGCGCCGACAAGTCGCCGAACGGTTCCAGCAATCTCGTTCGCGCCCCGCCTTCATGCACTCCTTCCTGCGCATCGTCCCTTCCTGACCCGGCCATGACAACCCCAAACGCTTCGCTCCGCCCTCCCTGCAAAGTATCCGTCCTCTTCGCGGCAGCGTTCGCCTTCGCTGCGCTGACGATTACCGCGCCTGTTCCCGTCGCGCAGGCCCAGGAAATGCAATGGGAAGACTATGCGCCCCGCTCCACGCTGGTCGTCGAGGAGCATGAGGTGACCCGCGCGAAATTTCCGTTCGTGGACGCGCATGCACACCAGTGGGGCATCGCTCAGATGTCCGGCGAAGAGATCGCCGCCATGGTTTCGGACATGGACGCAATGAACATGGCCGTCATGGTGAACCTGAGTGGAGGCACCGGCGAAGAACTCCAGGCGAAAATCGCCGCCACGGATATGCACGCCCCGGGGCGCTTCGTGCATTATGCGAACATCGACTTCGGGCCCCTGAACGATCCGGACTTCGGCGAGAAAGCGGCGGCCCAACTGGAAGAAGATGTGCGGCAGGGCGCCAAAGGGCTGAAGATTTACAAAAACCTCGGCATGGACATCTTCTACGAGGATGGTGCGCGGCTAAAAACCGACGACCCGAACCTGGACCCCATCTGGCGGAAGGCCGGCGAACTGGGCATTCCGGTCCTCATTCATACGGCAGACCCGGCCCCCTTCTGGGAGCCGCAGGACCGTTTCAACGAGCGCTGGTTCGAACTCAAGGAGCGCCCGCGCCGCAAACGCGATCCGGTTCCTTCCTGGGAAACCCTCATGGCCGAACACTGGAACCTGATCGCCAGACACTCGAACACCATTTTCCTCAGCGCGCACCTCGGCTGGCTGGGAAACGACCTCGGGCGGCTGGGCGGCCTGCTGGACAAAATGCCGAATATGTACACCGAACTTGGAGCGGTCATCGCAGAACTGGGCCGGCAACCGCGCGCCGCGAAGGCCTTCCTGACGAAATATCAGGACCGCGTACTCATGGGCAAGGATTCGTGGGAGCCGTCCGAATACTATGTCTACTTCCGCATCTTCGAGACGGCGGACGAATACTTTCCGTATTACCGCAAGCGGCATGCCTTCTGGAGCATGTACGGCATGGACCTGCCCGACGAGATATTGCGAAAAATCTACTACGAAAACGCGCTCAGGATCATCCCCGGAATTGACCCTGCGCTTTTCCCGGACCCGTGATTTCGCGGCGCGGGCGCCCCTTAAGGACACGCTGATTATAATAGCTGCATTAGTAATAGCCGCCGCAACTCGACCCCTGCGGCCTGCACTCCCTCAACCCCTGAAGCCATGACTCGTATTCTCGCCCGCCTGACCATTGCTGCGGCGCTTGCTGCAACCCTGTCCGCCTGTTCCGAAGCGCCCCCGCGCGCGCCGGTGGGCGCCGGCGCCGACTGGGCGAATTACCTCGGCCATCCGAGCAGTAACCAGTATTCCCTGCTCGATCAGATCGATACGGAGAATGTCCACCTGCTGGAAATGGCGTGGGCGTACGATACGGGGGAAGTGAGCGAATATCAATCCAACAACCTCATCGTGGACGGCGTACTGTACACGGCTACCCCGAACCGCAAGATGACGGCGCTGAACGCCGCAACGGGCGAACATCTGTGGACCTTCAATCCCGACGAAACGAATCTCCACGCCGGCAACATGCACCAGGGCGGCGGCCGGCAACGGGGCTTCATATACTGGGAAGACGGGGAAAACGGGCGCATCTTCACAACGAAAGGCCCCTGGCTGTACTCCCTCGACGCAGAAACAGGCGAGCCGGTCTCCTCGTTCGGCGAAGGCGGCTGGCTCCATATAGGCGACCGCATCGACTGGGAGGGCCGTCCGAACGTGGGCCTGAACTCGGGCGGATACGTTTTTGAAGATATGGTGATCTTCGGCGTACGGGTGGCGGAGAACGTACCCGGGGCGGTCATTGCGCTCGATGCGCGGACCGGCGAGCGCGTCTGGATATTCCATACCCTGCCCCGTCCGGGGGAATTCGGATCGGAGACATGGCCGGAAGGCTATCTGGAATACACGGGGGGCGCCTCGGACTGGTCAGGCGTCGCAATGGATATGGAGCGGGGCATCGTATACTCCTCCACGGAAACCGCGGGCCCCGACTTCTACGGCGGCGACCGGTACGGCGAGAACCTGTTCGCCAACTCCCTTATTGCGCTGGACGCGCGCACCGGCGAGCGCCTGTGGCACTTCCAGCTCGTCCATCACGACCTGTGGGACATGGACAACCCGACCCCGGCCACGCTGCTGACCGTCCGGCACGAAGGGGAATGGGTAGATATCGTCGCCCAGGGCACGAAGATGGGGCTGCTGTACGTCTTCGACCGGGTTACGGGCGAGCCGCTGTGGCCGATCGAGGAACGTCCCGCCCCCGCATCGGAATTGCCGGATATGCAGGCGTGGCCCACGCAGCCCTACCCCACATGGCCGCCGCCGCTCATGCGGCAAGAATACACGCTGGACGACGTGTCGAATATCTCGCCGGAAGCCCAACAGTTGACTACAGACCTGATTACGCAGTCCGGCGCGTACGGGTCGTTCCCGCCGCCGAGTCTTGAACAGAAAATCAAGTTTCCGGGATACGACGGGGGCATGGAATGGGGCGGATCGGCCGCCGACCCCGACGGCGTATTGTACGTGAATATCAACGAGATACCGTGGTTCTACCAGCTCATCCCGACAAGGCGGCCGGACGGTACGCCGCTGCCTCGCGGGGACCGGTACTACCGGTCGCTCTGCGCGTCCTGCCACGGCCTGGACGGCAGCGGCGATCCGGGAGGCGGCTTCCCGGCGGTCACGGATATGGGGGAACGCTACAGCCGGGAGCAGGCCATGACGCTGCTTGTGCAGGGCGGCGCGCGCATGCCCCCCTTCGATCAGGTCCCCGAGGAAATGCTGAACGCGATCCTTGACCACCTCCTTGGCGAAGAAACGGCTGTGGAAGAAGACGAGGAGGATGAATATGTGCCCCCGTACGCCTTCCGGGGATTCCAGCGCTGGCTGGATCACGAAGGCTACCCGGCGATCAAGCCGCCCTGGGGCACGCTGAATGCCGTCGATCTGAACACGGGCGACATCAAATGGACCGTACCGCTCGGCGAGTACGAGGAATTGACGGCGCGCGGCATTCCGCAGACCGGTACGGAAAATTACGGCGGACCGGTCGTGACGGCGGGCGGCGTGTTGTTTATCGGCGCCACTGCGGACGAGAAAATACGGGCCTTCGACAAGGAAACGGGTGAGCTGCTGTGGGAAGCCAATCTGCCTTTCGGAGGGAACGCTACGCCCAGCACCTACATGGCGGACGGGAAGCAGTACGTGGCGATTTCGGCGGGCGGCGGCAAGTCGAACCGGCCCATGGGAGGCATGCTCGTCGCGTTTGCGCTGCCGGACGAGGCATCCACGGAGGCGGGGAACGATACGGCGGACGGCGAATAACGCGAGGCGGGCATGCTCGAGGGCCTGCCAAGGGATAGCGTACGTAAAATTTGTTTTTACTCAATATGTTGAGTATTTTTACTTAATGTATTGAGTAAAATGTATTCAAGCCGCCGCCAAACGACCAGAACGCATTGCGCGACCTCCCCGCAAAGCATATCGTCCGTCCCCAGGCCGCCGAATTGCTGGACCGCCTTGCGGAACCGCGTCGGTTCATGCACATCGTGGCCGGACCGCGACAGGTAGGCAAAACCACGCTGGCGCTGCACGTAGCCGCCGAATGCGGACTGCCGCACCATATCGCCAGCGCCGACGAGCCCACCCTGCGCGACTCCGCATGGATCGAGGCCCAATGGGAAACCGCGCGCCTGCTGGTCAGGGAGACTGATTGCCGGGGCGCCCTCCTCGTGCTGGACGAAATCCAGAAAGCCGCAAACTGGTCAGAGGCGGTCAAGCGACTCTGGGATGAGGACACGCGTCACGGACGCCCCCTGAAAGTCATTCTCCTTGGCTCGGCTCCCTTGCTGATTCACCGAGGCTTGACCGAAAGCCTGGCGGGCCGGTTCGAGGTCTTGCGGCTGCCCCACTGGAGTTTTCCCGAGATGCGCGCGGCGTTCGGCTGGACACTGGACGAATACATTTTTTACGGAGCCTACCCCGGAGCCGCGCCGCTAACGAAACAACCGAAACGCTGGGTGCGCTACATCCGCGACGCGCTCATCGAAACAACCATCTCCCGAGACGTACTCCTGCTGTCCCGTGTAGACAAACCTGCATTGCTGCGCAGGTTGTTCGAACTGGGGTGCGCGTATTCGGGGCAAATACTTTCGTACGCCAAAATGACGGGGCAACTCCAGGAGGCGGGCAATACAACCACCCTGGCCCATTACCTCGATTTGTTGTCCGGGTCAGGTATGCTTACGGGCTTGCAAAAGTACTCTGGCAGCACGGTCCGGCGAAGAGCGTCCAGTCCCAAGTTGCAGGTCTTCAATACGGCCTTGATCAGCGCGCTGTCCGAACGAACGTTTCCCGAAACGCGAACCGACCTTGCAGCCTGGGGGCGTTTGGCGGAATCTGCGGTAGGCGCCCATCTGGCCAACGCCGCCATGACCCGGGATATTGCGCTTTACTACTGGCGCGAACGAAATCGCGAAGTAGACTTTGTCGTGCGCGCGAAGCGCAACCTGATCGCAATTGAGGTAAAAAGCGGAGTAACGCGGCAGGGGCTGCCGGGACTAACCGCATTCGAGCGAGCCTTCGGCCCCGCCCGCAAACTCCTCGTGGGCGGAGACGGAATCCCGATGGAAAAATTCTTGTCCATGCCCGTGCAGGCATGGGCGGAAGAATAGGTGCGCCCTTCCCTTGCGAAATAGAGGGCCTCCGGAAAAACGGAAACGGAATAAACGCGCTAATCCTCTTCGTCCTCTTCTTCCATTTCCGTCTCCTCCGTCTCCATTTCCTCCCCTCCCGGCGCCGCGGTTTCCAGCCTCGATACATGCAGATTGAGGGCATGGTTGACCCGCATGCCGAACACGCCGAAGGCTTCCATATCCGGCCCCCAGTAGATCGCCGCCGGGCCGGAAGTCACATGCCATACGGGCGGCATGGATCGGCGTGTCGGCGATCTATCCGGAACGACCTCTGTGACGGCGACCATTCTTCCGGGGAGTCCGGTAGCGTTGGCGCCGATTCCGAAATGTATTCAACTCGTCTGCGAAACGCTTTTCTTCCGGTAAAAGATGTATCGCCTGCTCGTAAGCAGCCTCCACCTCGTTGCCAGGCGCACGGAGCCCTCCGAGCGTACGGGCATGATCGCGCCAAGCCCAGGCATGCCGAGTAACCGGAGCATCCAGCTGAATTACACGCTCCAGCAATCCCCGGGCTTCAATAAGAAGGCGACGATTCACATCTCGGTTCTTTTCCCGATACGCCTTTTGCGCAAGTTGCATTTTCGTTTGAGCAAATTCGTGCAATGCTCGGGAATCGGTAAATATCGCATCCCCGGCTTGCACAAAGTAACGATGCGCAGATTGCTGATCCCCCAGGCGCCGGGCAAGAATAGCCGAATCGATGGCGTCCTGCAACGAAGCAATGTTTGACAGATCGGCAAGCAAGCGCTTGGCGTCGCTCTCCCTGTTACTCGCCATAAGCGCCTCAATCAGCGTATTGGCGACATTGGCGACAGCGAACTTCGGAGCCTGCTCCCTGAACTCTTCAAACACGGATTCGGCTTCGTCCAGCCTGTCGCGATCCGCATACAGGCGGATCATTTCGTTCGACAGCACTGCCGACGCACGATTGGCCTCCCATGCTTTTCGTACGCGCTCGAAAGCATCGTCTATACTGCCAACCGTTCGAAGATAGGCCGCGTCCTGAATTGCCGACACCGCGGCATATTCCGGATGCGCAGGCAACGTTACCCGAAAATAGTCCTGACTAAAGTCGAAAGACGGAATCGGCGACCCGTTTTGCTCCATGGCGGTATAAATTTTCGGCAAACCGGTCAGGCGCCCCTCGGCAAGCCTGAGTTCCTTCAGAAATTCGGCGATCCGCCGATTACGGGCAGGTACCGGAGGTACGGAGACATCCGGAGCAAGATGACCTTCTTCAATACCGGCTACCGGACCAGGATAACTGATTATCTCAATACGGTCAGGGTGCAGCCAAACCTTGGTCGGTTGGACAGCATCCTCCCGGTAACTACGATGATACACGGCATTGACGAGAGCTTCCCGCAATGCGATCTGTGGGTAATTCACCCACCCGCGAACCTGGCTGCGGTCGCGCTCTTTTTGCAGGTGGGCTTGCGAAAAGCCTTCAAGGTATCGTAAACAATCTCGTACCTGATCGGCCAGCGGGCCGCGAAAAAAATGTTCGTCTTGCACATTGCCCGTGCGATCTGCGGCGAATCGGACCACTTCAATGTTCGCACCCGTAAACCAGCGTTTGGGGTCTTCCGAAAAGAAAAGCAGTGCGACGTTGCGCGGGGCTTCGTGTTCGTTGACAGGCTTTACAAGAAGCATGCGCCGGTATATTTCGTGTGCATCGCGCATGCCGAACAGGCCGCTCTTCACATCGCGCAAGTGTTCGCGAACCTTGGTTTCGCGAATATCTTCGAGGTATGCTTCCTGCGCTACGCGATCATCCCAGGGCACTCGCGTTTTTTGTTCAAGGAGATCGCTCAGCTTTCCCTGTATTTCCGCATCGACCGTTTCAGGGCCTATCCGTATCCAGTATTTCCAATTATTCTTGGCGTCCGGCGCGCGATGGGCGCCCGCATCGCTTGCCGGCGCCCACACCACAAGGATATGCCGATCCTCCACCACCTCAGTAGAAAAAATGGGGGAATAGGCGGGTTTCATAGCTTTGCAGCGTCCATGTAACCACTTCTGCGCCTTTTCGACGGCCTTGGCATTGATCCCGGCAGGCGGCAGAACTGCCCGCCCGTCCTCTTCGGCAACACCGATAATAATGTAGCCGCCATTCAGAACCTGATAATCGTTGGCGAAAGCGCATACGGTTTTCAGGACTTGATATGCCGTGGTTTTTTCATCCCAACTGGCCTTGAACTCTACGCGCGCCGACTCTACCGAGCGTTGATGCAGCAGGTCGTTGAGATTGATCGGAAGGATTTGGCTCATTGCGAACTATGCATAAACTGCCGAAAAAAGATTCCTGCTCGAATATAAGGCAATCAATCCTTTTCGTTGCGTCTGAGCAAGGTTATGCCAACACCAAAGTTCCGGCGCGTACGCGGGATCAAACCCTTACTTATTGCCGGCAGCGAGCGCGCGAAGGAATACCTTCCCCGACCGGGCGCCGGGGCTGTTTTTAAGAGGAACAGGGCGTTTGGTTTGTGCGGTTTTGTACAGCGGCCCTTGATCGCAGGACACATTGCCGGGCGCACCTTGTCAATCGACTGATGATCGCTCTACTCCATTTCCTCCCCTCCCGGCGCCACGGTCTCCAGCCTCGATACATGCAGATTGAGGGCATGGTTTACCCGCATGCCGAATACGCCGTCCATGCCGAGGTCGGCCCGGGGCAGGGCGGTCACTTCCGCGTCGTTCACGAAAAAGCGCGCCGTTTCGGCGCCGGCCTCGATGGCGAGCACATTCTTCACGGTGGCGGCTTCCTCTTCGCGATCAGACCAGCCGAGAATGGCGTCATGT
The DNA here is from genome assembly GCA_964608315.1 of uncultured Rhodothermales bacterium. Classification (GTDB taxonomy): domain Bacteria; phylum Bacteroidota; class Rhodothermia; order Rhodothermales; family VXPQ01; genus VXPQ01. The sequence goes on along the minus strand of CAZSNF010000004.1, from coordinate 127,968 downwards.
CCGGTCCAGGGATGAATGGTGGGCGCTTCCACTCCTTCCCGCCGCTTGACAATGAATTCTCCCCCGTCGCGCAGCAGAAAATACGTGTACTCGATGGCGTCTCCCGTCAGGTCCTGTCCGCCGACAAAGATACCGAAGGCCTCCCGGCGACCCGCCGGATCGAACAGGTAGACTTCCATTTCGATCCGGTATTCGCCGGACGCTTCCATATCCGGACCCCAGTAGATTGCCGCCGGGCCGGAAGTCACGTGCCATCCGGGCGGCATGGAAACGAACATCTCCAGGTCGTCCTCGGATGCTTCCGGGTTATCGAACCGGACCTGCCACCCCTCCGGGCGCACCAGGTCCTCCTGGGCCTGGGCGGGAAGGGCAACGACCAGAAACAGCGCAACGGATGCGCACAGCGAAGCAAGCAGGGAACGATACATGGCGACAAAGCAGGGTTGGTTACGGGGGCAGGGTTCAAGGACGCGCGGCCTGCATAACGTCCCGGCGCGACCAACCGTCAAGGTACGCCTGCGAAGGGGTCATATGCAAGGGATACTGCGCACGGCGATTTGTCGTATTAAAGGCTGCCTTGCGTATGGATGGAGATGGCCGCCATGTTAAAGAGTGCCTTGCGCATGGGTGAAAATGACATCCATGTTAAATGCTACCTTGCGCATGGATGGAGATAGCCGCCATGTTAAAGGCTGTCTTGCATATGAGGTATATTTTTCGCTATATTTAAGGAACCTCTGATTAATTCTGCTTCGATCAGCGCTTCGCGTTCGCGCGTACAGTGACATTATGACGGCGTCGTTGCAATCAGCGGCATACGCTACGGATTCGGGCATGGCGGACGCGAAGCGCCCTTCGGGAGGCCGCGAGGAACGCGCTGGCCGCGTCATTCCTCATTATGCGGGGCCTGCCGCATTGCTTCGTCATTCCTTGCCAGAGCGCCCCGCGCAGCCTCTGAACTTTGCAGAATTAATCAGAGGTTCCTTAAGGATATCTTGCATATAACGGTCAATCAGGACCCGCAGAAAAACCATCAGGACGGATAATTCATGGATAACCGCTCGCAAAATATAGTCCGTCGATCTGGGAGGTACGAACCTCAGTCGTCGGGGTACCACGCCTTCATCCCGGCGCCGTTGCCTCCAAACCCGCCCGTACAGATGGCGGACAATCTGCAAACGTTACTTTCCAGGGCCGACCGCGCACTGGGCCGATTGGACGGCTCCATTCAGACCTTGCCGGATCCTGACCTGTTCGTATTCATGTACGTGCGACGAGAAGCCGTGCTCTCGAGCCAGATCGAAGGAACGCAGAGTTCCCTGCAGGATGTGCTGAACGCCGAAGCAAACATCTTTGTCCCGAACCGCCCGGGCGACGTACACGAGGTCATCAACTATGTCAATGCGATGAACTACGGGTTGGAGCGCTTGCACACGCTGCCGCTTTCCACCCGACTCATTCGGGAAATCCACGAACGACTGATGCGGGGCGTACGCGGAGGAATGCTTCAGCCCGGGGAATTACGACGTTCCCGGAACTGGATCGGGCCCGCCGGTTGCACACTGAACGAAGCCACCTATGTCCCCCCTCCGCCTCATGAAGTGCCGAATGCACTTGGCGAACTGGAAAAATTTCTCCACGCCTCCGACCGTATTGCACCCCTTCTCCGCATTGGGATGGCGCATGCCCAGTTCGAGGCTATTCACCCCTTTCTGGACGGAAATGGTCGGACAGGCAGACTGCTCATCACATTCTTTCTGTGCCAACAGGAAATCCTGCTCAAGCCTGTCCTCTATCTTTCCATCTTTCTGAAAAAGCATCGCACGGAATACTACGAACGGCTGCAAGCCATTCGGGACGCCGGCGATTGGGAAGGCTGGCTCGCGTTCTTTTTGCGGGGCGTGGCGGAGGTAAGCAACGAGGCCGTCGAAAGCGTCCGGCGGATATTTACACTGCGAGAGAAGCATCGGAGCATCGTTACCGAACATTTCGGACGAAGCGCCGGGAACGGTCTGCAGGTTCTCGAACGCTTGTACCGGTTGCCTATCCTCTCCGTTACCAATGTGCAGGAAATGATCGGAACGAGTTATACTGCTGCAAATCAGCTCGTTGCCCGATTTGTCGACGCCGGGATACTGGAAGAAGCCACCGGACACCAGCGCAATCGCCGGTTCCGCTACGCCCCATACATCCATATATTCTCGGACGAACCGGAACCAGAGCAACGTCAGGCGTAATACCGGGTTGCCTGCGGGAACGGCAACATGAGCAACGATTCCACAACAACCGCAAACGCCAGCGCCCCCGTGCAAACCCGACGCAAAAAATCTTCGCCATTCTTGCGGGGCGCGCTGATCGCCGCACTGTGCCTGCCCTTCGTCGGCGGCCCGGCCTCCGCGCAAAACGCTCCCCGCAACGGGGCCTACGCCGGACTGCAACTCGGGGTCGCCCAATCCTCCGTCATCCACTCGACGCTTGGCGCAACCAGCCACCCGACGCGCTGCGACGTACTGCTCTACTCGCCGCCGGCAAGCCCGCCAAGCAGCGACCCGGCGTGCATCGACAACACGCCCGCCATACTTTCGGACAACGAACTTGAACCGGGCAGCGGGATCGTTAGCGGATTCACTGTCGGCTACGGGATGGGCGGACTGCGGTTCGAGGCAGAATACCTGCACCGCTACATGGGCGACGACATGAAACCGATCGGCGGCACCACCAGCACGTCGCTCCCGGCCAAAAGCTCGGAGTGGAGCACCGATCATCCGCCTCACGAGTGGATCGGGGATTTCAGGGCCCATCAGTTCTTCGTCAATGCGTACTACGACTTCCTGAACGACTCGAGATGGACGCCCTATATCGGCGCAGGCGCCGGGATGGCCGTTACGAAACTGAGCTACTACGCGCAATTTTTGCGCAAGCCGGAGGCAGAATACCTGCAGGTCGAATTCACCCCGGACTGGCCCGAAAGCGCCAGGCAAGCCGCGGCGGGAACCGCCAGCATCATGGACGCGAAGGTTAGCGATACCGTATTCGGATTCCAGGGACTGGCCGGCGTCGACTATGCGCTGAGCGAACGTACTTCGGTCGGCGTAACGTTGCGCTGGGCCCTGATCGGCGACGTTACCGGCTATGCAGTCTGGGAAACCATCCGCAGCCACGCGCCAGTGCAGGCCGACGGCGCAACGCCGTTCGACTCAGACCTGACGTTCGCCGACGTCAGCTACCAGGCCTTGACGGTGAATCTGAAGTACTGGTTTTGAGGGGTAGAGCGGGCGGCGGCGATCCCGCGGGCGATCCCGCGAACTACACGGACGGAAAATCCAGTTCAACGCACAGAGCGCCATGGCCAGAATAGAAGGGTTTCGGGTAAAAAACTTCAAATCACTCAAGGAGGTAACGCTGGGGCGTCTTTGGAACCAACCAAAAGGCCAGCCGCTTACTCCTATGACGGCAGTAATCGGCAAAAACGGCGTGGGAAAAAGCGCCTTGTTCGATGCATTTGGATTTCTCGCGGATGCACTCAAGGTCGGTGTGGAGGAGGCCTGCGATAGGCAAGGACGTGGAGGATTCGAGAAAATGCGAACGCAGGGGGCGACAGGCCCCATTGAGTTCGAGGTATATTATAGAGAACATGGAAATGCTCGGCCCATTACCTATGAAGTCGCTATCGATACGGACAAATCCGGGCGGCCCTACGTACTGCGAGAACGTTTCAGGCAGAGACGACGTGGTCAAAAACGGGGCCAACCTTTTTCGTTTTTGTTGCTTCAGGATGGCAAGGGATGGGTATGGGCAGGCAAGGAAGGATATACGCGAGAAGACTTTGACCGAATTATTGGCAGGATTCCCCTATATGCAATCAAAGAGGCAGAATGGGAAAAATTAAGCAGAATAGCCAGACGAGAAGAGCCGAATGAAACGGAGAGTATCGAATTGAATCTGGAAGATCGACGCAAACTCAGCATCGCCACGCTCGGAAACCTGAAAGAACATCCGCGCATTTCCGCGTTTCGCCAATTCGTGGAGGGATGGCACCTCAGCTATTTTACTCCAGACGCCGCGCGCAGCCTGCCATTGGCTGGCCCTCAAAGACATCTCAATACCCACGGCGACAACCTCGGCAATGTCGTGCAATTTATGGAGCGCGAATACCCGCAGCGCTTTCGGTCTATTCTGGAAAATATCGCCGGCAAAATCCCGGGCGTGGACCAAATAGATACGGAAAAGACAAGCGACGGCCGATTGCTTCTCCGCTTCAACGACAAAGGCTTTCAGGACCCTTTCTACGCCCAGCAAATGTCCGACGGGACATTGAAGGTATTCGCTCACTTACTGCTGCTCGAAGATCCAACCCCTCCCCCGTTTCTCTGCATCGAAGAGCCGGAAAATGGCCTGTATCACAAACTGCTTGAGACACTGGCCGACGAATTTCGCGAACACGCCAGTGAACGCAAGGGCGGTTCACAAGTTTTCGTTACAACACATCAACCATATCTGGTCGACGCCCTTGAGCCGAATGAGGTCTGGATTCTGGAAAAGGGCGTCGACGGCTTTTCGACGATCCGCCGGGCAAGCGACGATCCGCTCGTGAACAATATGGTCGCGGAAGAATTGCCGCTGGGCGGTCTCTGGTACAGCGACTATCTCGATCCGAGGTGACCCAATGCACTTTGAAGTACTCGTCGAGGATCGGTCCGGGGGCAAGGCGCTTGAAGTTCTGATCCCGAAAATCGTCAGCAAGCAGGATACGTGCAAGATTCATCCTTACAAAGGCTTGGGGCATATTCCCAATAATCTGACAGACGCCGTCTCGGCAAGGAGCAAATTCCTGTTGAACAATCTGCCCAAGTTGCTCAGGGCATACGGAAAAGCATTTCCCGCCCATTCCACCGATGTTGCGGCCGCGATAATCCTGATCTGTGATTTGGATAACAAGTGCCTGAAAGCATTCCGGCAAGAACTTTTCAGCGTACTGAATTCGTGTGACCCCAAGCCGGAAACCCGGTTCTGCATCGCCATAGAAGAAGGCGAGGCATGGCTGCTCGGCGACCTTCCCGCCATCAAGGCGGCCTATCCGAAAGCCAAAGACCAAATACTCAATCGCTACAAAAACGACTCGATCTGCGGAACCTGGGAACTGCTGGCCGATGCTGTATTCGCAGGCGGGGCAAAGAAACTGGAGGCGCGAGGTTGGCAAACTGTGGGAAGAGAAAAATCCAAATGGGCAGAAAAAATCACTCCCCACATGGATGTAGACGCCAATAAATCGCCCAGTTTCTGCTATTTCAGGGATACGATGCGGGAATTGGCGGAATCTGGCGCAGCCGGAATAAAGCGGGACGCCTCTTGATTGCAGTGTTCTGTAGCACATCCGAAACAGCTGAAGCGCTGAGAGACAGGGAGTAAAGGAGTGCCTCCAAACAGGAGATTATCCCATTGAGTAAAATCACTCAATAGCGTAACCGACCAGGTGCGGGCGCAATGCCGCGCCCTTTCCCGCTGCTACGATTGAAGCGTTTCCTCGGGAATAATCCTGAATCCAAGCGCTGCGGCATTTTGCCGTATCCGTTCGTCAAAAGAGAGCATATATACATCCGGGGCGAGATTCCGCGCAAACAATGCCGTCGAGAGATGTATCGCGTCCAGAGAACGAATGGGTTCGTGAGGAAATCGGCGGCGAGAGGCCTCCACGATTTCGGCGTCCATGGCGCATAGCGTCCAGTGTGCGGACGCAGTTTCGACAATAGTCCGCGCTTCGATAGCAACCGACTCGTCCAACTGGCCCATAAAGGCGGCGCGGTGAAGAACGCGATCACACTCGATCAACGTCAAGTCGGAAGTGAAAACCAATTCCGCATCGGCCAACGCCTGATAAGCCCGACAGCCATTGTCCTGACCAAGCAACCACGATAATACGGCGCTTGTCTCGGCGTACAGATTCACGAATCGCCTCGAGTCTCGCTTAACAACTCCTGAAGTTCGTCCCTGGTGAGAAGAGGCTTCCTTCGAGCATATACTTCGGGGCGGTTGGGCGCCCCGAGGCGCACTTTTCCTTCCCGGGCGCGACGGCGCAACCCCATACGGGCCTCGTCTTCCGTAGTACGAGACGGCGGGCGTATCTCTGCTGCAATCCGGCCCCGATACGTGACATATACTGCGCCGCCTTCGCGAACCATGCGAATGCACTCGCTCAAACGATCCTTAAGTTCTCTGACGCCGACAGTAAGCATAACAGGAATGTAGCCTCATGAGGCCACATATACAAGATTCGACGAAAACTGTTCCGGGGGCGTAACCCTACGCCGCCACCTCCGTCTCCGTATCTCCTGCCTCGAGGGCGTTCATGTAGGCCAGGATCAGGTCGCGAGTGCGGTAGCGGCCGAATTGCTTCTCGTCTTCGCGGCGGACGATGGGGAAGGTGCCAAGCACGTAGGCCGCATCTTCCCGATCCAGGCCGTAAAGGTGGAAATACAGCGCATCGAGCCGGGCCCGCAGGTGGCGGCGTTTCTCTTCGTCCCAGATGAAGGGCGGGCCTTCGTATCCGAGATCGCGGGCGAACGGCGCCATATCGTGGGCCGTATAAGTGAGGCGGAGCACATGGTCTCGGACAAGTTCGCGGGCGGTTTTGTCTCCGAACCACCTCTGGTCGTAGTCGGCGGATTTCAGAATAGGCAGCTGTTCTACTACGAACCAATTCAGGTGCTGTCCCTGAACCTTCTGTCGGCTTACAAAATCGAAGGGAAAAGAATTGAAGCATGCGACAAAAAGCCATGCGTTCTCTTGATACGCAATTGTGTCTGCTGTATCAGGCATCAGCAACGGCAACGTGTTTCCAAATCCTGATTGCGGAACCACCGATGCAATCATGGTCCGTACGTTCGTCGGCGCAGTTACATCCTTGAATGCCACGGCCCAGTCCAAATCTTCAGGCCATTCGGCTGCGTCCGCGCTCACCCAGAACTGAGGATCCGGCAACCACTCCGGATTCGCGTGTTCTGCATCGGTAGCCTCGCGCGGCTGGGCGGGCCGGTTCAGGTTCTCGGGGTTGACCACCACACTGGCTGCCCGGTGGTCGAACGCCTGCACCATCTTCCCCTCGTACAACGGCAGATACAACTCCTCTCCCCGTTTCCAGCGGTTGCCTGCAACCGGATAAAACCCTTCGCCGTCGAGTTGCGCCGCGGTTCTGAAATGGCGCGAGTCGTTGGTCATGTCGAACATACGCACGTACTTCACCGGCCACGCCTTGCGCTCCCCGCCCCCTGAGCGATCCACCAGCACCGGATGCCGTTCGTAGATGCGGCGCGTGATATCGGCGTCCCGCCGGGTGCGGAAAATAGGCGCCGTACCCGTATTCGGATTCACGCGGGCGAAATCGTCCGGCGTCAGCGGAAAACAGCGGTCCTCGTCCCGGATCGTCCGCATGTCGTGCAGGAAAAAGGCGCATTCGGTCCGCTCGAATCGCCGCGCTTCTCCGCCGAGAATGAGCGCGCAGAATTTGAAAGAAGCGTGCACATCCTTGAAAAAAATCTTCTTGTTTTCGAAATCGAACAGCCCGGATACCCTCCCCTTCGTGGAAACGGATTGGAAGAAACGGGCCGCCGTCTTGTCCGCGTAAATGCCCGAAGGCGTCAACAGGCCCACGAAACCGTCCGGTTTGACGAGGCTCAAGGCCCGTTCCACGAACAGCGAATACAGGTTGACGTCGCCGCCGCCAAGCAAGGGATAATGTCCGGATTCCCGGATCAGGCGGCCGAGTTGGTCCGAGCAGGCCTTGGCCGCATCGAATTCCGCCGCCAGAGACGATCCTTGTTCGCGCAATTCCCGAATGCCTTTCCGCCGCGCCGCCGCGGTCGGAGCCAGCGCGAGTTCAGGGGCGCGCGTGGCGAACCACTCTACTTCCTGCAACTTGATCCGGTCCCATGGCGGATTCCCGATGATCGCGTCGAAGCCGCCCTCGGGACGGATATCCTGCCATCGCCGCCACACCCCCGGAAAAGCTGCTTCCCAATGCAGAAAGCCTTCCCGGTCGGCAAGGCCCCGGACCTCGCGCCACCGCTCGCAAAACATCTTCTGGTCAGGAACCGCAGAAGCGGGCGCATCATCGGCGAGGTACTCCGGGCCACGAGCCAGCAGTTCGTACGCATGCTCCGACTGCTGACCGAGCGTTTTGAGAAGCGGGGCCTCGAAGACGCCCCGCGCTTTCTTCTTCATCCCCGCCGTCATCCAGCGCCAACCGCAGAAAAAATCCAGCAGGCCCCTGAGATCGGCCGTCGTTTCCTCCACGGCGCTGAACAGTGACGCCGATTCGCGCACCTCCGCGATGTCGGCGTCGGACATCTCCTCAATGCGCTGCATGCCGGTCGTAGCAGTCTCCGCTCCCGCTATGGCGGAACTGGCGAAGAGCCCCCCGCCCAGCCGCTGCATATCCTGCACCGCCTCCTGCACCCGCAAGCCGATCAGCGAATCGCCGCAGCGCAAATGGTGATCCAGGAAGGACAGCGGCGCGCCCACCGTGAAACTGTGCAGCCAGAGCGACACCTTGGCCAGTTCGACGGTCAGGCGGTTCTTGTCCACCCCGTAGATGCAGCGCTTGAGCACCATCCGGCGGACAATGGCCTGATCGGTGAGTTGGCTCTTGTCCAGAACCCAGTCCGATTCCTCGGCCCGGCGAACGATTTCAGCGCGAATCGCCTCCACGCGCCCCACCAGAGGGGAGGCGTACTCGCCGCCGAGCCATTCCGGCACCGCAGGCGCGTATTCGATCAATTCGGCGATGTAGTCCGATAGAAAATCCACCGCCGTTACCAGAAAATGCCCGCTTCCCATCGCCGGGTCCAGCACTTTCAAATCGAGCACGGCCTCCGCCGGATCGAGCTTGCGCAAGGCGTCTTCCCGCTGCGCCCTGGGCCTGCGGTCGCTCGCGAGTTCGGCAGACTTGTTCTCGAAAGCGCTGAGCCGCTCTTCGGCAAGTGGCTTCAGGGTCCGCTCGACAATCAGATCGACCAGTTCCTGCGGGGTATAAAAACTGCCGCTGTCCTTCCGGGCGTAGCTGTTCGGGCGCACCACGATCTTCCCCTCGTCGTCCCGGACCGGCTCGCGCTCCAGCAACCGTTCGTAGATCGAACCCAGTTGCTGCACAGACATGTCGCGGTAATTCACGAAATGGCGCGCGCCCTGCGCATCCCTCGCATGGCTCAGATCGTGAACAATGGGGGCGACATGCGCATCGGACAGGCGGATCTCGTCCAGCAGCGGCGCCGCTTCCGGCGCAAACAATCCTCCGTTGTAAGGCGGTAACCCAATGGAGGCGTCCCCTTCGTCGATGATCCGGAAAAGATCGGCAAGGCGGTTCCAGTAGTTCGCGGCCCTTGCGGAAAATGTATCCTTGTCGGTCATCCTGCGCGCAATGTCGTCCCGCACCCGCTTGCGCAAACCGTAATCGTCGTACCGCGCATCGTTCACGGGCAGCAGGCCCCGGTCCTCGGCGTAGAGCACGAACAGCAGACGGTAGAGGAAAATCAGCGCCGCATCCCGGCTTTCATCGAGACCCTTTCCGGATTCCCGGGCGATCCCATCGACAAGTCTCGGAAAGACGCGCTCGAACACCACCCCTGAAAGGTCCTGCGCAACCTGTTCCTCGTAGCGCTTGCCCTCGGCCAGCGCCCGTTCGAGGAATGTGGTCGCAGCCCCCGCTTCAGGCGCGAAAGACGCCCGGCGGAACAACAGATGGAAGACCCGGAGCGCGTCTTCGTTGCCGGGTTGGAGCAGGTCCGCCAGGTCGGCCTCGTAGTAGCCGCTGGCGCGGGGGCGCGCGCGGTAGTCGTAGAGGCGCCACACGCCGCCGTTGGTCAGAATGCCCCAGCGGATGCGTCCGTCCGTGACGCTTTCGGCGGTCGACAGATACCGCAGTATCTGACCGTGCGGCGTGCCGCGCTGCACCCGGTCGCTCCCGTCGCGATTGTCGAGAGGCAAGCCGAAGCGCTTACTCTCCTCTATCGCCAGTGCATCCAGATACCGGTCTTGCGAATTGGCGCGGGCGGCGGCCTGCGCCTTCGACGCAGCGTCCGCAAAGAGCAGATGATCGGGGATATCCTCGTTGCGGGCCGCGCCCTGCTGCGGGAGATAATCGTTCCACCCCAGCAGGTCCAGCACCGGACGGATCAGGTCCTGCTCGGTGACGGCTTCGTTGGGATCGCTGGACTGGCGGAGCGCCTCATAACGCCCGGCCACACCCTCTCTGAACGAATCGAACGCCTCCGGGTCAGCCCCCGAATCTTTCCACTCCGGCGTCTCGCGTACGCCGTCGGTCAGAAAGTAATGCGTGAATAGCTGGCCGGGCATGGGAGTCGGGCATAAGGGTGTTTTCGGTTCGGGCCGGAAGGATCGCAACTTCGTTCGCGGAAACAGGATAATCTACGGCGTTGCCCGGAACGTATGGTTTATTTACCGTCTGCTTCCGGGCCCTTCAGGTACCGTTTGCGTAGGCTCTTCCATGCGCTCCGCGCATTCCGGGGTCCGTTTCCTTATGATTTGCCCTTGGGCTTGCTCACGTCGATGACGCATACCGGGATTTTGCGGGCTTGTTCGGGCGAAAGCGAATCTTCCAGCCATTGCTTCATCTCTTTGGCATCGTCCGGGTACCCGTTGTCCTCATGCGGAGTCCTGGTCTCATCCTTGCCGAACCAGAATACGAGATAAATGCCATAGCCGTCCGTGTCCGGGTCCATCGCGTAGTTCGCGATCAACTGATCGCGTATCGAACTCCATAGCTTGAGATGCGAGTTCTTCTTGACTTCCACCGGCACGTTGAAGCCTGCATGGAAAACGCGAATGTCGGCTCGCTTGTCGTTGGCGTACTGCCCCTCGGGTTGGGCGTCAATGCCCAATGGCTTCAACTTTTCCTGCAAGTCCGATAACAGACGGTCGCGGCATGCATCTTCCGGTCTCTGGCATGGCGGCGGATCATGCGAATGTTCGGCTTCTTCCGATACCGGGAATGGCGACGAACCATGCGAATTTTCGGTACCCTCCGATTCCTTTCGCAGCGGTCGATTATACGAATCGACATTCCAATACTGCCGCCAATCCGAAGTAGGTGCCCTCCGAATCTTGCTGCCGATTTCGTCCAGGCGATCCATCACCAGGGCCGCAAGATCGGCGGGATTCGCGGGCGTACCGCCATCCAGTGTCTTGCAGACCTGCTCGATACCGGGATGGCGATAGCCAGCGTCGCGTCGAATCGTTCGCTGATTGTCTTGCGCCTGCTTTAGTACGTCACGCCAGCGTCCCAGCACTGGGTCAGCGAGAAGATTGGTCAGCGCATCGCTGGCGCTGTCTTCAGAACAAACGACAAGGTCTTTAATCAACATGCGAACAAGATCGGATGCATGATCCCCCCACCAATCAGGTCCGACAACACTGCCCATAAGACGAATAAGCAATTCCCACAAAGGAACCTTCGATGCATCGAATTGGAACAACTCACGGCCTACAAAAGAGAATGTGCCTAATTCACGGCAAGCGCCACGGTATACGCGACTTCCAAAGAACGCCTTGAGATAACGAACACGGTTTTCCTGATCTTCCTGCACGAAATCCTGCAAAAGATCGGTGTATTCTCCAGGCCAAACCATAGCGCCCGCCGCAAGCCAGCGTACGCGCTGGGCAGCGGTTATGCTCTTCAAAGACCGTTTCCTTTCAATCAGTTCTTGCAGCAATGCCCGGTCGGCATGCTTGATGGCGGCCCAGAATAAATGATTCAGCGCCAAGAGGTGACTTTGATCTTCCGGAGCGCGACGAATCGGAAAGGAACGAAGCAGGGGGAGCGTCGCGTGTTGGGCAACCTGTGCATGGTCAGGGTCTAATTCAAGTTTGCGGAATTTGTCGGCCATGGGATCGGCATAATCATGACCAATTTCAAATACGCAGCGGCCATATTGGACCAGCGCCTCCGCAACGATTTCAGGGCGCTCGGCAAGAAGTGTTCGATACCATTCAGGACAATAATAGCCATGTCCGGAGGGCATGTGCGGCTGATTCCCGTAACAGTAATAGAAAACGACCGCCCTGCGAATCCGGTCGTCGCTCCACTGCGATGCATCGTCTTCGGGCATTGTCCTTTGGATTTCCTCCAGAGCCGCCAGAAAAGGCAAGCCGAGGTAATGCATACGGCGTTTGATTTCCAGGTCTAATATCTCCTCGACATCCGGAAGGTCCTCCCTGTCGATCACGCCGAGGAGACCCTCCAGGGCTGCGTCGGTTAAATTCTGATCGCCGTAAAGCCATTTCCTAACCGCCTCCACCCCACCAACGGAACCTGCCCTTTCGACGATGGCAAAACGCCCCAGAGCGAAGTCCAGCCACCCGGAATTCGCAAAACCGCTAAAATACTTCCTCGCTATCTCGTAAAGCAGGTCGGGATCAACTCGATTTTCACGCAATGCGACCTCGTTGGAGCGGAAACGATCAAACATAAATTGTTCCTGTTCTTCTCTTATTCTCGCCCTCAATTTGAATGTGTCGGGAGGCGGTGGAGGCGGTGGAGGAGGTTTCAACAGGCGTTTGAGAATCGGGCGCAATACTTCGTGCTTCTCCGCTTGTTCTTGCAAAACCTCACGCGACAGCCCCTCAGCGCCCCTTTGGCTTTCAAGAGCACGGGCCGCTATTTCCAACAAATATTCCGCCACCCGAGGTTTCGAATCTGCTGTGCCTACAGCCTGCTCAAGACACCAAAGGCCATAATCCGATGGGGCGCTTGCGCCATAGAGACGTTCTTCGATCCCCGACGCACAGATATCAAACGGGAACTCGCTATCCGATGCGGAGCAGCGCCTCAGCCCTTCCATGACGATCTTTTTTTGCGCATCGGGTCGCTGCTCCAGCCAGGAGCGAACCCCAGACCATGCGTCGTGACCACCATCCGCGAATTCGCCATCCCCCGCCAAACCAACGTCAAGCCAGTCGTAGAGACGTTTTGCATCAATTCGATCTCCATGCGCTTCCAAACCGCGAAATAAAAGCGTTATCGGCAGACTGTATAATTCGCGGTTTTCTGACTCCAGCGAAAAGCGCCATTCGGCAAGCCGCCCGCTCAAACCATCAAGAAGTTCGGCCACCTGATCATCGGAGGATATATCTCTGTCGATAAGGTGGATTTGCCAGAATCGGTAATATCTCCCGTTAATCGCAGGAGCTCCGGTTTCGGAAAAATACCCCCACGCCTCCGACGGCGACAAATGCCGGGGATATAAATGCGTCAGCGATCCACCAAGAAGTTCCTGAATCGGATCGGCAACGCTCCCGTTTTGAATATCTTCCAGCAGCACTTTTAATTGCCTAACCTGTTCCCCGTCGTCTGGCGCATTATAGAGAAAGGCATCAAGGGCAGCATAACGAACCCGCGGCCACCGCGTGTCGTCCCGAACGATTTCGAACAGAAGTTCGGAAAGGTCTGGAAACCGTTCGCCCGCCTGCAAAACGCGCACCACCAGATCGACGACCTTTTGATGTTCTTCTCCCCGGTCAGAATCAGTCAAAATATCCTTGAGAACGGATTCCATATCCTGCGTGGCAAGTCCACGAAAGGCCGCCGCCTCTCTCGATTCGGAAAAATCGAGCCGCGATGTCTCGCTTTTCAGGGAATACAGCAACGTGCGTTTCTCATCGCGAAAGAACGTGCTGATATCCCCGTATAGCCCGACGCCAACCGGGTCCTGCTCAATCAGGTACGCGCGGGCATCGTTGCTATGCGCAGCAAGCCAGGCAGAAAGCCCCCGCATTTCCGTTACTACTATGCCATCCCTTCCGTTAATAAGCGCGATTATACGGCGGGCAGGTACGCCTTCTTGAATAACGCCGGCAAGATATCGCGCCGCAAGAAATTCAGCGATGTGACGATGAATCGGGATAAAACGGTTATCGTCGGATGCAGCCTTGAACAATTTCGCGCCAAGTACAGATCGAAGCGCTTCAAAGGTATATCCCCGGCACTTTTCCAGTTCGGGATACGCATCGTTTCCCTCGCCATGCAATGTCCACCCGGCAGCGCCCGAAATCAATTGCACGGCGCAGAGCCGTCCGGCGGCGTCGAGAAGCTGGTCAGGGTCAGGCGGGTTGCATAACGCTTGCGCCGCCTGATGCTCTTCGTTGTGCTCACGGACCATCCTGCCACACGCCTTTCCGAAGAGTTCCTTCCGGCTTATCGGCCACTCCCCGTACGCGCCAACAACCTCGGCAAGCAGTTCAAGTGTCTGCGGATTCTCCAGAAATCCAGCTACGTCCCGCTCGCGAGCCTCAAAAATGAAATCTCTGGCGTCGGCAACATCCTGACGGTTATCCAGAATCGAAACGATATCCGAATACGTCAGGGGATCAAGTCGCAGCGCCTTCACGGCGGAATCCGGCGAAACGGTCTTCAAGCGCTCACGATCATTTGCTCCAAGCCAGTCCGCTTCCCGACAAGACAGGCGAAAACGCGGCTTGCCCAACGCATCGAGACGGAAGCGAATCTCGTCGAACGGAGTACGCGCATCCGACGAACCAGCCCGGACCTCATCGAGGCCATCGATAAAAAGTGTCTTATCCTGCCATTCGGGACGGTTTTGGGGATCGAAGGCTCGAAAGTCGCGAGCCGAAATCAAGACAGCTTTCTCCCCAAGCGCCGCTCGCTCCATATCAAACGCAGTTGATTTACCTGCGCCGGGATCCCCAAGCAACACATAAGCCGGAACCGAACGGAACGTCTCAAGAGGCTTGGTAACCGCCTCCTGGCGCCGTTCGCCGTTCCCTTCCCGAAGTTCGGTGCATGTGCGGGAGACAATCATAGCAACGCCTCCTCGAACCAATGTCCGGCGGGCGCCGAGAGAAATTCATTAAGCGGGATGCCCCCCTCTCCAACAAGCAGCGATCCAGACGGACTAAAACGCGCCACGAATTTATCCATGCCGCGCAAAGCCCCCCTGTGCAAACCGCTCTTGACCTCTATGGGGAAAACGCGCTTGCCTTTTTGCAAAACGAAATCCACTTCAAAATCGCCCTCGCGCCAATAATGAACCTTGATGTCGGACGCCGCGGTATTGAACAGGTGCGCGCCAACGGCGCTCTCGACAATGCGCCCCCAATACGTCCGGTCCGCCTGCGCCTCGTCGAAAGAATATCCCGAATCAGCCGTCATCAGGGCGGTGTTGAGCACGTTGAACTTGGGACTGGAAGCCTTACCCAGATGTGGCCGATTCGAATACTTCGGCAGTCCGGCGAGCAACCCGGCGCTCGACAACAAATCGAGATAGCGCGCCAGCGTGGTCGTGTTGCCGGCGTCCTGAAGCTGTCCCAGCATCTTGTTGTAGGACAGAATCTCCCCGGAATACGCAGCGCCCAGTTCGAAGAGCCGCTTGAGCAACGCGGGCTTGTCCACGCGAGTCATGTCGAGAAGGTCTCGCTTAATAGTTGGTTCAACAAGCGAGCCGGGAACGTAGCCCCGCCACCGGTCCGGCTCCCGAACGAAGGGCGCCGCTCCCGGATATCCCCCGAAATAGAGGTACGTATCCAGATCGAAGTCGAAGGCTCTGGCCATTTCAGCGAAAGACCAGTGTCTCACATGAATGGATTCGAAGCGCCCGGCAAGACTCTCGCTCAACCCCGATTGCATGAGTAGCGGAGCCGAACCAAGAATGACCACATGCAGGGGACAGCCGCTGGCCCGGTCAGCATCCCACAACCCCTTGACCGTTTCCGACCAGCCTTTAATCTTCTGAATCTCGTCCAACGCCAGAACGAATTTTCCTGATCGTCCCGCCTCGCGCCGGGCATATTCCCAGCTACGCACAAGCCAGGTCTTATCCTTCTGAGCCGTGGGCATAGGAGAGGTGGTCTCGGTCGCATCGAAGGGAGGACGAGGAGTTGAAGAATAGGGTTCGTCCACAGCGCAATAGAGGTATTCACAGGGAACCTGCCCAAGCGCCTGCTGCACAATGGTGGTCTTGCCAACCTGGCGCGGCCCGAACAGAGCAATGATCTGACGAGGCTCTTCGCCCAGCCGCCGGACAAGGGTACTGACTTGTGTGCGCTGGAATGAGTTCATATTCTTAAATTACGCTATTGAGTAAAATTACTCAATAGCGTAATGTAAAATTTTTACCCCGCCTGGATACATAACTCATAGTAGCATTGTACGGAGGCGAACGCGGCGCCTATTGGACCGCTCAAAAGCGAGTGCTTCGTCCCGAAAATCCAAATCCCTGCACCGTTTGCAGCCCCTTTGCCCCCTCTTGACAAGATAACCTCCATTAGCGTATTCTGTGCGTTCAGCCCGCCATGGCGCGATACGCGATGGCCTTGACCGGTTTTCTCCGTTTTTGCACTTGGGGTGATTTTCATGACGATTGAGGATGTGAGGGATATTGCCGCCAGCGGAGAATCGGAAGGCGTGGAATTCAAGAAATCCACTGGTGAACTCGAAGCAGCAGCAAGAACCGTTTGCGCCATGCTCAATGGTTATGGCGGCGTCGTATTGCTGGGCGTGGGCGATACTGGCAATGTCACGGGACAGGAAGTATCGGCTAACACGCGGACGAAAATCGCCAATGCGCTGAGACGCATAGAGCCATATGCGCTGCTTCGGCCGGATGTAGTGCCGCTTGACAATGCGCGAAGCGTTATCGTCGTTTCGACGCCGCGAGGCGAAAGCATCCCATACGCGTATGACGGGCGTGCCTATGTGCGCGAGGGACCTACGACCAGGCGTATGCCACAGGAGCGATACGAGCAGTTGCTGGAAGAACGCATGCATTCAAGGCAGCGTTGGGAGTTGATACCTGCCCGCGAGTTCGGCCTGGATGACATTGACTATGCTGAAGTAATTCGCTCCGTGAACGCCGCCATTCAACGCGGGCGTATGGACGATCCAGGTACGCAAGACATGGAGACGCTGTTGACCGGCTTCGGCGTAATGCGCGATGGGCAACTTCTGAATGCGGCGGTTGCGCTTTTCGGCAAACAGGATCGCATGCTGCCGTATTACCCGCAGTGCCTGCTCCGGATGGCTCGCTTTCGAGACACGACGAAGGACGCATTCGAAGATAACAAACAGGTGTACGGACACGCGTTCGATCTTTTTATGGAGGCGCAGCGCTTTTTGCGCCAACACCTTCCAATCGCTGGTCGCATCATGCCCAATTTGTACGAACGGGTTGACGATCCGCTCTACCCGCTCGAAGCATTGCGCGAAGCCTTGGCCAATGCCATTTGCCACCGGGATTACGCTTCCGCCAGCGGTTCCCTCGGCCTCGCCATTTACGATGATCGACTGGAAATATCCAATACCGGGCGCTTGCGTTTCGGGCTTACCCCGAAGGATCTGCTTCGGCAGCATGCCTCATTGCGATGGAATCCGCTGATTGCCGAAGTTTTCTTTCGTCGAGGCCTGGTTGAACTTTGGGGCCGGGGTACGCTCAAAATGGGAGAGCTTATGGAAAAAGCCGGCCTTGCCATGCCCGATTTCGAAGAACAACCTGGGGCTGTCGTTGTCCGTTTTCGCCCAGCGCATTATACCCCGCCGAGTCGCGTGACACATGATTTGAGCGAACTTCAGAAAGACCTGTTGCGCGTTCTCGCGGACTCGGGCATGTCCCGTGCGTTAATTCAACATAATTTGCGCATTAGGGCAGCAACCAGGACGATCCAGAGAGAGTTGGGGATACTGCGCGAACTGGGCTTGGTCGAATTACGCGGTCGCGGACGCGGCGCCTATTGGACGCTCAAAAGCAGACAATAGGAAATTCCGGCGCGATTATGGCGCGATTATGGCGCGATTATGGCGCGATTCCGGCGCGATTATGGCGCGATTATGGCGCGATTCCGGCGCGATTATGGCGCGATTATGGCGCGATTATGGCGCGATTATGGCGCGATTATGGCGCGATTCGCCTGCGATTCGCAGGCGAACCGTAGGCGAACCGTAGGCGATTCGTAGGCGAACCGTAGGCGAACCGTAGGCGATTCGCAGGCGATTCCCGATAGAAAAATCGTATGCAAACCCCGCAACCCCATAACCCTCCGGAAGCAATAGAGCCGGATAATCTTGCCTGCCGGCTGGTTGTGGTCGGGTTCGGCATGACCGCATACAAACTGATCGAGCGTATGCAGGCGCTGAACGCCCTGAAACGCTACGACGTCACCATCATCGGGGAAGAGGCGTATCCGGCGTACGACCGGGTCCATCTTACCGAGTGGCTGGAGCACCGGGACGCGCAACGCCTCACGCTGGGACCGCCCGCATGGGCAGAGGCCGCAGGCATTCGGGTTGTCTCCGGCAACGCCGCAACTTCCATAGACCGCGCGCATCGTACGGTTCGGCTTGCGGACGGCGAACGAATCGGGTATGACCGCCTTGTCCTGTCTACGGGTTCTGCCCCTTTCGTTCCGCCGATCGAAGGAGCGAACGCCGAAAACGTTTTCGCATACCGCACGATCGACGACCTGCGCCGCATCGGTCGGCGAGCGGAGCAGGCGCGCGACGCCATCGTGATCGGCGGCGGACCTCTCGGACTCGAAATAGCCGCAGCGCTTCGCCGCCTGGGCCTGGAAATCGTCATTCTCGAGGCGGCGCCCTATCTCATGTGCGGACACCTCGACGAAACCGGAGCCGCCGCGCTGAACGACAAAATCCGCAAGATGGACATACGCGCCATCGCCTCTGTCCTTGCCCGGCGGATAGAACCCGAGGGCGATCGGCTGCGCCTTTTCGTGCAGCGTCTGGACGAACCCCTGACCGCCGACATGATCGTGATGGCTACCGGAATTCAGCCGAGAGACGAGTTGGCTCAAGACGCAGGGCTTGCGGTGGAGTCTGCATTCGGGGGCGTCGTTGTGGACGATACGCTCCGCACCACCGATCCGGCTATTTACGCCATAGGCGAATGCGCAAGGCATCGGGACGCCCTGTACGGCCTGATAGCCCCGGGGTACCGCATGGCCGAAACCCTCGCCGAAATTCTGGCGGGCCGCGAAAAGCGATTTTCCGGCTATACCCCGGCGATCCGGCTGAGGCTCATGGATGCAGACGTATGGGCGATGGGCAATCAGGATCAGCCCGGAGAACGAATCCGCTGGAACGAGCGCGGCGCGTATCGACAGATTACCGTATGGCGGAACCGCATCGTCGCCGCCTCTTCCGTCGACGCCTGGCCGGAACGCGGATTCGTCCAGGATTTCATCCGAAAGCGCCGTCGTATCCGGCAAGGACAGTTGAGCAGGTTCCGTCGGACAGGCGCGCTTTCCCGCCGTTCCGCGCATACGCCGCCGGCCGAATGGCCCTCTTCCGCCATCGTCTGCAACTGCATGGAAATTACGCGCGGCGCCCTGAACGCAGCCATTGCACAGGGCTGCGCATCCGTGGAAACCCTCGCCGAACGTACGGGAGCTTCGACGGTTTGCGGTTCCTGCAGGCCGCTTCTTGCAGAACTGACCGGAGACGCGGAAGCGCCCGCCGAAGGCCGGAAACGCGCCGGGCTGCTCGTTACGGCGGCCATCGCCGTCGCACTGGCCCTGACGATCGCGTTCGGGCCGCCGATTCCGCTCGCCGACAGCGTCCTCGACCAGGGAATATGGGATACCCTGTACCGGAACGGCGGGTGGCGGTGGGCTACCGGATTCGTACTATTGGGCTGCGCGCTGATTGCAGCCGGATTTTCCTTGCGCAAGCGATGGAGACGCGCCCGATGGGGGAACATCGCATGGTGGCGCCTCGGGCACGGCGCCGTCGGCGTACTGGCGTTGATCGCGCTCGTCGCGCACACGGGCCTGCGCGTCGGATCCGGATTGAACCAGATCCTGACGATCTCTTTTCTGGCCGCCAGCATATTCGGCGGCGCCGCGGCGGCAGGCATGGGCCGCCGCCATACCCGACTGGGCTTCTGGCTGCATGCGATCGCAGTCTGGCCCTTGCCCGTGCTGATCGTCTTTCATATTCTGGCAGTCTACTACTTCTGATCCCATGCGCCACAGGCATCTCACGCCAGTCTGGATCGTAACGACTATGGGCATTGCCGCCTACATGGCGTTCAACATGTTCGGCAAAGACCGCGGCATGCTGCTGCCCGGCGAAACCACAAGCGGTCATCACCAGATCGAAGGCGCCTGCAACGCCTGCCACACTCCGTTCCGGGGCGTACGCCAGAACGCCTGCCTTGCCTGCCATCAAGCCGATCTCCAGTCCGCCGAGGATTCGCATGGCGAGGAGAAATTTACCGATCCGCGCTACGCCGACGACCTTGCCCTGCTGGATGCGCGCCAATGCGCAACCTGCCATGTCGAACACCGCCCCGAAATCACCGGAGCCATGGGCGTAACGCTTCCCGAAGACTTCTGCCGCTCGTGTCACGCCGACGTGGCGGACGAACGGCCCACGCACAAGGACCTGGCGTTCGATTCCTGCGGCTCGGCGGGATGCCACAATTACCACGACAACCGGGCGCTCTACGAAGACTTCCTCGTCCGACACGGCGAGGCGGAACCGGCGACCTTCGCCGCCGCATGGCCGCAAAGAAACGCCTGGATTTCCAGGGAAACGCACGACGCGGGCCCGCTCGGGGCCGCCGACGCCGACAGCCCTCCCGCCTCGTCCCGCCCCGAACTGATTGCGGACTGGGCAAACTCTGCGCACGCCGCCGGGGGCGTCTCCTGCTCGGATTGCCACGCCGCAACAGACGCTCCCTGGTCCGATCATCCCCCGCGCACGGCGTGCAGCGCCTGCCACGAACTGGAATATCAGGGCTTTACCGAAGGCAGGCACGGCATGCGCTGGGCCGTCGATCTCGATCCGACGTCCCCCGCTATGGCGCGCCTCCCGATGCATCCGGATGCGCTGGACGAAACGCTGGATTGCGGAACCTGCCACAACGTACATACGGTAAATGTCCGGGAAGCGGCAACGGATGCATGCCTTTCCTGCCATGCCGACGAACACTCCAACGCCTATGCCGATTCTCCCCACGCCCGGTTATGGGAACTGGAAATGTCCGGCGACGGCGCGCCGGGAAGCGGGGTGAGCTGCGCATCCTGCCACCTGCCGAGAGAAGAACGCCTCATCGGCGGCGAAGACAGAATCGTCGTGCAGCACAATCAGAACGCCAATCTCAGGCCTAACGAGAAAATGATTCGCGAAGTCTGCATGACCTGCCATTCGCTCGCACTGTCCATAGACGCGCTGGCGGACCCGGAACTGATTCGAAACAACTTCTCCGGCATGCCGTCAGGCCATGTCCGGAGCATCGACATGGCGCTTTCCCGAACGCCCTGACCTTTCCAGCACATTCAAAACGCAACGCAAACAACCATGACCCGCCTGCTTTCGAATCCCCGCGCCCGGCTGATCGTTGCCGGGATCCTCGTTGCCGGGCTTGCCGGCTGCGGCGACGAATCCTCCCGAAGCAAGGAGGAAACAGGCAGTATCTCCCCGCAGGCCATGGCGGACGCCTTGCACGCCGTCCTGGAATCCGACCGCACCGTCTATGCGCGCGCGGTAGTCCATCGCCTGCAGGATCAGGAGGAAGTCATTCTCGCCAGCGAACACTGGCAAGACGACAAGGCCTTGCCGCTCCCCGCCCAGATGTTTCGCATGGGTTCGGAAATGGCGGCGACCAAAACCGACGCCTTCAGCTACTCGCTGATTTCCAAATGGCCCGTCAACAAGCAGAACGAGCCAAGGACCGAAGCGGAAATCGCAGGCCTCGACAGCGTGGCCAACAATCCCTCCGCCCCGTTCTATGCCCGGGAAACGCTTGGCGACGCGGAGTATTTCACCGCCGTATACGCCGACGTAGCGGTCTCGCCCGCGTGCATCGCATGCCACAATGCGCACAAGGACAGTCCGCGCAACGATTTCGAGCTCGGGGACGCCATGGGCGGCGTCGTAATCCGCATCCTGCTGACCGAATGAGGAGCGAACAGGAAACCCCAAAAACACAATTACCCCACTGAGTAAAAACACTCAGCGGGGTAATTTGCCGGATGCAAACGCCGCGCGCACGCCCAACGCGCAAGCCTAATGCACCCGTATGGCCAGCGCCTGCCCGCGCCGCCCAGACTCGCCATAACCAATCAAGGCGTCGCCGGATACTCTGATCTCCCCGCCCAGGTCTGTCCGACCCAGCAACACGACCCCGTTTGCTCCGAGTTCGCCCGCGGCTGCGCGGAGCCTGTTGATCAATTTGCTCTCGGTGGTGATGTTTTCGAAGGTCTTGCCGTAAAGCAGCGCAACGCGCGTATGCTCCGGCAGATCGTCCGATTCGAAAAACACCTGTACTTCGGGACCCGGCACAGGGGCGTGCCGCTGCCCCGTATCCAGCATCGTATGGTTTATGCTGATGCAACCGGAAACCAGCATAGCAAGCACGAAGAAAAGGGGAATGGTTGCGTACGTTCTCATGTCGTTGCCTCCGTGGCTATGTTCATGAATCCTTTGCGGCGCCGCACGGCTCTTTTCCGGCTTCCCGTGCTTCGCGCCCCGGAATATACCGAACGGCTCTGTTTGCTGTACCATAATTCAGGAACAATATCCGTGCCAAATACCGGAATAATGCGCCATTTCCGGTTTCGCTCGACCGAAATGTCCATTGCCGCCGAACGCGAACAGCAAACAGGCGCCCGCGCCGCGAACATGCAAGGATACAGCGCAGTCCCCGGCGCAAGACATCTTCCCGAACAGACTTTCAGGCGCAGGACGGCGCCATGAATATAAGAATACGCTGATCAAGTTGGCTTCGATCAGCGCACCCCTTGCATATTCCACATATTCCCGCTCCCGAAAGAGCGGTGCGCTCCAGTCCGATCCGTCCGATCAGGTTACGACCATCGTACCCTGCATCAGGGTGTGGTGCCCGATATAGGTGCAGATATACCGATAGGTACCCGGTTCCGAGGGCGCCTCGAACGTAACCTGCACGGTCTCGCCAGGCTGCGCAAGCGGCGTGGCCGCCAGAATCGCCGCATCGTCCGAAACGAATGCATTCGCCTCGCCCGCAGCGATGCCCGCCATCCCTACGCGGTTGGCCACATCGTCTTCGTTTGACGAAAGTATGACGACATTGTGCAACATGACGGCAAGGGTCGCCACATTCTCCAGGGTCAGATTGACCGTCTGTCCGGCCTGGACGGTAAACGAGGTCGAGTTCTCGTCAAAAGCTATCGTATCGCCGTCAGGACGGAGAACGATTTCAACGACATCCATATCGCTTTCGGCAGAAGCCATATCACTCTCGGCAGCGGTCATATCGCTCTCGGCAGCGGCGTCGCCGCCGTCAGAGGCGCCGCCGCCGCACGCGGCGAGCATGAGCGCCAGAAGGGAGAACAGGCACAGGAATCGGGAAGACTTCATAATGCAGATCCGTTAAGGTTGGTTAGAAAAAAGAACCGAACGCGACGGAAAACCCGCCGGTTCGGGGGGCTATCAAAGAAAACCCGGAAAGCCCAACCCCAAGGATACTCTGACTAAGTCCAAAAAGTTCAGAAACCTGCAAGGGGCGCGCCTGCGGCGTACGGACGCTATGGAGCCGGACGCCCGGCGACCCGTTTCCCTTATTCCGAGGTCAGATCCCGGGAACCGTCGGGCTGGAGTACGTACTCGAACGTATAATACCGGGACGGAACCGAAGCGTCGGGGGGATCCGGATTGTTCTGATAGTAACTCAGAATCCGTATTTTCGCGTAGTTGCCGCTTGCTGTCCTGAGCGCGATCGTGCGGCCCGGAACAGGCAAAAGCAGCATGGTCCCGGGATTATAGTTGTACCAGCCGTTGTCCGAGCCCATGCAGATGGCGTAGGGCGAGCCGGGAACGGGACCGACGGGCGTGGAAACCTCTGGACAGGACGTATTCTCTCCGTCGGCGATATAGCCCCCTTCCGGCGCTTCGATAACCTCGGCGAAGGGTTGCGCAAGCAGTTGGGCCGCCGCTTCGCCCGGCCCGCTCACGCCGCCGTTGAAAATAATCGTCGTGCCCTTGAATCCGATATCCCACGCTGTCGATGTGGAATCGCGCTGCCGGGTGGCGGCGTCCGTCTGAGACGAGGGAATAAGTATCGAACCCGCTTCGAGGTCGTATAGCGTAAACAGGTTGTTGCTGATCGAGACGCCCGTGTCGGGGTCGCGGCCCGAAGCCGGATCTGCAGGGATGTTCTCAGCCACTTTCACATTGAGAAGGACCGGTTCCGGTTCGGGGTCGGCGCTGTCGCAAGCGGCGAGCAGAAAAGCAAGCCCGAAGAATACAGAGAAAATAACAGGCGCTTTCATGGTAAGGACGGTTGGGGGTTCAGGGTTGGCGGCGTCATAGCGTGAGACGGAGCGCGGCGTAAAGCCGCCGTCCGGGAAGCGACGGCAAGAGGGTCGGGCGCGTAATGTCGAGCGCATTATCCACGCCAAGCTGGATCTCCGCGTCGGCCGAACCCGGAGCCGGGACGGTCTTTGTAACGGTGGCGTCGAAAATGGCGTAGGGCGTTACGAATTCATCGTCGCGGTTGGCCAGCGCGTTGCCGTCGAGGTCGCGGTACCCGTAACGGCTGCGCCAGCGTCCCCGAATGCTGGCGGTAAGGCCAAACGGCGCGTGCGAATACGTCGCGCGGAATGTCGCCTTATGCGGCGAGCGCCCGAACATCCCGCCGTAGTCGCCCGGGCCAAGACGGTACTCCCGCCCGGACGGGTCGCGTCCGAACACGGTGCCGGTTTCCAGCGCTTCGACCACCTCGCGGTCTCGCGCCTGGAGAAACTGATAGCCGAAGGCGATATCGAGCCGGCTCCGTCGGCCTGCGACCGCCCGGATGGTCGCATCCGCCTCGACGCCCCTTGTGTAGATCCGCGCGAGGTTGAAATAGCCGAAAACGAACCCTCCGTTCGTTTTTTGCGCGATCGGCTGGGCCTCGATGAGATCGCGCACGTTGTTGTGGAAGGCATTGACCGAAAAAGCCAGCCGGGGGAACGGATCGAACGAACCGCCTATGTTGACCGCAACGGAACTTTCGGCCCGAATCTCCTCAAGCGCAGCAGGATCGAAAAAAAGATGGTCGATCGCTCCCTCCGCCTGCAACTGCGCTACTCCTTCCTGCACACGGGTGGCGCCAAAGACGGAGTATCCAGTCGCAGCATTGGTGAAAGCGAGGTAAAACTGCCGAAAGGCCGGCGCCTTGAAACCGCTGCCCACGCTCGCGCGAAAGCGCAGGTTATCCGTCGGACGCACAAGGAGGGCGATCTTCGGCGTCAGCCGCGCGGCGTAGTCCGAATGGGCGTCGAAGCGGGCGCTTGCGCTCACCTCGAAAAGCCGCAACGGAAGCCATTCATGCCGGGCGAAGACATAGGCCTGGTTCGCCGCCGGACGTTCGCCCTCGGCGTCCGGTCCGTAGCGGGAGCCGCCGAGGCGTTCCCGCACCATGCCCCCGCCCAGGCTCGTGAGATGACGCCCGTTCCAGACTGCGTCGAATTGGGTTTCGGCCTTCAGATAGTACTGGTCAAAATCGTCCTCATAGGTGAGCGCCCCGTCGCGCTGACGGCGATAGCGGGTCTCGGCCTGGTAGCGCGCGCCGTAGAGCGTCGTTGTGAGCCGTAAACGATCCGAGAGCCGAATCCGGGCTTCCGGGTGCAGGCTCCAGTCGACGCGGCGTCCCTCGTCGTCGTAGCGTACTTCGACGCCATCGTCGTTCAGAGCGAATGCCCCTTCCTGATTCTCTGCGGTCGCCCGGGCTCCGAGCCGGAGCAGCACGCGATCCGAAAGCGCAAGGCGGCTGCGCCAATCGGCCGTCCAGTCGGTGAAAGCAGGGCTGGTGGCCCCGAAAGATGCAGGCGTCAGATCGTAACCCGCCGAAACATAGCGATCGACAAGCAGGCGTACGCCCGCCCGCTCGCGTCCGGCTTCGATTTCGGCCGTAAGGTCCGTCGTGCCGAACGAACCGAACCGACCGCCGAGCGCGCCGCGAAAACCTTCGGCCGCAGGCGCCGTGACAAGATTGACGACGCCCGCAAGCGCTTCGCTTCCATAGAGCGACGACGACGGGCCGCGCACGATTTCGACCCTGTCCAGGCCCTGCACGGTCAATCTGTTGAGGTCGAGGGTGCCCGCCGTCCGCCCGATGACCGGTTCGCCGTCCAGAAGAATAAGCGTGTATTCCGGCGAAAAACCCTGCACCTGCAACCCGGCGCCATGGTCTTCGAAGAGGGCAAGTCCGGGAACCGTTACAAGCACGTCCTCCAACCGCAGGGCCCCCTGCATCCGCATGGTTTCGGCCAGAACGACCGTAGTGGGCGCCGCCACATCCTCGAGCGCCTTCTCGGAACGCGTCGCGGTCACGACGATAGGCGTCATCTCTACGACGCGGGACGAATCCGCTTTCACGGAATCGGCTGGAACTTGCTGGGCGCGCGCCGTCGCCGAAACCAGAGGAATCGCTATGGCGAACGCGACAAAAAGGCGAAGGGGCCTCATGGAGAACAGGTTTGACCGGTGACGCCGGCGATGTTTTTATTTAGACTTAATCTAAAATAGGGCATGTTTGGGTGCATTTTTGTGAATTTACAGGGTACTCTGATTATGCAGAATCTCCATGCAGATATTCCGGCCTGGCCCGGTGCGCTACGTGTTCAGCCGTCCTGCGCCTTGCTCAACCGCCGAACAGATTCTCCTGTACGAACGCGTTGCGGAATTTGCCGTCCGGGTCGTATTCCCGGAGCAATTCCCTGAAGGCGGAGACCTTTTCGTATCGCGATTGCAGCCGGTCCGGCGCCATCGTGAACAGTTTTCCCCAATGCGGACGCGCTCCGAAGGGGTCAAGCGCGTCTTCGATCACAGGAAGGAGTTCCCGGAGCGCATCCCAGTCCTGCTCCCAGGTGCAGTGAAAAGCGACGCTGGGCCGATCGAAGCACATACTCATCCACAAATCGTCGCGGGCGATGGTGCGCACTTCCGATATCATCAGGAGCGACCCGAACCGGTCCCCCATTCCCTGAAAGACTCTCGCCGCGTCCCGCGCATGCTCCATGGGGACAAAGTATTCGCTTTGCAATTCCTTGCCGCTGCTCGGGGTAAAATCCATCCGAAAATGCGGCAGCCGCTCGCACCAGGGACCGGGGACGCCCATCTGCTCCGTGCAGTTCACCGCCGAGAGTTCTATAATCGGATGCACATTCCTGTCCGCCAGGTTGGCGCCGAAAAATGTCGGTTCCGCCTCGAACGCATCGTCCCCCGCTACCCGCTTGATCCAGACCTGGTTCACCCAGTCCGTTCGCCAGTCCGTGAACAGGCTGACGCTGTAGCCGCTCGACATGATTTCATCGAAATGTTCGTCCAGCGAGGCCACCGGGAGGTCGAGGTAGACATGCTGGATCATGTCGAAGGCGGGCTGGATATCCAGCGTAACCTCCGTAACCACGCCGAGTCCGCCGAGCCCCACGACCGCTCCGGCGAATCGTTCGCCGTCCTCCTCGCGGGAAAGGGTAACGAGATCGCCGTTCGCATCAATGAACGTGATTGCAGCGACCGCCGTGGCCAGATTCCCGTTCGCCACGCCGGAACCGTGGGTGGCCGTAGCACAGGCGCCCGCCACGGAAATGTGCGGCAGGGAAGCCAGATTGTGCAAGGCATACCCTCTTTCCTGAAGGTAAGGAGCAAGATCGCCGTAGCGCATGCCGGCCCCCACTGTCACCCTGTTCGCCTCCTCGTCGAGATGCACTACCCGGTTGAGATGCTCAAGGGATATTTGCGCCTCGGTGCTGTCCGCAATCGCGTTGAAGCAATGGCGCGAACCGAGCGGTCGGAGCCTGGGCGCGTTCCTCACGAGGTCCTGCGCTTCGGCAACCGTCTGCGGCAGGTGCAACCGGTCCGTAGAATAAGTGAGGTTGCCCGCCCAATTCGTCCGGGGCGGAAGGGTAGCGACTTCTTCCGGCCTGCAGGAGGCCAGCGGAGAAAGAATACCGCCCGCCACAAGGGCGGAACAGGTTTTCAAAAAGGTTCTTTTGTCCATTGTCTTGCTTGTCCTGGCGCGAAGGCTTCCGGAACGCCCAAACGCGGCCCCATCGACCTTGCAGCCTTGCGTACGAATCAAAATCACGCCTCAATTGCAGTCCCTTGGCGCCAAATCGTCAACGCAATATCCAAAATACGGTTTTGATCAGAATATCCTGCAGTAGTATAATGCACTCGCCGTTATTTTTTACGGGGCAGCCATATTCTCCGCGCAAATACCTTCTGCAAATATGTCGTTCGACGGAAAAATCGTTGTCGTCACCGGGGCCGCCCAGGGCATCGGGGCCGCTACAACGGAACTCTTTCTTGAAAAAGGCGCCCGCGTGGCCTGCCTGGACGTGGCCCCGGCCCGGAAAGAGAATGCGGAAAACCGCTTCTGCATCCAGTGCGACGTATCGAAAGCGGATCAGGTGGAGCGAGCCTTCCAGCAGGCGCTCGACCGGTTCGAACGCATCGACGTACTCGTCAACAATGCGGCGGTCCAGACATACGGCACGGTCGAGGAAACAACCGAGGAAGAGTGGGACCGCGTGCTGGCCGTCAATGTGAAGGGGGCCTTTCTGTGCGCAAGGCAGGCGCTTCCGGGCATGACCGCGCAACGGAATGGGGTGATCGTGAATGTGTCGAGCGTGCAGGCGCTGATGAGCGAGGAGCATGTGGCCGCTTACGCCACCAGCAAGGCCGCCATGCTTGGTCTTACGCGCAGCATCGCCGTGGATTACGCGCCGTACAACGTCCGCTCGTCCGCGGTGTGTCCGGGGAGCGTGGGTACGCCGCTCCTGCAATGGGCGGCGGACCAGTCCGGCGATCCGGAAGCCATGATGGAAGAAATCCGGGGCATGCACCTCCTGAACCGAATAGCCGAGCCCAGCGAAATCGCCCATCTGATCGCCTATCTGGCAAGCGACGAAGCCAGCTTCATCACAGGACAGGCTTTCCGCATCGACGGCGGCCTCGGCGTGAAGGTTGGCGGAGCTTTTCGGGGGAAGTAGAAAACGTTACGGCATTCCGCACGATCCAAGGGGGGACGCCAAACCCGCCGAGCAGAAATTGGCCGCGGCGCGGGAGGCGATCCATTCCGTAACCAGATGGTGCGGGAGCAGTCCGTCGGCAGGTACGTACTCCAGCCCGTCAAGCACATCGCCATAGGGACCGAATCCGGATATGCGGTAAGGGATCACTACCACATGGTCCCGGCGTTCCGCCATTTCCGCCACCGTGGCCCTGATGCGCTGTTCCGCGTCGACCCTCGGTTCGGCCCAGTCTTCCCGAAGCGTTGCGATGTGTACCTCCGCGTAGTTCGCGGACCGGAGCGCTTGCGCCGCATCCTGCATGGAATTCAGCAACCGGTTGTTATCGTCTTCGGAACCCATGCCGTGCGCAATAAGCATTACCCCGGTTTCTTCCGGGCTGGATGCGTTCTCGTTTGCGCGAGCCAGCAGAATGCGGGCCGCTTCGCTGGACCCCGCCATCCCCTGGCGATCCAGCAGAATGCGGCTGTCCACCTTAAGGGGTTTGAGGTGGGAGCCGTCCATCATGTGATGTCCCATGATCGCCTGTTCCGGCGGGTCGGACCGCAGTCCGAACAGAAACTCGGTCTGGTGCAGGAAGGCGTCCCCTGAAATAAACAGCCGCACCACCGCCACCGTGCTTGCGCCGTGATTGCGGAGCGAATCCAGCGAGGCTTGCAGCGTTTCAGGATTCGCCATGCCGAACGCCAGGGATACGGACAAGCGATCACGGAGTCCGTCGATGGAAGCGTCCACCTGCTTGTTCCATTCCGGGCCGCCGCCGTGCGCCATAATCAGTACTCCGAGACTATCCCCGGCAGGCTCCGTTGCTTGTTCGTACGGGCGGGGCGTTGTTTGCGTCCAGCCGCTAACCGTCCAGAGTATGGCGAGGGCAGCGCATATAGTCGAGACGCGTTCTGTTTTCCAGATCATAATGCTACGGGAAGAGGGCAGATTGGGCAGGCTTCTGATTTCAGGGCACCCTAATTTAAGGACCTTTTGGGCTTTGCGGACTTAATCAGCGTATCCTTGAATAAAAGCATCTTTAGATTAAGTCTAAATATAAATACATAACGCATCCGGGGCTGCCCTGAAGCATGAATGTACTGTGAAAAAAGCGGGCGCGGTCAACATCTGCCGTCATCCGGATTCGAACGTTACGGACGCTGTGCAACTGCCGGCGGCACACGAGTTCGCGCCGTGATTTATTCGCTTATGCGCCCGTCCAGGGATTAATGACTTCGATTCCCATGTCGTCGAAGTCCCGAACGTTCCTCGTCGCCACGGCCATACTGCGAGAGCGGGCAATGGCGGCGATCTGGCAATCCGGGGGCGAGACGGGACGGCCGGCCAAACGGCGCATGGCGGCAATATCCGCATAGGCGCAGGCCGCAGCGCTGTCGAACGGAAGAATCCGGCTTGCGAAAGCGTCCCGCAACATTCGCTCAATCTTCGAAACAAGCAATTCGCGCCGCCGACCGACCGCCAGAATGGCGGCGCCATAGCGCAACTCTGCCTCGCCAACCGCTGAAAAGAACAGGACTTCCGAAAGATGAGCGTCAACCCAGGCTCTGGCAACCGGATCGGGCGACTTGCGAAGCAATTCGGACACGACATTCGTATCCAGCAACACAGACATGATTACAATTCAATCGAAGGATGGCGGCTCGCGACCAGGTTCCCTTGGCGGCAGATCCAGGTCAACGCCGTTTTCCGGGCCAAAATACGAACAGATAATGTCCGCCAGGCTTCGAGCGTCCGGTTTGCGCTCGACCGCCTCGCGCAGAATCGCGCGAGCTTCTGCTTCCATTGAGCGGCCATGCCCGACCGCCCGCTTGCGAAGGCGCATTTTTACGTCGTCGCCCAGATTGCGAATCGTGATGCTCGCCATGCCAATGCCTTTTTCGTTTTGTTCGACACAAATTTACGAAACGATTGCATTGCAATCAATATCGCGCAAAGATGATCCGCTCCGGGATCGAAAGCAGCCGGGCGTAAAAATCAAGCCTCTCGCCACCCTACCTCCGCTCGCCCAGCGTCACCTCCAGCGTGACCTCCTCCCCATCCCGCTCCACGACAATCTTCACCACATCACCGGGGGATTGCTCGCGCAGCGCATAAGTATATGCGTAAATATCGGCGATGGGCTTACCGGCGAATTCCACCACGATGTCCCCGGCCCGGAGACCACCCTCTTCCGCAGGGCTTCCCGCCCGCACTCCCGTGAGCCGCAACCCCGTATCGCGCGGGGTCATGTCGGGAATGGACCCCAGATACGCCGCGCCGTACCCGCTGGTCGAGGAAGCACTGCCGCCGCCCGGCGAGGGAGGCGCCTGCGCCACGGCAGTCAGCGCAACCGCGTCCGCAGCGTCTCCGCCTGCAAGCCGGCGCACGACCCCGCTTGCCAGTTCGACCACCAGATCCACTCCCTCCCCGTTGACCTTCTGCCAGTCGTCCGAGGGGCGGTGATAATCCTCATGGGTATTCGTGAAAAAATGAAGCACCGGAATGCCTTCCGCATAGAACGAGGAATGATCCGAAGGGCCGTACCCGTCGGCCACCCCGGCTACCGCGAGCGGCTCGGAGAGGTCGGCATTGGCGTCGTCCAGCACGCCATCCCATTCTTCCGCGGTGCCGGTTCCGAAAACGGTCAGGCTGCGATCCTGCATCCGGCCCACCATGTCGAAATTGAGCATGGCGGCTGCATCGTCCAGCGGCACGGTCGGCTCCGCCACGAAGCGGGCCGATCCCCACAGGCCCTTCTCCTCGCCGGTAAAGGCCATGAACAGTACGCCCCGGTCAAGAGGCGGCCCGCCGGCCAGCCGCCGGGCGATTTCGATCACCGCCGCGACGCCGCTGGCGTTGTCGTCGGCGCCGTTGTGCACATCCCGGGAATCGGGCGCCAGCGAGCCGTCGTCCCCGAAACCCAGGTGATCGTAGTGAGCGCCTGCGATAATGTATTCCCGCGCGCGGTCCGGATCGGCGCCGGGCAGCAGGGCCACCACGTTACGAGCCTCGGCCTCCTCCGGGGAAATGTCCACAGCGAGTCTCGCGGAGCTTCCTTCCTGCGCAGCCGTGCGAACCAGTTCGGCGGCCTCTCCGCCAACCATGACGACAGGAATGGACAACGCAGCGCGGGTTTCGCCGGAAGGATCCGGAAGACGCATGCCCTCCGGCGCCAGCACCAGCAGAGCCGCAGCGCCGCGCCCGGATGCCTCCATCGCCTTGAAATGAGAATCGCCCCGGAGCGACATGCCGTGCGGCGCATCGGGGTCGCCCCATTCCACCACGACGATCCTGCCGGAAATATCCATGCGGGCGTGCTCGTCCCCGGCTTCCTGCGCGTCGTCTTTTCCGGCTCCGCTGTCGTCGTCCGCCGGATCATCTCCGCTCAGCCCGTGCCCGCCGTACGCCAGCGCGTGCTCCATATGACCGCTCGCCGAAAAACCGAGGGGAACCCACTCCGAGCCGATCATGTATGCTCGCCCCGCCACGCGCAGTGCGTTGCCGGAACCGACCCGGACCCCTTTCCGAACCGAAAAATGGTGAAAGAAACCGTGGTTGGATCCGGCGGGGGTGAGTCCGAGGCTTTGCAGTTCTCCGGCAATATATTCCCCGGCGCACCAGGCCCCCCGCGATCCGACTTCGCGGCCTTCGAGCCGGTCGTCGGCCAGATAGCGGATGTGCCGCATGGCCTCGGTCGGATCGGCAGGCAGGTCGTGCGTCACCTCGGCCACAGAGGGACACAACACCTGTCCGAAAGCCGGGTCGCTGATCGACCATGCAATAGCGACCGCGCACAGCGCCGCAAGAAAAGCCGCATATCGGGAAAAAATCATAACGAATCTCTCACGTAACGGAAGCATGACGTTCTTGCCTCGTCGTACGCAGATAGCCACACCCCTGTTCACGGGCGCCGTCTTCTTCGCCGCCGCACTGTTCCTCGCCGCCTGCGGCACAGATAGCGAGCCGCACGCCGCCGGAGAAGATGCAGCCCAGGAGGCTCTCCAGGCAACCGATCACGCGCAACCCGGAGAAACGCACCTGCGCAATGTCCGCCAGTTGACCTCCGGCGGAGAAAACGCCGAAGCGTACTGGGCGTTCGACGGATCGGCGCTTATCTACCAGGCCCGCAAACCGGGCGCCGGGTGCGACCAGATCTACGTCATGGACAATCTGGAAACAGGGGAATCCCGCATGGTGAGCACCGGCGACGGACGCACTACCTGTTCCTATTTTTATCCGTCGGGGGATCAGATTCTTTACTCATCCACGCATCTTGCCGACCCGGCCTGCCCGCCTGTCCCGGATTTCTCGCAAGGCTACGTGTGGCCCATCTACAAGAGTTACGACATCTTCGCGGCGGATGCGGACGGCAGCAATCTGCGCCGGCTCACCGAAACCGACGGCTATGACGCGGAGGCCACCTTTTCGCCGGTCGGGGACCGGATCGTGTTCACGAGCATGCGCGACGGCGATCTGGAACTGTACTCGATGGCGCCGGACGGCTCCGACGTACAGCGGCTGACGAACCGCATCGGGTACGACGGGGGCGCTTTCTACTCCCCCGACGGTTCGCAAATCGTGTGGCGGGCGCATTACCCCGAACCGGGGCCGGAACAGGACGACTATCTCCGCCTTCTCGAACAAGGCCTCCTGCGGCCCGGCGAACTGGATATTTACGTCATGGATGCGGACGGCTCGAACGTGCGCCAGGTGACCCACCTCGGCGGGGCCAACTTCGCTCCCTACTGGCATCCCGACGGGAAGCGCATCCTGTTCAGTTCCAACCACGAGGACCCGAACGGACGGGAGTTTGAAATCTATATGATCGGGGCGGACGGAACCGGCCTGACGCGCATCACGCACTCCGAGGCGTTCGACGGATTCCCCGTATTCAGCCCGGACGGGCGCTATCTGGCGTTCGGCTCGAACCGGAACAACGCGGACACGAACGACACGAATGTCTTCCTTGCGGAATGGGTCGAGGAATGATCAGGATTCCCTGGCCTGCTCATCTTCCCGAATCCGATCCAGCATAAATTCATAGACATTCACGCAACAAGCGCGCCGATCTCCTGAGGAAAGCTGTTCGACAGCCCGTCTGATCCGGCGGGGCCGGGTCTCGGGCTTCCTGGCTGCTTCGATCCAGCGGACCCAATCGAGACGGCCCAGGAGGGTGAGGTCCTTCCACAACGCCTCCGCATCGCGAGAAGCGGTAAGGGCGATCCGGAAATCCTCGGCAAGCGTCGGTTCGGGCTCCGGTCCGAGGATAGCGAGTTGCACCGTGTCGCCCACGTCGGCGCCGGCGCCCCTGCGCATGGCCTTGTTCACATGCAGCCAGTGCCCTCCGGATAGGTCGGGCTCCATGAGCGCCCGGAAAGGCTGACCGTTCATGACGCCTTCGACCCTGGTCGCGCCGCCCGAGGGAAATTGCCCGGCGACCCGCTTTGGAACGGTGAGAAAGACCTTCGAACCGGCCTTTGCCGTTTGAGGATGCTGAAAGAGCCGGGCGTCGAAACGCAGAACCGACGGACCGGCGCCCTGCTCGCTCTGACGCATGGCCTGACTCATGTTGCATTTCCGGGGAGGCGTACGCAGCGTATCTCAGTACGCGCGCGTCGCGTGCGTTATCGTAATCGTATGCGTTCCGTATTGGTGCCCAAGAGAGGACTCGAACCTCCACGCCCTAACGGGCACATGACCCTGAATCATGCGCGTCTACCAATTCCGCCACTTGGGCCCTACGACGCTGGTTGCTGGTTGCTTGTCTTGTTTCGCGCCATTTCAGCAACCAGCGCCCGGATGATTATCAATGCCTTTCGTTCGTCGAAAGTTCCGCGCAGGCAACCGCTTTGGCAGCGCATTTGCGCAGATTCTTTTGGAACCTGTCCCTTTTGCCTGCGTTATCATGAAATAGGCCGTTTTTCGGGGTACAGGCACATGTTCTGTGTCCCCCTACCCTCCTCGGTAGCTCAATGGTAGAGCATGCGGCTGTTAACCGCAGGGTTGTAGGTTCGAGTCCTACCCGGGGAGCCCTTTCTTCGGCTTTATTCACTGCGATGCGGTGAAAGCGCCGGGCGGGCCGAGTCAGGTCGCATCCACAGGAAAAGACCCAAGCCCATGCCCGAAATCGGCTATCTCAAGGATCTGGTCATCGTACTGGGGGCAGCGATTGTGGTCGTCACGGCTCTGCGTCGCGCAGGGGTCCCGTCGATCGCCGGGTTTATTCTGACGGGCGCCCTGGTCGGCCCCACCGCGTTGGGCCTCGTGGACGATACGCATCAGGTTGAAGTCCTCGCTGAAATCGGCATCGTGCTGCTGCTTTTCGGCATTGGTCTCGAACTCTCGCTTGATCGGCTGCGGCGTTTCTGGAGAGCCGTGCTACTGGGTGGAGGAATTCAGGTAACCCTCACAGTGGCATGCACTGCCGTAGTGGCCAACTGGTTTGGTCTGGCGCCGGGGCCTGCGATATTTCTGGGCTGCGTCGCCGCCGTATCCAGCACCGCCGTGGTCCTGCGCGGGCTCTCCACGCGGGGCGAACTGGAAGCGCCTCACGGCCGGCTGGCTGTCGGCATGCTTGTCTTTCAGGACTTGTGCGTGGTTCCGATGATCCTGGCCGTGCCTATTCTGGCCGGAGGGGGCGGCACCACGCAGGAAATCCTGCTTGCGGCCGGGACTGCGCTGGCCATCCTTGCGGGCGTGCTGATCGCAGCCCGCTATCTGGTCCCCCGTTTGCTTGCAATCGTGGCCAGAACAAGGCAGCGGGATATCTTTATTCTTGCGGTATTTTTCGTGTGCTTCGGAATCGCATGGGCCCTGTCGTTAGCAGGAATTTCCCTGGCCCTCGGAGCGTTTCTGGCAGGACTGGTCGTTGCCGGAAGCGAGTTTCGCCACCAGGCGATGTCGGACCTCATCTCTGCGCGCGAAGTGTTCGCCAGCCTCTTTTTCGTTTCCGTGGGCATGTTGCTGAATATTTCGGATGTGCTTGAACACCTGGCGTCGACCGTCGGGCTTCTCGGTATCATCCTCGCGGGTAAATTCACGATCATCCTTGGAACCGCACTGATCCTGCGCCTGCCTCTTCGCATAGGGATCCTGTCGGCGGCCACGCTGTGCCAGATCGGCGAATTCTCGTTCGTGCTTTTGAACACCGCTTCGGGAACCGGACTCCTCGGAGCCACGCTATCCCACAACTTGCTGACGGCGATCATCCTGTCCATGCTGCTTACGCCCGTGGGCGCCACGCTCGCTCCCAAACTGGCCCTTAGCGCATCCCGCGTCCCATGGTTGAATCGGATGCTGGACGCGGAACCTCCCGGCATCGACGTTCACGAACCGCATAGCGGACATGTCATCGTGGCCGGATATGGCCTGACAGGACGGGAAGTGTGCCGGGCGATACAGGATAAGGGCATGGCTTCCATTGCTGTCGATGTCAACGCCGATAACGTACGGGCCGCAAAAGCAGCCGGAAACAGGGCGGTCCTTGGAGACATCACGCAACTGGAAGTCCTGGAAAGCCTCGGTTGCAGACATGCTCGCCTGGTCATAATCAGCATCAACGACACCCGGGCCGCCGAACTCGCGGTGAGCAGCATTCGCAAAATAGCCCCGAATCTGACTATCATCGCGCGGGCGTGGTACGACATGGACAAGGATTCCCTGCAGGAAGCCGGCGCCACGCAAGTCGTCACGGCGGAAAACACGACCAGCAGCGCTATCGTCGACGCCAGTCTCGCCGCATTGCATTCCACAGAAACGGAAACGCAGGGCGAGCTGCGAAGCGGACGAAATCCTGAAACTTCAGGATACGCTGATTAGGGCCTGTTAACACTATGCAGCGGCGCTTCGCGTTCGCGCACACAGGACATTGTGACGGCGTCGTTGAAATCAACGGTAAACGCCTGCGGATTCGGGGCATGGCGGACGCGAAACGTCCTTCGGGAGGCTGCGAGGGGCGCAAATATGCAAAATTGTGAATTTTTCTTGCAGTATTGACGCCGGGACGCTATACTGACAGTACAACAACTGCGTCGTATGCCGTCACGGCTGTGTGATGGCGCAGTCCGTAACCCACCCAACTTATTCAAGGAGGAAAACATGGCGGTCAGAATTATTGTCGGTTTGATCACCCTCCTGGCGATTGTGGAGGGCCTGGCGCCCGACGCAATCGGCTCGGGGACCGCGGCGCTTCTGCTGGTCATTCTGGGCCTGGTCTATGCAGCGATGGCCATTGACGCCGAGGACGCTACTGCCTATCTGGTAGTTACTTTAGCGGTCGGCGGCGCTGCATCTACGGATGTATTGAGCCACATCCACGCGGTTGGCGGTCACCTGGACGCGATCCTCGATCAGGTAAGCATCGCGCTGTACGCAGGCGTCGTCACGGTACTTGCAGTGAGGGCCGTGAACAGACTCAAGGGTTAACCTTACGAAGGGTGGATGAGCGGTATGCAGCCGCTCATCCGCCTGGAGAAATGCAGTCGCAAACCCATCTCAAGCAGCGCCTGCATAGTGTTAGCAGGCCCTCGGGGAGCAAACCTGACTTCCCTGGCGGCTTCTGTCAGGCGAAGGGATCCGGTACGCGCCGGATGCGGTTAGCATGTCCGATTTGTATAAACGACGCTATCCCCATCCAGGAATGTCCGAACCGGATGATTTCACCCCTTGAAGCCCTCGAACGCCTGCAGGAAGGCAATCGCCGCTTCGCAGACGGCGTACGACGCGTCAAAGCGCTCCCGCGGGAAAAACGCGAGCAATTCGTCGCAGGACAGGCGCCCTTCGCCACCGTGCTGGCCTGTTCCGATTCCCGGGTCCCGGTCGAGCAGATTTTCGATCAGGGATACGGAGACCTGTTCGTGATCCGCGTGGCCGGAAACATCGCCGCGCCGTCCCAGATCGGCAGCGCAGAGTACGCCGCGCTGCATCTCGGCGTACGGCTTCTCGTCGTGTTGGGCCACACCGGATGCGGCGCAGTCGGAGCGACGCTGGAAAGCCTGCGGCGGCCGGACGAGGCGCTCTCGGATAATCTGGCGTCGATCGTCAATCGGATTCGTCCTGCGGTGGAAGACCTGTTGAAAACGGAACCCGGATGCGACCCGGATACGTTAATGCGCCAGGCGGTGCGGGAAAATGTGCGCATCTCCGCGAATGC
Organism: uncultured Rhodothermales bacterium; assembly: GCA_964608315.1. Classification (GTDB taxonomy): domain Bacteria; phylum Bacteroidota; class Rhodothermia; order Rhodothermales; family VXPQ01; genus VXPQ01. Next base: position 89,798 of record CAZSNF010000004.1, on the reverse strand, counting down.
GCTGCGGCAGGGTTCGGAAATCCTCGGTAAACTCATCGATCAGGGCGCTCTGCGGATCATTGGAGCAGAGTATTCCCTGAAATCCGGCAAGGTCGATTTCTTCGACGGCGCGCCAGCCTGACGAGGAAAAGAACCAGTCCTCGCCAACCGCTTCAAAATAACAGGAACCAGAAAAATACGATGAACCTGGAATTCAAAACAAGACAGATCGACGCGCAATCCATTCTTGGCGTACGTACTACGACCACGATGGATAAACTCGCCGCCATCATGGGACCGTTGTTCGGCAAAATATACGGGTACATTCGACAGCACGGGCAACAACCGGCCGGCATGCCTCTCGCCATCTACCACTCGATGGACGGCAATGCCGTCGAACTTGAGTGCGCCATGCCCGTTGCTTCGCCGCTCGAAGGAACGGACCGCATTCGACCCGGAGAACTTCCCGCCGGAACCGTAGCGACCGTCACGCACACAGGCCCCTACGACAGCCTCGGCGAAACATGGTCGGCGATCATGGAATGGATCGGGGCGCAGGAACTTCAGGTCACCCATGCCCCCTGGGAAGTATATGTCACGGACCCCGACGACGAACCGGACCAGTCCAGGTGGCGCACCGACATTTTCGTACCCGTGCGCACGGAGCGTCAAACCGGAGAATGAACCGGAAGCATCCCCAAAGACCATGGATTAAGGAATAAAACGAAGCGCAGCGAAGTCCAACAGGCCGAACCCGATCCGGAAACCGCGCGAAATCCCGACATGAAGCGAATCCGCTCGCTGCTGCTGATGCTGTTCCTGCTGGGTGCGCTGGGCGCCGGAAGCGAGTTGTTATTACTGGGCCACTACGAAGAATTATGGCAACTCGCGCCGTTGCTCCTCATCGGATTGAGCCTGACGTTGCTGGCCATCCGGATTTTCACTAAAGACGCCCGCATCCTCCGCGCTTTTCAGCTCTGCATGGTCCTGTTCGTCGTATCGGGCGCGGTGGGCGTCTGGCTGCACTACCAAAGCAACCTCGAATTCGAGCTGGAAATGAACCCCGCGGCGGCGGGATGGGGGCTGACCTGGGAGTCCCTGACCGGCGCCATGCCTGCCCTCGCGCCCGGAACCATGGTGCATCTTGGCCTCGTTGGACTCCTGTACGTATGGAAACATCCGGCTTTTTCCGCCGCCCGCACATCCCCGGAAACCCGGGAAGCGAATCCATTGCACGAACAAGAAACATGATCCGCAAAGCCATGAAATCACGCATTTCTTCCCTGCCGCGCGTCCTGCTTGCCGTCCTGGCGCTGCTTCCCGCCACGGCGGCCAGCGCCCAGACAGGAAACAATATGGGCGTACTGAACCCGAACACGGCGCCCAAAGCCGAGCTCGCCGAATTGCCTCATATGAACGAAGCCAAGGCAGACTCCCTTCTCGCAGGGCGGCCATTCATGAACATGCTCGACGTCCATGCGCTGGTCGGCGCGGAACTGGAAGAGGCGGAGCAAGACGCGCTGTACGCCCGACTTTTCCTTCCCCTGAACCTGAACGACACAAGCAGCGACGAAATTCTCCTGGTTCCCGGCGTCGGCAACCGAATGGCCCATGAATTCGACGAGTATAAGCCGTACGCTCACCTTGCTGAATTTCGTCGGGAAATCGGCAAGTACGTAAACGACGAAGAGGTGGCGCGACTGGAACAGTTCGTCTTCGTGCCCATTGATCTGAATACGGCCAGCGACGAGGATATCCTTACGATTCCGAACCTGGGAAACCGGATGCTTCGGGAATTCAAGGAATACCGGCCCTACAGCCGGATCGAACAGTTTCGCCGGGAAATCGGCAAGTATGTCGATGACGACGAAGTGGCGCGTCTGGAGCGCTATGTGGAGATCTGGCCTCAGGAGCAAGACGAATGAAAATCGCCCTTCCCGGTTTCGGCGCCCGCGCCAGGGAAATCGCTTGGGCGATCGCAAGGAAGGACGGCATTGGCCACGCTATTGAAATTATCACGGAAGGATAGCGTGTCCTGTATTCCAGTATTCGCTGCCCGGGGACGCCCCTGCGTCTTTTTCGACGAGAACCGACGCGGCGCGTCCATACGCCATTTTCGCAAGCAAACCATCGTCCCATGCAAAACGCCATTCGCAAACCGGCGCTGCTTACGGCGCTTTTCGCCCTGATCCTGACCTGCGGCTGCAGGGGACAGGAAAATGCTTCGGAATCCGCCGAATCGAAGCCGGATTCCGCCATCCGCATCGTTTTCCTTGGAGATTCCATTACCGAAGCGGGCGCAGCCCCCGGCGGATATGTCGCACTGGTGGACGAAGCCCTGCAAGAACGCTATCCTGGCGGCAAGGTCGAGGTAATCGGAGCGGGCATAAGCGGAAACAAGGTTCCCGATCTTCAGGAACGCCTCGACCGCGATGTGCTGGTCCGCCATCCGACACACGTGGCGATCTATATCGGAATCAACGACGTATGGCATTCCTATGCATTCGATCATGTCACAGGTACGGACCGGGGCGTATTCGAAGCGGGCTTGCACGATCTGATTTCGACGATGCAAGCCGCAAACGTGCATGTATCCCTGTGCACCCCCAGCGTGATCGGAGAAGACCCGGCCAGCAACACGGAAGTCAACCGGGCGCTCATGGAATACGCGGATATTTCCCGCGCCGTGGCGGAAGCGTCCGGGGCTGCCCTGTGCGACTTGCGGGCCGCGTTCGAGGATCATCTCGCCGCGCATAATCCCGACAAACTGTACGAAGGCGTACTAACGACCGACGGCGTACATCTCAACGAGGCGGGCAACCGGTTCGTGGCCGACCTGATGCTGGAACACCTCGAACGGCTGCTCGAGCAGTGAGGCGCAGCATCCTTTTCGTCAAGATCGTTGCAAGCAAGAACAACGCGTATGCGCACATGCCCGTGGACAAGCCGGGCGTCCTGGATACCTCCGTACGAGTTCCGGTCTTACTGTTTTACCAAGAGGCTATGCGCAAGCTCCCGGTATTTCTTTTGCTGACGGCAACCTGGATCGCCGCTTGCGACAAGGACGGCATCACCGAACCCGATACCCCAAACCGGGCGCCGGTGGCCGTGGGCGCCATCCCGGCTCAAACCATCGGACCGGGCGAAACCGTCACGCTGGATCTGTCCCCCTGGTTCAACGACCCGGACGGAGACCTGCTTGCGTATTCGGCGCAAAGTTCAAACGCCGGGTTGGCCGCCGCATCCACGTCGGAAAATACGCTCACGATTCATGCGGCGGATCAAACGGCAAGCAAGGCTTCGCCTGAAACCCTCCCGCCGGACGCCGCGGACGTTTATTCAGAACGCCTCGGCCCGGAAAACGAATCCGACATTCGCTCGCTTGAGGCGCTGCACAAGAATCGGGCGGCCGACGAAGCGACTGGAAACACCGCCCTGATCGCAGCCGCGCCGCAAGAAACCGCGACGATCACGGTAACCGCCAGCGACCCGGACGGCTTGACCGCCGCGCAAACCTTCGACGTAACGGTCGAATCGGACGCACAGGAAAATCAGGCTCCGCAGACCATAGGCATGATACCCGCCCAAACGGTCGACGTGGATCAAACCGTTGACGTGGACGCCGCCCCCTGGTTCAACGACCCGGATAGCGATACGCTCTCCTACCGGGCCGTATCAATGAACGTCGGCGTGGCGACCGCCGCAGCGTCCGGAAGCGTCGTTACGGTGCAGGGCGTCGCGCAAGGAGACGCGAAAATAGAAATCGTCGCCAGCGACCCGGACGGCTTGACCGCCACGCAAACCTTCGACGTAACGGTGCGAGAGGACGACCAGATCATCGTAGCGTTCCAGGCGGATACGCATGCTGCGCCGGAAGGAAGCAGCGTCACATTGAACCTTCGGGCCAATGCGCCCTTCGCATCCGCCGCCGCCCTGCATTACGCGCTTGGCGTGGACGCCGACGCGACAAGCCAGGATGCGGACGCTTCGGATTATACGGACCCCGCGGGCGGAACCCTTGAAATCCCCGCCGGATCGAACAGCGGCGTTATCGAAATTTCCATCGACGACGACAACGATATTGAACCGACGCGCGAAGTTTTCACCGTTACGCTGAGCGAACCCGGCGCCGGAGACGGCTATGCGCTCGGCTCGCCGGCGTCCGCCACGGTGCACATCATGGAAGGCGTATGCGATCGTACGCCCCGGGTCCGGGATGAAATCGTACGGAGCGCAGGCCTAAACGGGTGCGCAGACATCGACGACCGGGCGTTGGCCCAGATCCCGGAACTGTTTCTGCAGGGAGGCCAGACCCCCGCAAAACAAGGCGATGCGGCGAGCGGAGCCGGAAATGTCATTACCTCTTTGCGCGAGAAGGATTTCACTGGACTCGTCAACTTGCGTGACCTGATCCTGTCCCGCAATCAGCTGACCGCGCTGCCCCCGAACCTTTTTTCCGACTTGACCAAGCTGGCGAACCTCAGGCTGGACAATAATCGAATTGAGACGTTGCCTTCCGGGATATTCAGAAATCTCTCCAGGCTGAACGAACTGTCGTTAGCGCAGAACCGGATCGACAGGTTATCGAAAGACGTGTTCGACCCCCTTGGCGGCCTGGTCAATATTAATTTGTCGCACAATCAGATACGCGAATTGCCGGCCGGCCTGTTTTCCAGCATGACGCAGCTGGAAATCCTGAATCTGACGGCGAACCGGATAACCGAGCTGCCGGCGGGCATATTCCTGGGCCTTGTCAGAATGAAGCGGATATGGTTACACGACAACCCATCGGCGCCGATCGATTTCCAACTGACAATGCGACGGACGGACAGCGAAAACCTTTTGGCGCCGGGGCCCGCCGCCATAGCCGTCCACTTGGCCCAGGGCTTTCCGCTAACCATGGAGATCCCCTTGTCGATTTCCGGGGGTACGCTTTCGGCGAATTCTGTCGTCCTTGAAGCCGGAAGCGAAAGCAGTACGGAAGTAACCGTGACCCGCGATGCAAACGGACAGGGCGGCGTACAAATCGCCGCAGGCGAGATTGCCGATCTTCAACCCGCAGCGCAAGGGGGCGTCCATTTCATTTTGCCGGCTCCCCTCACGCTGTTTGGAGGAACCGCACACAGGCCTCCGGTTGTCCTGTCTCAACTGCCAGCGATGCGATTTCGAGTGGGAGACGCTCCCGAATCGTTGAAAATTTCCGAATATTTTCGGGGACCCGACGGGGGCGTCCTCACCTACGCGGCGACCGTGGCCGACCCGAACGTAGTGTCCGCAGATGTTGCCGGAGACCTTCTTACAGTGCGTCCGCAAGCCGGAGGCTCCACGAAGATCGCCGTTACGGCGACCGATGCGAACAATCTGAGCGCCGAATCCGTTTTGCTGACGAGCGTTCGGGAAGATCGTTTGGGATCGTTCAAGATCGATCTCATTTATCTCGATCCGGAAGCGCGCGCCCTGGAGCCTTTTTTTCAAAGCGCCGCCAACTACTGGATGTCGATCCTGGCGGATACGGAATTGCCTGACGTGCCTCTCAGGGAGGAACTCTGGCGGGATTGCACGGACGCTCCGCTGCAGCAATCGAATCCGGTCGATCCGATAGACGATCTCGCCATTGCAATAGAGGTTCAGGACTTTTTTGGAATCGGAGGGGGCGTGGCGGCGGCGGGCGTATGCAGCGTCCGCGAGGGTTCGTACCTGCCCGTTACCGGAATCTTGACGATGGACAGGGCCGACATACCGCATCTCCGGGAAAGCGGCCGTCTGGAAAAGGTCATATTGCACGAAATGGGCCATAATCTGGGTATCGGCACTACCTGGGACAAGACTGGTCTGCTCCGAAACTTCCCGGCCTCAAACCCTGACGAAAAGAACACGCATTTTGCGGGCCCGCTGGCGATCAAGGCGTTCGACGAGGCGGGAGGCACAAACTACCCCCATGAACCGAAGGCGCCTGTGGACAGCAACGGAGCGCATTGGCGATTAGAAGTGCTGTACAACGAACTCATGACCGGGGTTACCTTCCCCGACATATTCGAGCCGCTGAGCGCCATCACAATACAAGCGCTTGCGGATTACGGATACACGGTCAACGTCGACCAGGCGGAAGCGTACGCCCTGCCCGGCGTCGTCGCAGCCAAACGGGGGGCTGCCCAAGGGATACCGCACGGAGACGATATCCTGAAAACACCCATTCGCGTAGTCGACCGCGAGGGACGCACGGTTCGGATCATTCCGCCGAAAGAATAACAACGAGGCGGGCAACCGGTTCGTCGCCGACCTGATGCTGGAGCGCCTCGAACGGCTGCTCGAGCAGTGAGGCGCAAAGTCGACGGCCTGCGCCCCCGACCTACTTGACCAGCAGCATCCTTTTCGTCAACACCGATTCGGGGGTGGACAATACGTATACGTACATACCCGTGGACAAACCCGGCGTCCTGAATACTTCCGTATGGGTTCCTTGCGCCCGCACGCCGTCCACAAGCGCCGCCACCTCCCTGCCCATGGCGTCGTACACGGCAAGGCGAACCTGGCCCGCGCGTGGCAGCGTAAAACGAATAGACGTTTCGGGATTGAACGGATTGGGATAATTCTGGTCGAGCCGGACGCTTGCAGGCAGCTCTTCGGATTCGACGCTCACCACATTCGCGCACTCGTACGCACGCACATAATCGATCTGCAGGCGCTGGGGCCAGATGTCCGGATCTATCCCCTGCTGTCCGCCCCAACTTCCGCCCACCGCAATATTCAGCACGAAATGAAACGGATGATCGAACGGCCAGTGCCGGTCGTTGGCTTGCGGATTGGTCAAGCGTTCGTTCCGAAACGTGAAATAATGCGTGTCATTGACATAGGCGCGTATATCCGACGGCGTCCATTCCACCGCATACACGTTGAATTCCGACCGCGCCGTCGGAACCCGGATAGAGGCTCCCTTTTGCGTATTCCGCAAATGATTGTACGCTTCCGTATGCACCGTGAAATGCACCCGGTCCGGAGCAAACCCCACATGCTCCATGATGTCGATCTCGCCGGCCCGGGGCCATCCCCCGTATTTTTGCAAGTCCGGCAGCATCCAGATGGCGGGCCAGGTGCCCCTGCCGGACGGCAAAATGGCGCGCGCCTCGAACCGCCCGTAGGTCCATTCCTGCCTCGAAAGCAAACGGGCGGACGTATACCCGCGGTTTGAAAAGGACTCCCGGCGCGCCTCGATAATCAGGCTTCCGTCCTCGACCCGGGCATTCTGCGAACGTGACGAGGTATAATATTGCAATTCCTGATTGCCCCATCCGTGGCCGCCCGTTTCATAGCGCCAATTCGAAGCATTCGGAAGACCGTCCTCGTCGAATTCGTCGCTCCACACCAGCTCGCCTACTTCGCAAGTGCCTGATCTGGAGCTGGATTCCGGGTCGGACGCTTCCGCAGGCAGGGCGTTTGCGCCGCACAGACACGCCAGGACCGGCGCAAGCAAATACCGCATATAATTATATTGGTTCATTTTGCACCTGCTCCTGCGTTGTTCGCGCCATCGGGGTACTTCTTCATATCCTTGCCTGCCTGCGTCAGTTCCGCCGAATGATCCGTTAGGGATACGCTGATTAAATGCGTAAAGTTCAGAGTCCTTATATCGGGGTGCGCGTTCGCGGGCGTGAACACACGACCCGGGCCCCGTTCGGCCGGATACGACATACTGCCGGAAGCAGAGCCGCGCAGCAAGGCATAATTGCAATAAAATCCTTGCAATTATGCATTTGAAATGCATAATTTCATGAAAAATGTGATCAAATATCCCAAATATCCCCTGTTTCCATGCCCTCGCCGTACATTACGCGATCCCTGGAGCCGGTTCTCCAAAAGGCGGCTTCCGAGTTCCCCGCCGTCGTGCTGACAGGACCGCGCCAGTCCGGCAAAACCACCCTTCTGAAGCATCTTTTCAGGAAACGGCTCGTCAAAACGCCGAAAGTGTATTTCACGGACACCGGCACGCTGTGCTATCTGGCCGGCCTCATGGACCCGGATCACGCCGCCCGGGGACCCATGGGGGGCGCTATTCTGGAAACCGCCGTGCTTTCCGAACTTTTCAAGACCCTGACGCACCGGGGCATGGACCCGCGCATCTGGTTCTGGAGAACCACGGCGGGAAAAGAGATAGACTTTCTTGTGGAAACCGGCGGAAAACTCGTGCCGATCGAAGTGAAGCTGTCCGCCACGCCGCACCCGGCCATGGCCGCCTCCATCAGGGAACTCCGGCAGGACATGGCGGATGCGATCCTGCCGGGGTACGTAGTGCATCCGGGAGATGTCCGCCTTGCTCTGGGAGATGGCGTGACGGCAGTGGGATTGAGGGAGGTGTAGGGGGATGGTATATAAAGCGAGCCTCGTCGTCCCGGAAAATGCCGTCGGCGCAGAAATTCACGTCATTCTCACGGCACATGACAACGGCGAACCCGTTCTGTACCGGTACCGCCGAATCATCGTGACCGTTGGAAAAGAATAATGGTGCGGGCAATACGGATATCGTAATGGACCTCGGCCACTCCCTGTTCGCAAAGGAAACCCCTGCATAGCCCCTGCAACCGGCGCACGGCGGCTCGCACCCGATCCGTTTCCGGGATAAATTCCAAAAGCAAGGATAAATCCTGAAAGTAAAGAAAATTGAAAAAAGTAAAGAAACGCCAGTGATGCCTTACCTCTCTTGCTCCCGGAAATGGACCATGCGCCATGTCCTTCGCCGGCTACTCCTCTGGGGATGCCTTGCCCTTCCTGCCCCGCTGGCGGCGCAGGACATCTCGCCCGACACGTTGCACGCCGCCCTCCCGGCAAGCAATGCGTTGCGCGTCTATCTGGATTGCGACCGCTGCGACTTCAACCACATCCGCAGCGAAATCACCTTCGTGAACTACGTGCGCGACCCGGAACAGGCCGACGTGCATGTATTCATCACCGATCAGCGTACGGGAAGCAACGGGCGGCAGTACCAGCTTTCGTTTCTGGGGCGCGGCGATTACGCCAGCGTCGAGTACACGTTCGAGCATACAATAGACCAGAACGCAACCAACGACGAGGCCCGCGAGGCTGTAAACGCAGCGATCCGGCTGGGCCTCGTGCCTTATGTCGCACAAGCGCAATCCATCTCCGGATTTTCACTGGACTATTCCAGAGAAAACACAGGCGCGGGCGCCACGCAAACGCGCGACGCCTGGAGGCGCTGGGTCTTCACGGCCTACGCAGGAGGCATCGAGCTCGAAAAAGAATCCAACCGGACGGTGTTCGACTCCCGCTGGGGCTTTTTCGCCGATCACGTGAGCGAACAATGGAAAATACGCCTGCGCCCCTACTTCAATTACGACCTGGTGAAGATCAAGCGAGAGAACGAATCGGACGTCAGAAGCAGCATCTCCCGGCACGGCTTCGACAGTTACGCCATCCGGAGCCTCGGACCGCACTGGTCGGCGGGCCTCTTCGGAGACTACGTGACCCGAAACGACCGGAATCTCCGGCACTGGGGCGAAATAGCGCCGGGCGTCGAGTACAGCGTACTGCCCTACGATCAGGCCACGCGCCGCGCCATAACCATCACGTACAGACTCGGGGCCTCCTATGCGGATTACTTCGAGCGAACCATCTTCGACGAGACGCAGGAAACGCTCCTGCAACAACGCCTCGAAGCTTCCGTGGCGATCCGCCAGCCGTGGGGCGATATCTACGGAGGCATAGAAGGGTCCCATTATTTCCATGACACAACCAGGCGCAGCGCCGAATTCTTCGGGTACGTTTCGGTGCGGCTGCTGGAAGGGTTGTCGCTCCGCATACGGGGAGATTTCGAAATGGTCCAGGATCAACTGGCGCTTCCGGCCGGTAGCGCCTCCCTGGAAGAAATCCTGCTGCAACAACGCGAACTGGCGACGGACTTCGAACTCTCCGGATCCATTGCCCTCTCGTATACGTTCGGATCCGACTTCGCCAACATCGTCAACACGCGATTCTGAGCCGTTTCGCGCAAGGCCGCCATGGAGAAGCGTTTCAGGAAACATGCATGAAGCGGTTTAGAGATACTTGGATTAAAACTGGCTTTCCAGCAATTTCGTGATCCGCTGATTGGCTTCCTTCATTACTTCCACATGCTCCGAATCAGGATTTTCCCTTTCATCGAGCAGTCCGTAGCGGCGAGCCTTATTGCGTTGGTAGGCTCCGCAGAGATGAAAACCGATACATCCCGGATTTCTGAATAACTCTGCCAGAGTCTCTGCATACCATGCGCCGTCGTTGCGAGTAAACTCACCCGGATGGGTATCCCATTTAATCCTGGCGGCGTCGGCCAGCAGCACCGGTTTTTCCGTCTTCTCATGCCACTCTTTCAAATGGTTCACGGGATCACGGAAGTCCTGGAATGAAAGCACGTCGACAAGCGGCAAGGCGGCCTGAATGACTTCCATCGCGATGGGAGCATTGGCTTCGTAGCGATCGCCCAGAATCAAATGGCGTTTGTCGTAGCGTCGGATGGCGTCGTGGGTGGTCTTATAATAGCTGCGGGCCAATTCGGTCAGTTCTTTGCGGCCGGCCTCGGTTTTGAGACGATCCGGATCGAAGATGGGACCCCGCCACTGGTTCCCGGGTCGGTGGTGAATCCAGGTTGGGCAATCGCTGTAGAAATATCCTATCAGGTTGGGGTCGTCGCTCAGTTCGGCGCATTGATCCCTGGCTACGTAGTCGCACCACTCTTTCCATTCCTCACTCCGGAAGTCGTAATGAACCGTATGTTTTTCCCACTGGTGGGACTCAGTGAAGGGTAGCAGGTGACAGTAGGGCATTTCCAGAGCCCGGTATTCGTCCACGGTAAAGGCCCGGGAATGCCGCCATTGCCGCACCGTCACCTCTTGCACCCATCCGACCGTGTTGAAGCCCCAGTATCTCAGGTTTGGGACAAGGGATTCCCGGATCCAGCGAAGAGTGCTGCCTCCGTATTTCTCGCGCCAGATGTCTATGTTTTCCGGGTATCGCAGACTGGCGGGATCGATATGATTCAGCCCCATGGAAAAGAACGGTTTGCCCTCAGGGGTGATCAACCACCAGTGTCCATTCTCTTTTCCAAGCGTGAAATAACCATCCGGTTCAATTTGAGTGGTATCTCCTTTGGCCGCTGTTACTTGAGCCATGAGCCTGGCCGAACCCAAACTCAGGCCCGCAAACAATATCATACTGCCTTTAATAAAATCTCTTCGGCCAACCGACCGGTCCGGGGAGTCGCCTTTGTATTCCATCGCAATTTATCTCAATGTGGTTTGATCAGAGAAGGGTGGGTACGCCAGTGAAAATAACTTGTTTATTTTTTGAAGTTGTCGAAATCAGGGGGTTATATACAAACGAACACGCAGAACCCACAGTCTTGCGTCCGAGGCGAAGGTAGCCCTCGCCGCCGTACGCGGCGACAGCGCGTTAGCTGAACTCGCCGGGCCCCAATGATCCGTTTTCACCCCTTCGGAGTAATTTTTACTCAAAAAGGCATAGGACATCCTGATTAAAGGCGCCCTTGATCCCCCTGCTGCACCAGTATGCAATTCGAATTCGGCCTCGGAGAAAGCAGAGGTGGTTCGGGGTATTGGGGGGCGAGATGTAAGAGGGGTAGGGGAGTAACCAAGCCCCCGTTTACCCGCTACCGCCGAATCGTCGCGACCGTTGCGGAAGCATCCTGCTCCATCGCGGACAGATGCACCGGAAAAGCTACCGGGAGCGCGAACGCAGCGCCTTGACCGTATCGTCGCTGCGGGCGACGAAAAGCAGCGGACCGCGCTCGTGCGGAACGAGGCGCAAGGCGCGCACTTCCCCCTCCAGCAACAGGTGGCTTTCGGCAGGATCGACCGCCTCGAAACCGCCTTGTCCGTCCCCCCGGAGCAGGAGACCATAGCCGGCGTCGTATCGTCCCCGCGAAGGCCGCACCCCGTAAAAATTGCCGCCGAGGATCAGGTCCTTGCGCCCATCATTGTCGAAATCCCCCGGCAGGATGGCGTATACCGGCGAAAACTGGGCCTCTGCGGGCAATTCGCGCAGGGTGAACGACCCGTCGCCGAGGTTTTCCGCCCATGCGCTGGCGAAGGTGTTCGCCTGCCTGACGAGGGCGCCGGCGCGCTCCTCATCCGTGAACAGGTCCTCATAGCGCCCTTCCCCGAAATCGGCGTACGTGGGAAACGCGCGCAACAGCGAAGGCATCTGGAAGATGATCTCGTCGCGGGTGGCGATGGGGTATCTGCCCCCGTCCCGCATGACCGTCAGGATATGATCCGTATTCCCGTCTCCGTCGAAGTCCCGGATGTACATCAGGGCCGGCGCCTCCCGATCCGCCCGCACGGACGAGTTGCGCCCGAGGTTGCCCAGGATCAGGTCGGGGTCGCCGTCGTCGTCCATATCCTCGACCGCAATGTCCTGCCACCAGCCTTCGGAGCCCGCTAATCCCGGGGTTTCCTGTTCCACGAACCGTCCGTTCCGCTGCGCAAACACGCGCACGGGCGTCCACTCGCCCGCTACGACGAGATCGTCCAGCCCATCGCTGTCGTAGTCGGTCCAGGCGGCCCCGCTCACCATACCGGCCCGGGACAACCCCGGGGCACAGGTCTCCGTCACATCGGCGAATATCCCGGACCCGTCGTTCTCCAGAAGATAACTGTACGGAATCTCCCCGTAGTTATTGGCCTCCACCCGCCCTCCGACAAACAGGTCCATATCCCCATCCCCGTCGAAATCGCGGGGCGCCACGCAACATCCGTTCACGTAGTTAGGCGGCAGCGCATCGGGGTCGCGCACAAAGCCGCCCGTTCCGTCGCCGATATACAGACGGTCGAGCAGCGCGTCGGCCTGTCCCCAGTACTCATTGCCCCCGCTCACGACGTACAGGTCCAGGGCCCCATCCCCGTTGGCGTCGAAGAAAGCGGCGTCCACGTCTTCATGCAGGCTGTCCGCCCGCCACAACGCGTCGGAAACCGAAGCAAAACGCCCGTCAGCCTGCTGCAGGAAAAGACGCGCGGCCTGCCTTTTCGCTCCGCCTGCGAAAATATCCGCACGCCCGTCCCCATTCACGTCGCCCGCGGCAAGGGCGGGTCCCTCCGTCGAGATTTTGTGGGGCATCAGCCCTTCCCGGTTGAAATCGAAGTACGCATTTTCTTCGTGCCGGAAGTCAAAATCCAGCAACGAGGTAACCTCTTCGAAAAGCGGATCGGGCTGCGGTGCGGGACGATGAACTTCCGCAGCATCCTCCTGCCGGAGCACAATCATCCGGTCCGCCGCCACGTCGGTCAGGGTCTGGCGGCGGCCGTCGGGCCAGACCACAAGCAGGCTGTCCGCGCGCGCCCGGGCGCCGAGGCCTATGTGCAGGCGGGGATCCACGGACGATTGCCATCCCCGGACAGGCATGTGCTCCCGCATCTGCATGCCGCCTCCGGCGTAGAGCATCACTTTCGTCCCGATGCCCGCCGTATTCGGTCCCTGGCCTTCGAGGCGCACCTGCAGATAATGGCGATCAGGGAAGCGGTCCGAACGATTCTCGTAGACCGCCGCAGGCTCGTCGATATTGTTGACGACAAGATCGAGATCGCCGTCGTTGTCGAGATCGGCGTATACGGCCCCGTTGGAAAAACCCGGGTCGTCCAGGCCCCATGCGCGCGTTTGGTTCGTGAAGGACAATTCCCCATCGTTGCGAAAAGCGTAATTGGCGATGCGCACTTCCGGCATGCGTTCGATCAACGCATACGTTTCCGGCGTGATTTCCCGCGCAAGGGCGGCCTGTACCCCCGGAGCCGCTGCGAACTGCGCATAATCCATATCGTTCGGACGGCGCGGGATGCCGTTGGTCACGAAAAGATCCTGCCTGCCGTCGTGGTCGAGATCGGCGAACAGGCTCCCCCAGCTCCAGTCGGTGGCTTCGATCCCGGCCAGATAGCCGATTTCGCTGAAGCGGCGCAGACCCCGGTTGAGTTGCAGCGTATTGCGCGCGACCTGGTGATGGTATCCGAAGCGGCGCTTGAGATCGTATATCTCCCGGGACTCCCCGATATCCGACCGGTTGCGGTATTCCTGGCGCTCCGGCAGCATGTCGAGCACCACGATATCGATCCGGCCGTCGTTATTGAAATCGGCCGCGTCGTTCCCCATGGAAGCGCGGCTGGCGTGCCCCATGGCCGTCCGGATCGACTCCGTGAACGTGCCGTCGCAGTTATTGTAGTACAGGTAATCGTGCTCGTGAAAATCGTTGGAAACGAAGAGGTCCGGGCACCCGTCGTTGTCGAGATCGCTTGCCGCCACGCCCAACCCGTAGCCGATCCGCCCGCCGTATATCCCGGCCGAATCGCTGACGTCGGTGAAAAAGCCCCCGTCGTTCCGAAAAAGCTTGTCCCCCGCCCGGGGATGGCGTTCGTATCGAAGCGTGTCGGGGCCGTAGGTATCCTCGACATGCAGGGAATGATTGAGGAGGTACATGTCGAGGTCCCCATCCCCGTCGTAGTCGAAAAACGCCGCCTGCGTGGAAAACCCCTCATGCGCCAGACCGTACGCGGCGGCCTGATCCGTGAACGCGCCGTCGCCGCGGTTGATGAACAGTTCGTTCCTGCCCTGCTTGTCCAGATAAGCCACGTTGGACACATAGATGTCGAGCAGGCCGTCGCCGTTCACGTCCGCCATGGCGACCCCTTTCGTCCAGTCCCCTTCTCCCGCAACGCCTGCCTGATCGGTCGCGTCCTCGAACCGGAAATCGCCCCGGTTCAGGTACAGTCTGTTGGACAGCGCGCTCGCCGTGAAATACAGATCGATGAGACCGTCCCCGTTCACGTCGCCCGCGGCCACGCCGCCGCCGTCGTAGTAATACAGATAATTGAGAATGTTGAATGTCGTGTCCGCAGGCAGGTCGTTGCGGAACCCGATGCCCGTGTCCTGCGGCGAAAGCCGCTTGAAGAGCGTATCCCGGGTACAGCCCGCAAGCAGCACGGCAAGGATGACCGCGATCCATGCGCCGGAAACCCGAACGGGCGCAAAGCCATGCACAAGCGATCGTATGAATGCCACAGGGCGCATCAGCGTACCGAAATCACCTGTACGGGGCCGTCGTTCATGGCGATCGCAATGAGGCGGTCGGCGACCAGGGCCATGTCCCGCGCTTGCCCCGGCACGCGAAAACCGCTGTCCGCGATCGGAACCGGCGCGAACGCGCCCGCCCCGTCGCCCCGAAGGAACAGGCCGTACCCCGCGTCCATCCGGCCGATCTCGGGCCTGGCGGCGTAAAAATTGCCGGCCATGAGCAGGTCCCTGCGCCCGTCCTGATCGTAATCTCCGGAAAGTAGCGCATAAACCGGCGCCAGCTGCGCCTCGAACGGCAAGGGGCGCAGGGAAAACGTCCCGTCGCCCCGGTTCTCGATATACGAGGTGGCCAGCGTGTGGGCATGCCGGACCACCGAAGACGAGCGTTCCTCCGGCGTAAAAACCTCTGCAAGGGGCGTACCGGCATAGTCCGCAAAACGGGGAAAACGGGTTTCGAGCATCGGGAGTTGCCGGAACAGGTCCTGGCGAAGAGGCATCGGGTAGGCGACTCCGTTCCGGTACAGGGAGATCACCTGGTCGATGCGCCCGTTCCGGTCGAAATCGTTCACGTGCATCGTGAGCGGTTCCTCGTCCGAAGCATGCAGTACGGTGTTCAGGCCGAGATTGCCCGCTACAAAATCCATATCGCCGTCCCCGTCCATGTCCCCGGCAAGCAGGCGGTTCCACCACCCGTGACTCTTGTCCAGGCCGTTTCCCGATTGCGGAACCAGCCCTCCTTCGTTCAGAAATATCGTGATGGGCATCCATTCGCCCGCCACGACAAGGTCCGGCCTCGCGTCGTCGTTTACATCGGCCCATACGGCGTCCGTCACCATGCCGATACGCCGCAAGGCCGGAGCGACCTCCCCGGTCGCGTCGGTAAAACGCCCCTGTCCATCGTTACGGAGCAGCGCGCTCGCGGGGTCGAGCCCGTACTGCCACGGAATCGAACGCGCCCCCACGAACAAGTCCATATCCCCGTCCAGATCGTAGTCGGCAGAGACCACGCAGGCGCTGCTCGCATACAGGGAAGGCAATGCATCCGGCGCCCTGGCGAAACGCCCGGCGCCGTCGTTCAGATACAGACGATCCCGGAGCGCCGGGGCCAGCTCGGAGTATTCGCTGCCCCCGCTCGCCACATACAAGTCGAGATCGCCGTCTCCGTCCGCATCGAAAAAGGCGGCGTCGACATCTTCGGAGATGGCGTCGGCGGCAAACGGCGCGGCGGCCAGCGCCTCGAAACGCCCGCCGGGCCGCTGCCTGAACAGTCCGCCCGGCGAGTCCTTGGCGCCGCCCACATATACGTCGTCGAGGCCATCCCCGTCCACATCGCCCACGGCAAAACGCGGACCTTCGGTGGAAAGCATGCGAAGCGGCAGCAATTCCCGGTCGAAATCGACGAAGTCGTTTTCCGCATGCACGAACGCCAACCCGGACGTTTCCGTCTCATCCGAAAAACGCGGCGGCGCTCCGGCGCGCGCAACAGGCGGCGCAGCGACCGCCTCCTCTTGTCGCAGGGTGAGCAGACTATTTACCACAGGTTGTTCGAGAACCTGCCGCCGGCCATCCGGCCACCGGACCTCCACCGAATCGGCAGCGCCCGTCCCGAGCCCGAAGGTCAGCACATGATCCACCGTGGACTGAAAGCCGCGCGAAGGCGTCTGCTCCTGAACGAGAGGCGTTTTGCCCTGCCATACGGTGACCCTGGCGCCCACGCCAAAGCGGTTGGCGTCCTGCCCTGCGAGGGCAACCTGCAAAAAACGATACGCATGCAGCGTATCCGCTTCGTTCCGGTATATGAAAACCTCTTCATCGATATTGTTGACCACTAGATCCAGGTCGCCGTCGTTATCCAGATCGCCATACGCCGCCCCATTGGAAAACGCGGGCGTATCCAGACCCCATTCCACTGTTTTATCGGTGAACGTACGATCCCCGTTCCCCCGGAAAACCACATTGGGGATCGGCTCCGACGGCATGCGCTCCAGCAATTCGAGGTAATCGAGTTTGTCGGCGCGCTCGCGCGCCATGCGCTGGATTTCTCCGGCGAAGAACGCCATGAAATCCTGATCGATCACGTCCCGGTACACCCCGTTGGTGACCAGAATGTCCTTGCGCCCATCCATATCCAGGTCAACAATCAGGGCGCTCCAGCTCCAGTCAGTGGCCGCCACGCCCGCGATGGGGCCTATGTCGCTGAACGCGCCGTCGCCGCGATTGTACTGCAACGTATTGCGGGTGAACTGGTGATAAAATCCGTTTTCCACTTTTTCCCGGTAGATATCCCAGGACTCGTGGCTGCCCGTGGTCTTGAGCCGGTAATCGTCTGCCGGAAGCATATCCGTTACGTACAAATCCGTACGTCCGTCGTTGTCCATGTCGGCGGCGTCGTTCCCCATGGAGGAAAGGCTGATCGAGGAAAAATGCTCCTCCAGCGCTTCGGTAAAGGTCCCGTCCCCATTGTTCCGGTAGAAATAATCGCGCTCGAAGAAATCGTTGGACACATACA
Source organism: uncultured Rhodothermales bacterium (assembly GCA_964608315.1). Classification (GTDB taxonomy): domain Bacteria; phylum Bacteroidota; class Rhodothermia; order Rhodothermales; family VXPQ01; genus VXPQ01. Next base: position 72,250 of record CAZSNF010000004.1, on the reverse strand, counting down.
GATCGAGCCAGCCGTCCGCATCGAAATCGCTGGCTACCACATCCAGTCCGAATGCGATCTCGCTCCCGTACACGCCCGCTTCGGCGCTCGCGTCCGCAAAAATCGCTCCATCGTTCCGATACAGTTTATCGCCCCCGCCCTCATGGCGGCTGTCGCGTATGTTGCGCAGACCGAAACTGCTCACTTCGCGCGGCGAATTGTTGACGAGGTACATATCCAGGTCCCCGTCCCCGTCGTAATCGAAAAACGCCGCATGGACGGAAAATCCCGTGTCGTCGAGCCCCCAGGCGGCGGCTCGCTCCTCGAAACGGGGTACGCCGTCGGCATCCGGTCCCTCGTTGATAAAAAGCAGATTGGCCTGATCGTCCCCGGCGGGACTGCCCGACCGGCAGATGTAGATGTCCGGCAAACCATCTCCGTTCACGTCGGCGATACTCACGCCGGTGGACCAGCCGCGCCCGCTCTCCATGCCGGCCCGGCCCGTCACGTCATCGAACCGGAACGCGCCCTTGTTCAGATACAGCCGATCCGGCGCCTGATTGGCGGTCAACACCAGGTCGCGCAACCCGTCGCCGTTCAGGTCGGCGATCCCCACTCCGCCGCCGTTGAAATAATTTCGGTACGTAAACACATTGAAGGATTCGGTAGGGCGTAGTCGATTCTCGAAGCGGACGCCGGACCAGGAAGAAGGAATCAGGGTGAAGAGACGGTCGCCCGAAGGCGCTTCCTGCGGCCCGGAGCATCCAGCCATGAAAAAAAGAACGGGAAGCGCCGCGACGCATCGCAACCGCACGTTTTCTGCTGATTTCAACGACGCTATCATGATGTTCTTTACGTGCGAACGCGAAGCGCTGATCGAAGCAGATTTAATCAGAGTGTCCTTGACAAACATGCGAAATGGCGCACTGAGCGAAACGGTTTCAGGGCCTGTTAACACTATGCAGCAAGGCCCTGTTCCGTCAGGCACGGCGTTAATCAAGGCGCGAGGAGTAAAGTTTGGTGGTTCCAAATGAGCGACGAGCAACGAAGAGTAACGTCGTGACCGGCGGAACCCGAAAGGTGGGGCCTCTTTTCCCGCCATGCAGTGTTGCCGCTCGCTTATGTGGCTGGGCCACACTGCGCTCGCGGCGCCTGACCTGACAGGAAAACAGGCCCCGCAGAGCGCCACTGCATAGTGTTAACAGGTTCTAATCAGAATATCCCCGTCAGGTATGAAATTATTACCCTTTCCTGTACATTGCGTTGTCCTGAAAATACGAATCGGCTCCTGATTCATAACACCATTGCGGAAACATGGAACGGACGGCATGGATGCTTGCAGCCATCCTGTTTCTCTTCGTATCTGGAATCGGGACGGTTCGCGCGCAATCTCCCTCCGTTTCATCGAACCGAAGCGATAGCGAGGGAACCGTGCGCGGGATAGTCACCGACGCCTCGAACGGATTGCCCCTCCCCGGCGCCAACGTGCTGCTCCGGGACAGCGCAGGAACCGCAAGAGGAAGCGCAGCGGACCGGGACGGCTTTTACCTTATCGCCAGACTGGCGCCCGGCGAGTACCGCCTCCAGGCAAGTTTCATAGGATTCAAGGCGTATGCGGATACGCTGATCATCAAGACGGGAGCAAGGATAACGCGCCATATTGCGCTGGCTCCCGCTCAGACCGTGCTGGACGAAGTGGTCATTGGCGCCGAAAGCGGGGCGGGGCGCGTACGCGGTGGCTTGCAGACCGTCCGCTCCGCAGGCATCCGACGCATTCCCGCGCCCGACGCAGGCGGCGACCTGGCGGGCTGGCTGCAAAGCCTGCCGGGCGTGGTGGCGCTCGGAGATCGCGGCGGGCAACTGTTCGTGCGAGGCGGTACGCCCGCCCAGAATCTCGTACTGATGGATGGACTGCCCGTATGGCAACCCTTCCACATCGTGGGGTTCTTTTCGGCGTTTCCACACGATCTCGTGTCCAGCGCCGATTTTTACGCGGGAGGGTATGGAGCGCGCTACAGCGGACGGATTTCTTCCGTCGTGGACGTAACCATGCGAGACGGCAATACGCAACGCTTCGCAGGGGCCGCTTCCGCGAGCCCGTTCCTGACGAGCATGCGCATCGAAGGGCCCATCCGCAAGGAAGCCCTCTCGTTCCTTGGCTCTGCCCGCATGTCCGTCATCGAACGCGCCGCGCCGGTCTTTCTGGGACAATCCCTGCCCTTGCGTTTCGGCGACATGTTTTTGAAACTCACCTCGTCGGGGAACGCGAACAGCCGGTGCAGTCTGTCGGCGCTGCACGCCTTCGACCGGGGGGGCATAGATGTGGACAACGACAATCCGGGAGATGTTTTTCGATGGAGCAACACGGTCGCGGGCGGGCGCTGCATCGCGTTTCCTGCAAACACCTCCTCCGTTTTCGAACTGGTGGGCGGCGTGTCGTATTTCAACAACGCTGTGGAGCAGTCCATGACCCCTGAACGCGCATCCGACGCCGTGCAAATAAACACGAAAGTTAATCTGGCCGCCCCCGTGCGAGGCAGACAACTTCGCGTGGGGGCCTTTGCCCGGGCGAACTGGCTGGAATATGCGCTGGGCGAACAGTTCCAGAACGTACGGGCCGACAGCGACCTGCTCATAAGCGCAGGGGCGTATGCGGAACTGGAAACAATGATCGGCGACCGCATATCCGTCACGCCCGGCCTCTCCGCCACATTCTATCCCGCCCCCTACCAATCCGTCGTGGAACCCCGGCTGCGCTTCTCCTGGCGCCAGCGTACGCATCGCACATTTCACGGCGCGCTGGGCGTGTACCGGCAGACCGTCACGGGCATAAACGACGAACGGGATGCCGGTTCAGTGTTCACGGCGTGGGTTCCCGCCCCCGTCGACGGCGCGCAGGCACAGGCGACGCACTTGCTGATCGGCTGGGAACAGCAAATCGGCGCGGCGCTCCGGCTGGCCGCGGAGGGATACCACAAGCGACTGCGCGACATACCTGTGCCGGCGCTGAGCGCGATCGCCCGCTTCACCACGCCGCTCACGCTGGCCGACGGTACCGTGCACGGCGCGGATATCCGGCTGGAGTTCCAGCGCGGCCCGCTCTACGGATACGCAGGCTATGGACTGGCGAGTACCTCCTACCATGCTCCGGACGGAAGCTTCGGAACATGGTTCGGCGAGAATATCGCGCGGTACAATCCGCCCCACGACCGGCGCCATCAGGCAAGCGCGGTCCTTGGCATGGAGATACGCAAATTCACCGCAAACATCCGGTGGCAATTCGGCTCCGGCTTACCCTTCACCCGCGTACTGGGCTTCGACGACATTATCGCCCTGCGCACCCTCGTGGACGTGCGCGAAGCCCCCCGCCGCCCCCGCGTACTCTTCGAACGCCCCTGGAACGGACGCTTGCCCACGTACCACCGCCTTGACGTGTCCGTTGAACGCCGCTTCGATATATCGGGCGCCCTGCTGAACGTACAGGCCGGCGCCATCAATGCATACGACAGAACCAACCTGTTCTATTTCGACGTGTTCAGGGTACGCCGCGTCGATCAGTTGCCCATCGTCCCGTTCGTCGCCCTGCAAATCGAGTGGCCGTAATGTCCGCAACGTTCCGAACATGCTTGCCGGCCCTGTGCCTTGCCGGGGGACTGATCTTCGGGGGATGCACCGAAACCTTCGAACCTTTTCAGGAAAACGAACGGTATTTTTCAATCTATGGCTACCTGGACGCGGCCGCCGACACCCAGTTTGTCGCCGTAACCCCCTTGCGAAAGCTCGTGTCCGCCGATGCGGGGGCCATCGACGACGCCGTCATGCTGGAAAACCTCGAAACCGGCGAAACCATAAGGTGGCGGGATTCGCTTTTCCGGTTTTCCAACGGCAGCGTGGGGCATGTGTTCTGGTCGAAGGAGCGCGTGGAGCCGGGGGGACGATACCTTTTTACCGTTACCCGGTCAGACGGAGCAACTACTGCAACGACCGTGCGCATGCCTGCACCTTTTCCCGACCCGGAACTGCGCACCAACCTGATTCCGTTCTCTCCCCTGCCCCCTCCGCGCCTGCAAAACATCGGACTGCCCGGCATGGAAAAACTGGTCGATTTCCGCATCGTATACACGTTGCGCACAGCGGAAGGGGGCGTCAGCGACCCGGTAACCCTGTCCTATGTAGACCAGGTGCGTCCCGGCGGCGAGGATCGGCTGGCCCTTTCATTCGACGCCTACGGAGATGTCGCAGCGCTTTTTCCGGGCAGCTGCCCGGAAGCACTGAGCGCCACGGTCATTGTGGGCGGCGGCACGTCAGACTGGCCGGATTTTTTTCGCCTCGACGACGAAATGCTGACCGACCCCGATCTTACCGGCGATGTCCGGAACGGCATGGGCTTCCTGGGCGGCGCCATCCGATGGGAGCGCCCGTGGCCAGGACTAGTCGTGCTGTTGGCCGGGAGAAGAGGCCAGTGTCTGGGCCAAAGAAGATAGCAACGCCGCACATCCCGGCCTTCCGCTATCTGCCCTTTTTCGTTTTGATCTCGATCACCCCGTTCGCTCCGCGCGATCCGTAGATTGCCGCGGACGCCGCATCCTTGAGCACATTGATCGACTGAATGTCGTGCGCATTGATGTGCGACGCAAACGGATCGACGGCGAGCGGAATGCCGTCCAGCACAATGAGGGGTTCGTTGTTGCCCTGAATCGAATTCACCCCCCGAATCGTGATGCGCCCGTTGACCACATGTACGCCCGCCACGCGCCCCTGAATCAACTCGGCAATGGTCGCCGTCGGATTCTGCTCCAGCAGTTCGGAAACGTCGAGGGTAGTCACGGCCCCGGTAGACGCTTCTTTTTCGGAATCGCCGAGCGTTCCACCTGCTTGCGCGCCTCCGGAACCAGCGCATCCGCCCATGATCAGCGCGACCGCGAACAGAGAAAGCACCGCGTTCCTTCGTATTGTCATGATCTCGCCTCACTGTGTGGTATCCTTGCGCCGCTGCAACGCTACAGGATAAGGATACGTCGATAAAGTCATAAAGTTGTGGAAAAAGCGGAAAAAGCGTTGAACGCCTGCGGGAAGGCTCCATGCAAAAGCCCGCCCGGAATGGTTCCGGACGGGCTTTGCGCAACCGTCAACCTTAGGGATACGCTGGTTAATACCCCGGATTCTGCGTCAGATTCGGATTGGCGTCGAGCTGGGTCTGCGGAATCGGGAAAAGCACAAGGTGCCCGTCAAGCCTTTCCTTGAAGTCCCAGGGAGCAGTGAACTTGCCCGCGCGAACCAGATCCTGGCGGCGGCGCGCCTCGTAGGTCAACTCGAAAAGCCGTTCGTCCATGATCCGATCGCGCATGGACGCCCTGTCCGGATATTCGCTAAGCGAAATGGGCTTGTCCGGATCGAAGGCGCGTTCCCGCACGAGGTTGATAAGATCGACGACCTCCTGGGTCGGGCCGTTGATTTCGTTGAGGGCCTCGGCCTTGATCAGATACATCTCTGACAAACGCCACCAGGCATAGTCGTTCCCGTGATCGCCGCCGGCGTTATCCACGTCGAAGGGAAATTTCAGAATGCGGACGCCTTCTCCTTCCGTGGCGTCTTCCACATTGTTGATTTCCGGCGTGAAAACAAGCGGATTGTCCTGCCGGTCATTCACTTCGTTGCCCGTCTCGTAGTTGACGGCGCGCCCTTCCAGGAATATCTGCTTGCGCGCGTCGTCGTCGTCGAACTCATTGTACACATGGGCAAGCGTCGAAAAGCCGTTCCAGGGACTCGGGGTGCCCTGATTGTAATGCAGGGCGCGCATCGGGAAGGTCATGCCCAGTCCCGGCTGATTCAGGTGCTGCACTTCCATCACGAACTCGGAAGAGCCTGCGTTCCCCACCGCAAAATTCCCGTGGAAGTCGGAAAGCAAGCTGTACAGACCGGAATTAATTACCTCGTCCGCCGCCGCGATGGCGTTCTGGCAATCGGCTTGAGCGCATGGGTTCGGACCCGTTGCGTTGATCTCGGAACTGGTCTTCGTGAACACGTTCGCATTGAGATACAATGTCGCCAGCATGGCGTTGGCGGCGCCTTTCGTAACGCGCCCGCTATTCGAGCCGCTCCACTGGGCGGGCAAATCGGGCACGGCGGCCTTCAACTCGCTTTCCACGAAATTATACACCTCGGCGCGGGATTGGGTCGCGGGCGGATTCTCGGCATCGATCACGAATTCGTCGTCGCCTACGATAGGCACATTGCCGAAAAGATCCAGAAGCAGAAAATAATAGAATGCCCGAAGAGTACGGATTTCCGCATTGAGCGCGGCGTCCGTATTGCCGGATTCCTCCAGAATCTGGAGCAGGCCGTTCGCCCGCGCGATGCCGGTGTACGATTCGATCCATGCGCCGTTCAGATCGGAAAGGCCGGGATCCCAGGTATGCCTGTGAATCGCCAGCCAGCGCCCGCCGTCGAACCAGTCGGAGCCGCGGGTGGGCACCAGCGTTTCGTCGGAACTGACCTGACTCAGATTGTGGTAATTCCAAAGCAAGGCCCGGAACAGGGAGTACACCGGGGCAAGCGCTGAAATGATCTGCTCGTCCGTCTCGTAGAACTGATCCGGCGTAACGATGCCGAACGTGTCCTCGCCGAGGTCCGTACACCCGTGAAGCACGAGGGACGCGGGAAGAAGGAGCGTGAGCACCAGAATTCCCGTAAGCAGTCGCGATCTGCGGGATATGAAATCTTTCATCGGTATTCGGTGGCTATGCGGAAGAAAAATCTGGGGTATGGATGCAATCAGGCGGGATCGCCATCGCCGTAATGCCCGGGAACCTGTTTAGAATCCGAGGGCTACGCCGAGTGTAAAGGTGCGAGAGCGAGGATAATTCGTGTAATCGATGCCGATCGTGGCCAGTCCGGCGTTCGTATTCACTTCCGGATCGTACCCCTCGTAGTCAGTGATCGTCAGCAGGTTGTTCGCCGAGAAATATATCCGGGCGCTGGTCAACTGACTCAGTACCTGCGACGGATTGATCGTGTAGCCGATCGTCACATTGTCGAGGCGAATGAACGAGCCGTCCTCGATCCAGCGCGAAGAATACTTGGCGGCCTCTGTCGTTCCATCCGGATCGTCAAGCGCCGCAGCGAGGAAATTCTGTCCCTGGGTAACCGCGCTCTTCGTTTCGTAGACCAGCCTCGTGTTGTTGAAAATGTCTACGCCCTGAACGCCTCGTATGAAAAGGCTGAAGTCCCAGGACCTCCAATCCACGTTGGCGCGGAAGCCGTACGTGAAATCGGGCTGTGCATTGCCGAGAATCATCCGGTCGTCGCCGGTCGGCTCGATCTGCCCGTCGCCGTCGATATCCTGAAACTGCTGTACGCCGTCCTGGACGCCGGTGAAGACCGGACCATAAAACGTGCCGAGCGGCTCGCCGGGAAGAATCAACTGGGCGAAGGCGTCGGATTGTCCGCGTCCGCTGATCGCGCCCGTGATAATCTGATCCCGACTGCCCAGGCTCACAACCTCGTTCTGGTTGGCGTTGAATACGCCGCCGAACGTAACGTTCAGGTCGTTGCCCTGAATGGCGGCGTAATCCAGCGAAAACTCAATGCCCTGGTTCTGCGTCTCGCCCACGTTCTCGATGCGGGTCGGCACCGGCGCAGGCTGAGGCACGGGGATTTCCAGCAGCAGGTTGTCGGTGTTCTTGACATAGTACTCGATCGAACCCGAGAACTTGCCCGACATCAGACTATAATCCAGGCCGACATTGATGGAGGAGGTCTCCTCCCATTGCAGGTCCGGATTGGCGAAGTTGATGGGCGCAACCCCCGTAATGGGCACTCCGCCGAGCACGGCCCGATTGCCCGGGTCCGCGCCCAATTGCGCAAGCGACAGGTAGTTGGCGATTTCCTGGCTGCCTACGACGCCCCAACCGGCCTTGAGCCGCAAATCGTCGAACAGATCGTTGCCCGCAAGGAAGGATTCCTCGCTGATTCGCCAGGCGCCCGAAACGGCGGGGAACATGGCCCACTTGTTGCCGTCGCCGAAGCGCGAAGAACCGTCGCGGCGCAACACGCCGGTAAGGTAGTAGCGCTGACGATAGTTGTAATTGACCCGACCGAAGAAGGAAATCAGGCGGCTGGTTTCCTTTTGCGACGTCGGCGGAATCAGCTCGGCGCCCGCCTCCAGCGAATTGTAGCTCAGGGCGTCGGTTACGTAATCTCGCGTCTCCGCGCGAAATTCCTCGAACAAAAACTCGTTGTGCTCATACCCCGCAAGGATATCCACCGTATGGTCGTCGGCGAGGATGTCGTTGTACGTGAGGTAGCTCTGGAACGTTTGCGAGGTGCGCTCCCGATTCGCCTGAATGGCGCGCCCGCCGAACTCGGCCCCGACCGGGCTGTTCTTCGGCAGGAAGGTGCGGCGCGTGGCTTGCGAGCGATCCGCGCCGTAGTTCATTCTGAACGTCAATCCTTCGGCGAGATCGATATCCGCCGACACGTTGCCCAGCGAACGGGTCATCTTCGAAAAGTCTTCCACCTGATTGGCCAGCGCGACCGGGTTGCGCACGGACTGCCTGCCCGCGCCGGTCTCGTAATATGAGCCGTCCGAAGCCATGACGGGAAACGTGGGATTGTACGCAAACACGTTCGTGAACAACGCGCCCTCGAATCCGCCGGTCTCGTTATACTGCACGAAATCGTCCTGATTGAACGAACTCGTCAGGTTGATGCCGAGGCGAACCCGATCGTTCAGGACGCCGGCGTCGGCGTTGAGGCGGGCCGTCAGACGCTCCAGCCCCGAACTGATCACGGCGCCCTCCTGATTCAGGTAATTGAACGAAGCGCGATAATTCGTGTTGTTCGCCCCTCCTGCGAAGGACAGGTTGTGCGAATGCGAAACGCCCGTCTGCGTAACTTCGTCCTCCCAGTTCGTATCGCTATTGCCAAGGGCGTCGAGATTGCTCTGGCCAAGTACGCCGGCGCTGACCTGCGACTGTACGAACGACCGATACTCGGCGCCCGAAAGCAGGTCCAGCGAGCGCGCCGCCTGGGAAGCGGAAACGTACCCCTCGTAATTGACGGTAAGCCGGTCGGAAGAACCGCCTTTCGTCGTAATCAGGACCACGCCGTTGGCTCCTCGGGAACCGTAAATCGCCGTGGCCGAGGCGTCCTTCAGAATAGTAATGTTTTCGATATCTCCGGGATTGAGCATATTCAGCGGATTCCGGCCCGGAGGAGCCGCGCCGCCCACGCCCACGCCGCCCGGCGTAATGGCGCTATTGTCGATGGGTACTCCGTCGATCACGTACAACGGTTCGTTCGACGCGCTGATAGACGTGCCTCCGCGAATGCGGACGTTGAATCCGGCGCCCGGTTCGCCGTTGTTCTGCGTAACGTTCACGCCCGCCACGCGACCGCGGATGAGCTGGTCGGGGGCCGTGACAAGTCCCTTGCGGGCGTTGGTCACGTCAATGGTGGCCACCGAACCGGTTACGTCCTCCCTGCTCTGCGTACCGTACCCCACCACGACGATTTCCTCCAGCAGTATCTCGTCCAGTTGCAACTGTACATTGATAACTGTGGCGTCGCCTACCGAAATGGACTGGGGCAGATAGCCGACGAAGGAGAAAACCAGCACGTCGTCCGGGCTGGCCTCGACGCTGTACGACCCGTCGAGCGCCGAGGTGGTGCCCGTCGTCGTTCCTTCGATCACGATGTTGACGCCCGGCAAGGGGACGTCCGTCCCGGCTTCCGTAACGATTCCCGTGACGGTGGCTTGCGAAAAAGCTACGTTCGCTCCAAGGAGGAACGCCAGCAAAATCGGGAGCGGTAGTTTCCTGAGCATGTTTCTACGCGAACCGGTTTGAGAGAAATAGTGCGTATCCCGTTAAAATACGAAATTTATTGATTTACTCCCCCCCCCCCCTGCCCGATTGTCGGGTTTGCTAAAATTTCACATTTGTTTTCGTCAATCTTTGCCGGGCGATTTCCCATGCAGCCGCTCTTCGAGCGCTTCCAGTTCCGCCGTGCCGACGCCCAGTTTGACTTCCAGTTCCTCCAGCGACAGCCCCTTCGTTTCGGGCATGATCTTCACAGCGAAGAACAGCTGAAGGACCATCATGGCGCTGAAGAACGCAAAGGCGAACCCGCCGGACGCCTCGGCCACCACGGGAAACGTCCAGGAAACGGCGGCGGCCATGAACCAGTGCGTGAACGAGCCAAGGGATTGCCCCTTGGACCGCACCCGGTTCGGGAAAATCTCCGAAAGAAACACCCAGATCACCGCGCCCTGCGACAGAGCGAAGAAAGCAATGAACCCGAGCAGGCCGATCAGGATCGGCGTCCCCATGCCATCCCCGCCGACGAAAAAGGCCCAGGCCACCAGCGCAAGGCAAGCCGCCGTGCCCGCAGAGCCCACAATCATCAAAGGACGGCGCCCGAACCGGTCAATGATAAAGAATGCCGAAATCGTGAAAAGCAGGTTCGTGCCGCCCACCGCCACCGATTGCAGAAGCGCGTCGTCGGCGCCTGCTCCCGCCATGCCGAAAATGCGCGGCGCGTAATACATCAACGCATTGATGCCGGAAAGCTGATTGAACATGGCGAGCGCCCACGCCAGCATGATCGGACGGGTGTAGCGCTTCTGGAAAAGATGGTTGCTCGCCTGTCCGGCTTCGGCCTTCAGCGAAGCGGCTATTTCCGCCATTTCGTTGTCTATCTCGACCTCCCCGAGGCGCTCCAGCACGGCGCGGGCCTCCTCCGAACGCCCTCGCTTGACCAGCCAGCGCGGACTCCTCGGGATGAAAAACAGCAGCGCGAAGAACAGCGCGGCGGGGGCCGCCTCCACCGCGAACATCCACCGCCAGGCCGCTGCGTCCGCAATGATCTGGGCCACCACGTAGTTGGAGAAAAAGGCCAGCAGAATACCCGTAACCACGTTGAGTTGGCTCACGGCCACGAGGCGCCCGCGCAGCCGGGCCGGAGCTATTTCCGCAATGTACATGGGCGCCACCACGGACGAACCGCCAACGGCTATCCCTCCGAGGAAACGGTACAACAGAAAGGCGATCCAGTTGTCCGCCGTAGCGCTCCCCAGCGCGGAGACGAAATAAAAGACCGCCAGCGCGATGAGTACGCGGTTCCGCCCGTAGCGGTCGGCGGGAATGCCCGCCCCGAACGCGCCGGCGATGGTGCCGATGAGCGCGGAAGCCACGGTGAAGCCCAGCCAGAATTCGTCGAGCCCGAACACCGATTCGAGCGCTTCGGTGGTGCCGGAAATAACGGCCGTATCGAAGCCGAAAAGCAGGCCGCCGAGAGCGGCCACGATGGTGCTGAAAAAGACGGTGCGGCGGTTCATAATGGTCAGAACTCCTGTGGCTCGTTGATCGAAGCAGATTTAATCAGAGTGTCCCTGAATCCGTAAAAGGGGGAGTAAGGCGGGCAACATTCGCAGGGACCGGAAACGATTACCAGACGGAAGCGAGCGTCCACATGTCGAGCGACGCGAGGCGGGCCTCGCCGCCTTCCGCGTAAATGCTCACCCCCTCGCTGTCCGGCGATGGAAACACCTGACTGGTGAACACAATGGCGCCGTCGTCTGCAAACACCTCCACGGACGACCAGTCCACGAACACGTGCAGTTTTACGCGTCCCTCCGGCGCTTCCATAGACGCTTCGAAGAGGTCCGCAAACGTCGGGTGAAATTCCTTTTCGCCGGACCGATACCGGTCCACGAATACCTCCTTGCGGCGCACATCGTACCCGATCACCGTTTCCTCTCCTTCTCCCTGCCTCACTTTCAGGCCCACTTCCGCGGCGTCGCCGACCTCCAGTTCTATAATCAGTTCAATGGCCTTGCCGGCGATTCCTTCGCCGCTCAGGTCATGTTCCCCTTCCGCAATGGGGCGCGCGTCGAGGCGGCGGTGCGTTTCGCGCAGCGTCTTCAGTTCCTCGACAGGCTTCTGCGCCAGCCACAGATCGCCGAGCGCGTCGGCCCGCAGCGACAGGGCGCGCGGCAGGCTCTGCGCGCTGCGCCAGGGGTCCGTGGGAATCTCTCCGGCATACCCCCAGTTGTTCAGCCAGCCCACCCACAGGCGGCGGCCGTCTTCTTCCGGCACGTCGGACCAGGAAATGGCGGCGTAAAAATCCTTTGCGTAATCCACCCAGCGGGTGTCCTCGTGCTCGGCGACGAAGGCGGTCCCGTCGAAACGCCCCACGAAGTACTGTCCACCGGACCCGCCCGCCACGGTACCCCCGCCATTGTCCACGTCCAGCACCCAGCGCGTCTCCCCGGGCCGGTTCTCGACAGGCAATTCGAACAGGTCGGGGCATTCCCAGATGCCGGTCACGTTCCCCGCAGGACCGAATTCGCTCATGAATGTCCAGGATTTCAGGTCCTTCGAGGAATAAAGATGCACCTTCCGGTCCACGGACAGCGCCACGACCATCACCCATTTCTCTTCCGGCGCATGCCAGAACACTTTGGGGTCCCGAAAATCCGCCATGCCCGCATCGAGTACGGGATTGCCCTCGTACGGAGTCCAGGTGCGGCCCCGGTCGACGCTCCAGGCGATGTACTGCGCTTGCAGGCGCCGCTCCCGGTAGTGCCCCGTATAAATGGCGATCATCGGCGGGTTATCGTCCGTTCCGAACCCGCTCGTGTTGTTCCAGTCCACCACGGCGCTGCCCGAAAACGCCATCACGCTGTCGGTTTCGGGGATGGCGACGGGCAAGTGCTCCCAGCGGAGCATGTCAGGGCTGACGGCGTGGCCCCAACTCATGTGCCCCCAGCGGACGCCGAATGGATTGTACTGATAGAACAAGTGGTACTCGCCGTCGAACCAGACCAGCCCGTTCGGATCGTTCATCCAGTTGACGGCGGGGGTAAAGTGGTATTGCGGACGGTAGCGCTCTGCATAGGACGGCTCGGGTTGCGCGGCGGCGGGCCAGGCCGGCAGAACGGTTAGCGAAAGAAGGACCGCCGCCGTCCATGCAGCGGCGCGCAAGCGCGGGGGAAAGAAACGCATGACGTAGTCTGACATAGTCAAAAGGGTGGTTGGCAGCGCATGAAACATACGCGGATAATGGAAGAAATGCGAAACCTTGGCTATTTCCGGGCGGCGCGGCGACAATGCGGAGGGCATGGCGGGCATAAAGCGCTCTTTGGGAGACCGCGAGGAACGCTCTGGCCGCGTCATTCCTCATTATTGTGGAGTCGCCACACTACTTGCTTCGTCTGGCATAACCCATGTTCGGAAGTCGTTCTCCCTATCCGCAGCAGATTCCAGGCCATTGCTCCTGATGCTTTGCAGCGGAAAAATATCCATCGAAACAAGCCGGGCCGTCCCCCCTTCCGCAAACAGCGACATCCCGATATCCGCCGGGTCCGGAAAGATCAAGTCCGTAATGACGGCCTCTCCGTCGCCGCCGAACACTTCCACGCTGCTCCGATCCAAAATAATGCGCAGGTCGATCTGTCCAGCGGCGGACGGTTGCAGCGGCGCCGTATGCACGCCAGCAAACCACTCGCTGAAATCGGCGTACCCGGAACGCGTACGGTCCACGAACAAGGTCCCCTTGCCCGCATCGTATCCAATTCGCGTCCGGCGACCCGCCCCTTCGCGAATATGCAATCCAAAGCAGGCCGCATCGCCAGGCGCGAAGCGGGCGCAAATCTCCCGGGCGCCCTGCCCGCCGTCATATTCATTCAGCGGATGCTCGCCGGGCGCAACGAGCCAGTCCCGCAACGCCAGCGGCTTCCCGCGCAGCAAGGCGATTTCCGGAATGGGCCGCTGACGCAATCGAATCCCCGCCGGCGTACGCGTCAACATGACTTCGCGCGGAAAGGTCATCGCGCCGCGCCACGGGCATGTGGGCGTGGCGGCGGCGTATTTCCAGTTGCTCATCCAGGCAAGCCACACCAGCCGATCATCTTCCTCGGGAATGTGGTTGAACGAATGGGCCGCATAAAAATCCGCGCCATGATCCACCCATAACACCTCCGACGGATCGTTCTCGTTGCGAAACCGGACACCGTCGAAATACCCCACGAAATACTGCGTGCCGGACCCCTCGGAAACCGCGCAATCCCCTACGGCGATCTTCAGCACCCAGCGCATGTCTTCCGTATCGCCGTCCACCGGCAAGGCAAACATGTCCGGGCACTCCCAGTTGGGTACGCCGGGCGCGCCGGCCTGTCCGAAGGTGCTCAGATGTTCCCATTTTTTCAGATCGGCCGACGCATAAAACCGCGCATGGGTGCCTTCGGCGACCACCATGATCCAGCGATCATGCGGCTCGTGCCAGAACACCTGCGGATCCCGAAAATCCGGGGCGCCGATGTCGAGCACAGGGTTGCCCGCATATTTGGTCCATGTACGCCCCTGGTCGGCGCTGAATGCGAGATGTTGCGCCTCGCGCCTCGGCTTGTCGGCGTGCCCTGTATAAATCGCGACGAGCGGGCCGTTCTCCGCGCTGCCGAAACCGGAGGTATTACGGACGTCATGCACGACAGAGCCGGAAAAAATCATGATTCCGTTTTCTTCGGGAATCGCCACGGGCAATTCCCGCCAATGCACCAGATCCCGGCTTACGGCATGTCCCCAGCTCATGTGTCCCCAATCAGACCCGAAGGGATTATGCTGAAAAAACAGATGGTATTCTCCGGCATGATAAATCAAGCCGTTCGGGTCATTCATCCAGTTGGTCGCTGGCGTAAAGTGAACCTGCGGACGATATATGTCGGATATATCGGGAGAGCGCGTCATGCCGCTTCGGGGGTCAGGATATTTCTCAGGATATCCCCGAGAAAATTGAAAGAAACAACGGTCGCCAGCACCGGAAGAGCCGGCGACAACAACCAGGGGAATTGTACGATCACCCGCACATGCTGGGCTTCCTCCAGCAATACGCCCCAGCTGGTCATGGGAGGCCGAATGCCCAGGCCCAGAAAGCTCAAGGCGGTTTCGCCCAGAATGGCCCCGGGGATAGCCAGCGTGGCGATCACGATCAGATAACCGAAGGTAGCGGGTACAAGGTGCCGCCGAATAACGTACCAATGCCCGGCCCCGAACGATACGGCGGCCTTGACGTAATCGGCTTCCCGGTGCGAAAGAACCAGGCCGCGTATCTGGCGAGCCAGCCCGCCCCACCCGATCAGGGACAGGATGGTGACGATGCCGAAATACACCTTGACCGAATTCCAGTCCGGAGGCAGAGCCGCAGCGAGGGCCATCCACAGCGGAATAGCCGGAAATGACATGAGCAGTTCAATTCCCCGCTGAATAAGCGCATCCGCCCATCCTCCGAAATACCCCGAAACCACCCCGATGAGCATCCCCAGCACTGTGGTGAGCAATACGCCCAGCAAACCCACTGTCAGAGAGATTCTTCCCCCGTATGCGATCCGGGAAAAGATATCGCGGCCCAGGCGATCAGTCCCCAGCAGAAAACAGGGAGAAGACTCCGTGCCGAAAAGCCGGGTGCGCATGGGAATTAATCCGAACAGCCGGTGTGCGTCCCCCCGAACGAACAACTGCACAGGGACGCGCTGCGACATATCTGCCGCATATACCCGTTCCAGCCCATCCTCGGAATACGCAAGGCGGTAATCGTACACGAACGGACGACGCAACCTTCCCGCTTCGAACAGACGAATGCGTTGCGGCGGCGCATGCACATACTGCACGAATTGCGTATTGTGGTGATAGGGCGCAATGAAATCGGCGAAGATGGCGGAAAGGTAGAGCAGCAGTACGACTCCTGCGGCGGCGAGGCCCGCCTTCGATCGCCGAAAACGTCGCCAGCGCAGCGCAAACGGCGTCAAATAGACCGGGCCATTCGCAACGCCGGGCGTCTCCCGACCGCTCGACGAACCCTGATCGTCCGTATGTCGCGTACGCTCATTCATAACGGATTCTTGGATCGACGACGGCCAGGGCGATGTCGGCCAGAAGATTTCCGACGAGCAACAGGGCGCTGATCATCAACAAAAGCGTCCCGGCGAGATACATGTCCTGCGTCAGCAGGCTTTCGAACAGCAAATAGCCCGCCGTCGGCAGGTTCAGCACGATAGATATGATGGCCGAACCGGAAAGCAAGGCGGGCATGCTCATGCCGAAAATGGAGATCAGCGGGTTGATCGCCATGCGCAGGGCGTGTTTGCCGAAAATCGTCCGGCGAGGAAGGCCTTTGGCGCGCGCAGTCCGGATATACGGTTCCCCCAGCACGTCGAGCATGCTGCCGCGCATGATCCGCATCAATCCCGCCGTCCCGTTGATCGCGACCACCGCGGCGGGGACAGGCAAATGCTTGAGCAAATCCTTCGCTTTCGCCCAGCTCCAGGGCTGAAACGCGAATTCCGGCGAAAACAATCCGATGAAGGAATAATCCAGAACAAACAGCCCGAACACGAGAAGAAAAAGCGCCAGCAGGAATTCCGGAATGGACATGCCGACGAAGCTGAGCAACCCGATGGCGTGATCCGGCATTTTGTATTTTCGAACCGCGGCCCAGCATCCGAGCGGGATAGCCAACAGATAGACGAGCGTCAGGCTCGTGCCGGCAATCAGTACGGTATAGCCCAGAAAACTCCAGATCACATCGTTGACCGGCTTGTCGTAAGCGAAAGACTGCCCGAAATCGCCCCGGGTTACAACACCCTGAATCCATAGCAGGTATTGTCGCCACATCGGCTTGTCCAGCCCGTACCGATGCTTGAGCTGCTCCGCCTGCGCAAGAGACGATGCATCGCCATACCGGGCTTCCAGCTCCATGACCCGCTGCTCCAGAAAACTCCCGGGCGGAAGCTGGATAACGATGAAAACAATCACCGAAATCGCCAGCAGCATGGGCGGAAAAACCAGCAAGCGACGCAGAATGTAGTTCAGCATGGGCCGTGGAGTATGCCGTAAATCGTCGGGTCAAATGGTCGGGTCAAGGTCATTTGTCAGTGGCGCTTGTCCCGTACAAATAGCTTGCCTCGTAAAAAAACTGCTCCGGGAAGCTGGCCGCCGGCTGCGTTTGGGCCCAGGGGCCCATCACAGGGCCTTCGGGGGGCACGTTGCGCACATGGTCGCCCACCACGACAAGGGCCTTCTGTCGCCCGGAAGTGCCGATCATAAAGGGACCGTGCTCCAGTTGTATCTCGATAGCATCCAGCACGAGATCGTGGCGGCGGTCCAGGTCCGGTTCGCGCTTCATGTCTTCGTACAAGGCCTGCAACTGCTTCGTGAACCCGGACGGCGCTTCCCCCTGTTCGCCGCCGCTCCGATACCAGCGGCCGGTGCGAGGATGCCAGGTCTTGGCGTCGATCGGGAAGACCACCCCGGGAAACGTAAACAGGTCGAGTTCCGAATTTTTCTCCATATACATGTCGTACTGTCCAAGATCGATGCGGGACCAGAAATCCGTGCCGGGCGAACGCTTGGCGAGCGTACGAATGCCTGCGGCCTCCCAATCCTGCTTGATGAGTTGCGCCTGATCCGCTGCATACGGCATTTCGCGATAATCGAGCTGAATGCGAAACGGCTTGCCGCGATACATCCGAAACCCGTCTTCGTCGCGTTCGGCGAGTCCGGCGGCGGCGAACAGGGAATCGGCGCGCGGCGGGTCGTATTCGGACCAGGCGGTAATCCACTTCTTCAGCGTCTCCTGACCTCGGGGAGACCGGAAATGCCAGGCTTCGTCGCTTATCGCAGCGGCCTGCGGACGCCCCAGTCCCATCCAGACCACTTGATGGATGCGCTCGCGGTAGATGGCGTACGACAAGGCCCGGCGGAAATCGGGATTGCGGAACAGGGCGCGGCGATCCGGATCTTCGATCTCCATATTGACGAATATCGTGTGCCAGGTGGCCGTGCCTTCTTCCCAGGTCAGGAGGCGATATCCTTCCTTGCCCGCAAAGCGCTTCAGCAGCGCCGCGTCGTTCAGGTTGATTTGCCGGAACTGCGCATCCACATTCCCGGAAACAACGTAAAGCACGCCTGCTTCGGGACTCTGAACCCGAATCGCTTCGATCCGGTCGATGTACGGGAGCTGCCGCCCCAGCGAATCCACGGCCCAGTAGTACGGATTGCGCTCGAACACGGCCCGGTCGCCGGCGCCTGCGTACCAAACCATGCGCCAGGGTCCTAGTCCCGGACGATCCGGATTGTTCTCCACCCGTCGCTTCCGGTCCAATTCGTTGAAATCTTCGTAGGCCGGGTTGTGATCCGGATGGAATTGCCGCAAATAATGCGCAGGCAAGAGAATCTCCTCCGAAGTCCAGAACCCGGTCGCCAGAATAAGCGGCAGAAAGTAAAACGGCGCGGCGTATTCGAAAATCACGGTGTACCGATCGGGCGCGAGGACCTGCATGCGCTCGCCTGCGGCGAAAGCCCATTCTGGCGGAGCCACAAGAAAACGATCATCGATAGCAAGCGCCCACCAGAACAGGATATCGTCTGAAGTAAATGGTGCTCCGTCAGACCAATGCACTCCCTTGCGCAGGCGAAATGTCGTCCGGGTCCCATCCTCGCTGACTTCCCAGGACCGGGCAAGGCCCGGAAGAATCTTATCTCCTGTGGGACTCCACCGGGTAAGACCGTAATAATTATTCAAAAGCCGAACCGTCACGAAATCCTGGGCAAGATCGAACTTGCGCCACGTACCGCCATACAAGCCGATTTCCTCGACCACGGGGACCACCATGGGGTCTTCGGGAAGACGCTTGGCGACCGGAGGCAAATCCCCGCGGCGGACTTTTTGCGCCAGCATGGGCGCCTCGGGAAGCATCCGGTTCTCCGCAGGGCTGTACCCCCTGTGCGCCCCGATATCCGGATCGGCCTGCCCGACCTCCGCCGCACCGCCTCGACACCCTGCAATCAGGAGTGCCGCCCCACATAACGCACCCGAAACTCCGCACCGGAAAAACGTTCGGCGACCATTCATGACGACGGCCCTCCTTGCAAAGCCAGTTCTTCGCTGAAATGACACGCCGCGAAATGTCCCGGCGCCGTCTCCCTCCACGCCGGAACCTCCGCTCGGCATCGCTCGCGAACGAACGGACACCGGGTATGAAAACGACAGCCTGCAGGCGGGCGAGCCGGGTCCGGCAAATCACCGAGCGGAATACGCCGCCCGGAACGCCTGTCGTCGGGATGCCGGGCTGGTATGGCCTGGAGAAGCGACTCGGTGTACGGATGCCGGGGAAAGGCGTATACGTCGTCCGCCGGTCCTTCTTCGACCATGCGCCCGAGGTACATCACCGCTATGCGGTCGCTCACATACCGGACTACTTCCAGATCGTGGGCAATGAACAGGTACGCCAGTCGAAAGCGATCCTTCAGGTCGAGCAGCAGGTTCAGAATCTTCGCCCGCACCGACACATCCAACGCCGACACGGGTTCATCCGCCACGATCAGTTGCGGGCGCAGCGCAAGGGCCCGGGCAATGCCTATACGCTGGCGTTGTCCGCCGGAAAAGGCGTCCGGGTAACGCCGCGCATGGTACGGATCCAGTCCCACTGCCTCCAGCAAACCATGGACGCGCTCTTCCAGTGCGCGCGCATCGCGCAGGCCCTGTATGCGAAGCGGTTCGGCAATGATATCGAATGCCGACCATCGCATATTCATGGACGAGGCAGGTTGCTGAAACACCATCTGCGCTTCGCGACGCATTGCCCGCAGTTGCCTGCGATCCAGGTCGGTAATGTCCCGGAGCTGTCCGCGTACGCACATCCGAATCCGCCCCGACGCAGGCTCTTCGAGACGCAGCAGGGTCCGAACCAGCGTACTCTTTCCGCAACCGCTCTCGCCCACCAGGCCGAGAGATTCGTTGGCCCGCAATGTCAAATCCACGCCATCCACGGCGCGGACATGCCCCGCCACCCGACGCAACATACCGCGGCGAATCGGATACCAGGTCGAAAGCGCTTCTGCTGCAAGCAGGATTTCCGGCTGCGAAGTTCCGGCTGCGCAGCCCGCCTTGTTTCGCGCCGTCGTCATGCCTCGGCCTCCTCGTGCAGGAAGCAGGCGACGTCATGTCCCGCCTCGACCGCCCGCAAGCGGGGCGCGCTACGGCATACATCCATTTCCTCGGAGCAACGCCCCCGAAACGGACAACCTTCAGGAACATGCAAAGCATCCGGAACGGACCCCGGAATGCCCGGAAGACGTTTCGACGAAGACACCCCGGGACGGGGAACGCTATCGAAAAGCCGACGGGTATAGGGATGCGCCGGATGATCGAAAATTTGCCGAACCGATCCCCGTTCGACCACGCGGCCCAGGTACATGACAACGACCTCGTCCGCCATTTCGGCCACCACGCCCATATCGTGGGTAATCAGCAGAATGGATGTGTCATGCTCCTGCTGCATGGTTTTCAGCAAGTCGAGCACCTGCGCCTGAATAGTGGCGTCCAGCGCCGTCGTGGGTTCGTCCGCAATCAGGAGACGCGGTTCGCAGCAAAGCGCCATGGCGATCATGACGCGCTGGCACATGCCGCCGGAAAGCTGGTGAGGATAATCCCGGAGCCGTCTGTTCGGGGCGGGAATGCCCACTTCTTCCAGCAAGCGCAAAGCCCGTTCGCGCGCCTCCGCCCGGGACGCGCGTCGATGCGCCCGAATCGTTTCGATCATTTGCTCGCCCACCGCGTACGCCGGCGTCATGGAGCGCACCGGATCCTGAAAAATCATGGAGATTGCATTCCAGCGCACGTTTCGAATGCGCTCTCCGTTCGGGTCCAGTTGCAGCAGATCAAGCCAGGTCGCCGGGCTGCCGTTGTCCGAATTGACGCGCAACCGCGCCGCCCCGCTTTCCACTTGTCCGGGGGCATCGACGAAATGCAGGATCGCGCTGGCCGTAACGGTCTTTCCGCAACCGCTTTCCCCAAGAAGCACCACTGTTTTCCCGTCCGGCACGGAAAACGACACGTTGCGCACGGCAGCAACCACGCCATCCTCCGTATGAAACGAAACGGACAGGTCGTCTACCTCCAGTATGTGTCGGGAAACGCTCTGCATAATCGAGGCTTGTTTAAAAAGTAAGGATCTCTTTTTTCGCGCCTAAAAAATTTAACCTGTCAAAACGCCAGGTCAATTCCGACGCGATGGACCGGGCCAAGCAAGCCGAAATCGTTCCAGGAATAATTCATCCGGGCCGACGAACCTCCCCACTGCAATCCGACGCCTCCGCCAAAGGACAAGGAAGCCGTATCATGGTTCGGCTGATACCCGGCGCGCAGAAAAAGCGACTCGGCGTATTGCCATTCCGCACCCATTTGCAGCAAGGGCTTTCCGTCGTTGGGCTTGGCTGCGGCGCCGCTCACCGTAAGCCGGCTTCGGGCGCGCTCGATCGCATGCGCCCCCATCCCGAACGCAAACCGGGTGGGAAGCGGATAACCTTCCTTCACGAACGTCACGTCCGAGCCGAAATTCGAGATCATCATGCCAAAGCGAAAGCCCCGCACCCCGGTCACATACAGGGCGGCAATGTCCATCGCCAGGGCGCGAGCCCGAAAACCGGACGCCAGCGACATGTCTATGTAATGCAGGCTTCCGCCAAACGAAACGCGATCCGTGAGCTGGCGTGCATGCCCAAGTCCTGCGCGCATGTTCGCTACCCGAAACGTTTCGCCCGTCCCGCCCGGCTGGAGCGGCGTCCGAACCGCCATGGCGTCGGTGTGCAGCGCCGTTACCGACACGCCGAAGGCGCCCCACCCGCCGCCGAAATTATGCGCCGCCGCAAAGAAATCGTGGTTGATCCCCGCATACATATCCGTGTGGCTGACACTGATCGCCGTGCTCCCGATGCGCGCAAGCGCAGCGGGATTGTAGAACGCCGCTTCGGCCCCGTTCGCAATGCCGACATAGGCGTCTCCCATCGCAGCAGCCCGCGCATGAACGCCGATACGCAAAAAATCCGCCGTGGCGCTGCCCGGACGCTCAACCTGCGCCACCGCCTCGACAGAACACAGCGTCATCGCCATCAGCAAAACGACCAACCAGCCCGCACCGGGCAAACGGTTCGCCCGCATGGCGCAAATGGTATGTGCGACAGGGTTTCGCATGCGTTATCGAATAAGCACCATCTGGCGGGTCGTCATGGACTCGCCGAGGTGCAGCTGGTAGAAATACACCCCGCTGCTCACTTCCCGGCCTGTGCTATCAACGCCGTCCCACACCGCAATATGGCTGCCGGGCGGAATGTGCGCATCCATCAACACATCCAGCTCGCGCCCCAGCAGATCGTACACGGCAAGATGAACATGGCGAGACGCGTTCGTAGCAAACGAAATAGCCGTCCGGGAGCGAAAAGGGTTCGGATAATTCTGGTCAAGTTGAACCGGCGCGGGTAATTCGAGAGGCCGCTCTCCAGAAAGCGGCTTCGCAGAGAACGCATCCTGCAAGGTCCATATTTCCACTCTGTCCGCCATGGCGACGCCTCCTTCGGCGAACAGGTCCACGCCATGGCTTTCCCCCAGCGCGGGGTACATCCGGGTCGAAAAGGCCGCCCGGTCGTTCACAAACACCTCAAGCACGGAATGATCTACAAAAACATGCAGTTTCAGGGGCGCGTCCGCCGCAAGCGGAAACGGCGCCGAATACAACTCCTTGCCGGAAACGGAATCGTTCAGCGTGGACTGACGCAGGTCGAGCTGGAGGGTCTGCGTAGTCGTATCGTAGGCGATGCGCGTAAACTCGCGCCCGTCGGGAGAACGGCCTACGTCCAGCCCGAAACGCGCAGCGCTGCCTGGCTCAAGAACCGCCACGATTTCCTGTTGTCGTCCCGATGCGTCGGGCAACAGGTTCGCCCCCGCCCCGGAAACCGGAACGCGCTCGTAGCGAAGACGGGTTTCCGGGCGACGCAATGCCTTCAACGCGGGCAAGGGAGCCTGACACAGCGCATCGCCGCACAAACGCCATACCCGAGGCAGGCTGAACGTATGGGCCCACCCGGCCTGGAGTTGCTGCTCGGAACTGCGGCGTTCCGAAACGATCCCGATCGCGACAAGCTGGCCCGTATCGTCGGCCTCGAGCGCAGGACTCAGCATATGGTTAATCAGGTCAATCTGCCGCGGCATGGGGTCGTCGGGCGCAAACCGGCCGCCATTCAGTTCGCCGATCCAGTAGAGCGCCCGCGCCGGCGCGCGCTCTTCCACCGTGGTTACGGCCAGCAGGTATTTATCCTCGCCTACGGGCGCAAGAACCGGCATTTCCCAGAAAATGCCGGACGTGCTGCGGGAACCCGTATAGAACGTCCCCTCGAAAGACCACGACCGGAGATCAGGGGAGGTATACCGGAAAACCGTGCCGCCGACGCCAGACACGCCCGACCCGATAATCATATTCCAGACGGCCCCTTCTTCCCATAACCACGGATCCCTGAAATCCATGCCGCCGGAAGGCGCCGCCGCAATAACCGGATTGCCTGCCCAGGGCGTAAAGACATGCGCGTCCGGATCCGCTTCCGTAGCCAGGCCAATGCCCGCCTTGCGGCCGTCCACGCCGGTATACACAAGCGTCAGCGCATCCTCGTGCACGACGGCGTCTCCGGACCATATCCCCCGCTGATCCCAGCCGGGCTGCGGAGCCAGCGCAATGGGCAGGTGTTCCCAGCGAACCAGGTCCTTGCTCGCTATGTGCCCCCAGTGAATCTGCTCCCAGTAGGGCCCGTTCGGATTGTGTTGATAAAACAAGCGCCAGGCCCCCCGATAACGCACTAGGCCATGCGGCTCATTGGTCCAGTTGGCCGGAGGCAAGGGATGGTATCGGGGGCGATGCAGGCGGTCGCCGGCGAAGCGACTTTCCGGAATGGAAAAATCGATGGACGGCGGGCGACCCGACAGATAACTCTGAACGATCTCCGAAGAACGCAATGCTCGGCGATACACCTTCACCTCGTCTATCGCGCCGTTGAGCAAGCCGGTCTGGAACGGCCCGATCATGGGCGTATGCACATCCTTTCCGACCGTGATTTTCGTTGTCGCATCCACCGTAAGGGGCGATCCCGGAACGGCAAACCGGTATGAGCCCGCCGGATTTCCATCGAGATATACCTGCATCCGGCCCGTTGCGCTATCGAACGTGCCGGCGACATGAACCCATTTCCCCCTCGGGAAGGGGTCTGAAGCCCAGCAAGTATGCCACTGCCCGTTGACCGAAACGGCAAGGTACCACCGGCCCCACTTGTCCATCCCGAAAAACCAGCCAGCCCCGGGAAACGTGTACTGATTGACGAACGGCGCATTGGAGACGGGCCAGGAATACAGGGCGGCCCAGGCTTCCGCCGTAAGCGCCTCTCGGGGTTGTCTCTCGGCGGGAAGCGTTCTGCCCAGCGCAACCGAAGTCGAATACCCGTCCAGGCGCAGGGCCTGTCCGACGGGACCGTCTATCCATTCGGGCCTACGGAACGGACTGGCGACAGCGGTAATCGCACCGCTTGCGTGCTCCACGACGAATCGCTCGGAAAGCGGCTCGAAAGACCACCATGCGGAAAGGTCCTCCGGCGGGTCCTGGGCGAAGACCGGCGCGCAGAACCCGATCATCGCGAGAAGAAACCGAAAACGCATGGCGCAACTCCTGTTATTTGATGACGACGAACTTGCCCACCTGCACTTCTCCCGTATGCAAGTCCTCCACGGTAAAAACGTACAGCCCGCTGGCGATGGCCTGACCCACCCGGGAAGTCAGGTTCCAGTCCGCATACCCCTGCGACGGATCGTCGTGCAGCAGGGTCTCCACATGCTCCCCGGTCAGCGTATAGATGGCGATTTCGCACGACGCAGGCAAGTTGATGAACTGAAGCCGCCGGTCCTGCTCCAGCCAGCGCTCGCGGGACGGGGGCGGACGCTCCCAGGCGGGATTGAAGTGCTGATAGGCGACATCCCCCCGATACGGATTGGGCACCACCGCCACCTGCCCGACTGTGTCGAGCGGGGGCGTACCGGGCGTTACGCGCTGCGCATTCGCGGCAATGCTCGTTTCAAGCGAAGGCCAGTTGAGCACGGGATCCGGTTTGGAAAAAGCCGTGACAGAATAATAGTAGGCTACGTTATTCAGCAACAAATCTTCGGTGAACTCTCGCGCGAGGCCGAAATCGTTGGCGAATCCGTTGTCAGGAATATCGAACTCGGCCAGCAGCGTCCAGGGACCGTTGGGGCCTGCCGTGCTCTTGTAAACCCGGTATCCTTCGAACGGCTTCCCTTCCGCGTCCCCGCGATTGGGGTCCTGGTACGATTCAGGGTCGGATTCGGACGTGGGTTCCCAAATCAGGCGCACCGCATGATTGCGCGGCTCAATGCGCAACGGCGGCGCGGGAGGCGGGGCGGGCAACCTGAAGTTCTGACCGGCCAGGCGCTGCACAAGCCGGGCATTGGTCAATAATCCATCAAGGCCTTCGCCGAACACTTGCGCCGCCGTGAAATGCAGCGTATCGCCCACAGCCAGATCGAAGGGGCCGTACGCATACACGAAATGCGAGCCGGTAGCGACCAGTTGGTTCTGCATGATCGAACCCGCCGCCATCAAGTTGCGGTATTTTCCAACGTCGGTGGGCGGAATCATGCCGGGAGCGAAGGGTTGGCTTCCCCAGCGCCAGCTCCATCGCAAGGCGTCTGCGTCGTATCCGTCCGGGGGAAACAGCATCAAGCCGATGGGACTGAACGCCTCGCCGTCCACGCCGCCCGGCTCGTCTTCGCCCACGGCCAGACGCAGGTCCGGGAAAAAAAGCGAGCGGTCGTCCGTGAAATTGGCGCCATAGGTGATGCTGCCTACATTGGGATCAAGCCAGAACGCCACATAGGCGTCCCGAATATCGAACCGCACGGGCGTCACGTAGTAATTGTGTACGAGTACTTCGCTGAGTCCCGGCGGCGCATTCCACGAATAAACCGTCTGGACGAACTCCAGAAAAAGCGGACGGTGATCCGCTTTGAGCAAACTGGTCGGTCCGTAATCGTTGTAACGCATAACCAGGTCCTCGTCCGAAACGGCCGTATATCCGGGCCAGTACGGGATGTCCGCAACTCGATTTCGGGGCACGGCCCAAATGGTGTCCCAGGGAGCAGCGGAAGGAAACGTTTCCCAGAAATAAGGCCCCGGCGCCCATCCTATCGTCGAAGTAACGAGGGTATCTCCCTGTGGCGTCACGCCGCCCACCCAAATGCCGCCTTCGCCGTGATGCTCCTCGAAACTACCCGCCGGAAATTCGCTGTTGACCAGGCCCGGATAGCCCAACTCGACCCGATGCCCAAGCAAAGTGCCCATGTTCGTGACCGCTTGCCGCACCGCGCTTTGCCGGGTCACCGCCCAGTCGATGCTCGCATCGAAAGTCTGCGCCTGCGCGATCCCCGGCAACAAGCCGCAGAGCGGCAGCCACGTCTTCAGGCAGGTCATCGTTTTTCGTAACATGGCGCGCATTCCTTGTCCGTATCTACAGATTAAGCGACAAACCCAGTTTCCCGTATCGTCCCGTCGAAAACTGCCGCGGATCCATAAGCCGCACCACATCGTGGTAATCCAGCCCCCGGTCGCCATCCTGAAACACGTCTCCGTAGCGAAAAGGCTTGCCGGTCCACGGATTGAAACCATACGCAATCTGCGCGTTGCGCTGGTTGAACACATTGAACACGTCCGCGAAGAACGCCATTTCCGCCCGGTCAAAAAGACGAAACGCCTTCCGAAACCTCAGGTCCGTGCTGAATACAGGCGGCCCCGTGGACGTATTGTCCAGTTTTTGCAATTCGGCGGGGTCGTGATTGCCAGGCGTATAGGGCAACCCGGACACGGCGCGCGACAAAACGGTGAGCTCCCATCGACCTGGCAGCCGCCATCCGAAAAGTTCGAGACGGCGACCGACCGGCGGAGCCACGCGGGCTTGCAGCACGAACTGATGCCGCACGTCCCAGGACAAGCGGCGCTCCCGTATCGGAAGGGGAAAATCCGTAACGGATTGTACGTATTGCTCGAAAGCCGACGAGGCAAAGCCGGTAGCCCACTGTATGGTGTAGCTGGCGTTCCCCGAAAAAAATCCCGAAAGGCGTTTGTCCACCTCCAGTTCAAGGCCGCGCGCGCGAGCATACCCGTTGTTGTCGTAGAGCGAGACGGGCAGTCCGGAGGCCGCCTGCAACTGCAAGGCGCCTACTTGTTTCGAAATATCCTTGGCGTACGCTTTCGCGTCCAGCGCCCAGTTGGCGGCCAACTCCCGTTTGAAGCCAAATTCATACAGGATGGTCTGTTCGTAATCGAGGTGCGGATTGCCGGTAAGGCCGCCCGTATACGGATCCCGGTAGTAAAACTGCAATTCGGGGAGTTGGGTGAAATGCCCGTAGGAAAAGAAAAACACGGTCTTCAGGTTGACGGGAAAGGAAATCCCGAAACGCGGACTGACCTTGTACCGGAACCGGGTCCAGTCGGCGGTCAGACCCGTGGCCGCCTCCCACTGCCGCCGCCAATCGCGCTCGAATACCGTATCGCCCGGAAAAAATCCGTCCATGCGCAACCCGGCGTTGATGATTAAGGTGTTCAGTTCAAACTTGTCCTGCGCGTAAGCCCCGACAATGACCGGCTGCACGTCGAACACCCATCGGTTCTGTCCGAATTCCGGGAACGGCCCCGGAGGCCGCGCGACCTCGTCGCCGCCTTCTCCTCGGTACAGCTTGCGTCCGTAGGGCGACAGCGTGACCCCGCCATCCTGCACATCCACATAGGAAATGCGATGCCGCTGCGCTTCCGCGCCCGCCTTGACCAGATGCCGGGCGTGAACCTGGGAGGTAATGTCTCCCTTGAACGTGTAACTCCCCGTCTCGTCGTTGCGCCAAATGTTCTCGTAGCCCTCGCCCCCGAAAAATCCGGTCACCAGATCGAAAGCAGGCGGCGCAATAGTGGGCTCCACTCGAAACGGCGCCACACTGGACGCGCTCGCATTCCATGCATCGTACGTCAGGGCATTCCCGTCGGCGAAGGCGGTGCTGTCTGCGTAGAAACGCCAGGTATCCGAAGGCTGCCGGCCATCCAGCGAAGCGTCGTACCGAACGGCAAGATAGCCGACGCGTACGCTGTAAAACGTGGACGGGGACAAGGTATGGTTCACATGCGCCCCAATATGGTGATTCTGCCGCTCGTGGATGGCTACATGATCGGGAAAGTCGCGCCAGAGCCAATCGAAATTGCTCCATCGTTTCGCCGAACCATTATAATTCAGGCCAATGCGCAGGTCTGGAAGCCGCCAGTCCAGTCGCGCATTCAGCCCCGCCGTATTATCCTGCCGTTCCGGAAGTCCTGCCCCGAAAAAGCGAAAGGTCCCCCGCGAACGACTGTTATCGTACGGGGTATCCGTAAAGTTGCCGTTGCCCGACAGGAAAAAGTTAAGGCGATCCTTGCGATGTACGCCGGGGACAGGGCCTGCAAAAAAGAACGAGAGATAATCCGTGCGCCGGGACGCCCCGAAAATATCGAGGGCGTCGCTCCGGTATTCGACGCCGCCTTCGTATCGCTCGCTGCCCGACCGCGTACTGATATTGACGACCCCGGACTGCGCCTGACCATATTCCGCATTGAAGGCGCCCGTGAGCAATTCCACCTGATCGACATCGTTCACATTCAGTTCCAGTACGCTTCGCCCGCCGTAGAGCGGGTGCGTTACGGGCATTCCATCCACCAGAAAAAGGATTTCTCCGCCGCGTCCGCCACGCACATGCACATCCTTCACGCTCTGATCCCGAACCTGCAGTATCTGCCCGTCTCCCAGATTCAGCGATTGCGGCGCAGCGCCCAGCACCGTGCCCGCCTGGGTCCTGAACATGTCCAGCGCCTGCTCCATCCCGGGCGTCGATGCAAGTTCTTCCCGAGTGGCGGTGCGACGGGTCGAGGTGATATCCGGACGTATGATGGGATCGTCCGCCAGCACTACGATTTCCTCGCCCTGTATCACCTCTTCCGTCATTTCAAAGTCCAGGCGCGTGGTCAGCCCGTTTTCCACCTGCACTCCCTGCACAGTCACCGTACGAAATCCTATGAATGTGGCCCGCACCGCGTACGCGCCCGGCGGCGCCTGCAAAATGAAATACTCCCCGGAAGCATCCGTGGCGGCGCCGAGCCCTCCCGAATCCTCAATCAGAATATTGACGCCGGGCAGCGGTTCGCCGGTTGTTGCGTCCACTGCGCGCCCGGCTATCTTGCCCGTATCCTGCGCGCTGACCAGCGCAGGCGCCAACATAAGCGTCAATCCGACCGCAACCGGAAAAAATATCCCTGTTATTCCGTGCATCCTCATTGCCGCATCCGGTCCATGATCGCCTTGGCAAACCGTTTCGCATCCTCCCGCTCGATAAAGAACAGAGGAAAACCGAGAATAGCCGCATCGAAACTCGTCCCGAAATACATCAGCCCGACGACGCTCCCCCGAAATTCAGGATACGACGTTTGCGGAGAGGTATCGTATGCAACCGCAATCTCCGTAAAACCGCCGCGCTCCCGGATTATGTTCACCTGATTGAGTACGCCGTTGTTGGGGAAAAAGTCGAGTTTGGATGCGTCCACGCGAATATCCGGGAAACCGCCCACCCCGATGGCTCCCGTAAAATCGGCAAGGAGCGGCGTTTCCTCCACCAGGCCAATCTGCATGTAATCGTTGACGAACGTTCCCTCGCCGAACGCAAGAGGAAAATTCTCCCGCCAGGCAAAGGATTTCAGTACGCGCCACCCGCTCATAACGATATTCCCGCCCACATTCAGATAATCCTTCACTGATTCGACTTCAAGGGCAAGCGCATGCGGCGCATTGGTGGGCTTGTCGTCGGCGTGCCACACCACATAGCGGTATCGGCCTAGTTCCGGCGGCGGCGGCAACCCGCCTTCGGCGTAATAATCCCAGGTATCCGCCTGCCCGAAAAGATCGGCGTAGAACGCATCCACTTCGTCGTCGCCATACCCCACGCGCGGATTGAAATTGGCTTCGTTCGTCTCGTCGAGGATGAGCAATTCCCGGTCGAAACGGGGTATCGAAAGGGCTACGGAGACCTCTGCGCCCTGCGGATCGAACAGATCCGTGTCGTCGCGGGCGGTGACGCGCACCGTATGGGTTCCTTCAAGCGGAGAAGCAAACATCGCAGGAGGAATATACAGGGTCGTGTCCCGGGTCCAGTTCCAGGGCCCGCCATCGACGGCCCATCCGTATTCCACCACATCCCCGTCTTCGTCTCGCCCCGTGAAAGTCAGGGGAATGCCTTGCCACCAGTCTGAAGTTCGCTCCAGCGCAAGAAACTGCTGCCCGTCGCGGGGAACGACGATATCCACTTCGGGCACGAATGTCTGACTCGTATAAAACGTCTTGACCGCCGGCGTCGGGTCCGGCTCGCCATCGTTGTCGATGGCGCGTACTTCAAAGCGCTGCCGATTCAACGGATCAATGGAACTGAACGCCAGCGTAACGCCGGTATCCTGCGTACGCGTCCAGTTCTGCGCCGCGGAATCGCCCCGGGTCAAATAAGTGGACACATGCCGGTATTCGTACGTATCGACGAAACCGTCCGCATCGCCCCCGTTCCAATGCAGTGTCACGAGCGCAAACAAGGTATCGCCTTCGACGGGAATATTGGCCAGCGACGTATTCGGCGGCTCGTTCGGATGCGCGTCGTCCAGTCCCAAATCGCATCCGCCCAGCAAGGCGAGCAAACCCGCTGTAAACACGGCTTTCCGTCCGTACGACATCCAGCGTTTTATGACGCCTCTCGACCGAATCTTGCTATGATCCATAGCGGATATCGGTTATTTCCATCTCGGGATCGAACAGAAAGGCGTTCCGGAAACGGACCACCGAAGCCAACGGCCGAATCCGTACCCGTATTTCCGTAACCTCGTTCGCCATGATTTCAAACTCCCGATGAAAATCGTGCAGGATCGGCGCGCCTTGCGCAAGCCGCACCGGAATCACGAAAGACCCCAACGCCAATTCGCTGGCCGTCACGCCGAACTGGAAACGATCATAGTTCCCCGGCGGCAAATGCGATTCGAACGCCACGAACCGTTCGTACGACCCGTTCTCCGCTTGCGCCAGCACATTGATCGTCTGATCGGCCTGCTGGTTCGTATCCCGATCCCGAAACAACACAAAGAACGTGGAATCCCGAAACGCCTTCCCCTGAAACGTGGTGACGTCGAAACGGTCGCCCAGCGAAACAGCGACCGGATCAGTTACCACTACGATTTCCGTATCGACCGGGTCGGCTTCCAGCGTAATGCGCAAGACGCCAGGTTCCGGAGACGCATCCACCCCCGTCTCGCAACCGGCAAGCAACAGAACGCCTGTCAGGGCATACCCGATAAAGCGCCTCCGCATTCGGCCCAATCCGTTGTATATGCAACCGCTCTGTCTGCGCATGCGTCGCTCGCGGTACTCATGCAAGACGCCAATCCTTGCGATACGATAGAAACCGGAAGGTCGGGTGCGAAAGGCTACGCTCTCGCACCCGGCTCCTTCCGGCGCCCGACCCCTCAGCCTGATCGGGAATACTGAATTATTTGACCAGCATCATCTTGCGAACCGAGACGAAACTGCCCGCCTGAATGCGGTACAGGTAAATGCCGCTCGCAAGATGGCCTGCATCGAACCGGGCCTCCAGTCGCCCCGCCGGCTGCATGGCGTCCACCAGCGTAGCTACCTTGCGTCCCATAACGTCG
This sequence comes from uncultured Rhodothermales bacterium, assembly GCA_964608315.1. Classification (GTDB taxonomy): domain Bacteria; phylum Bacteroidota; class Rhodothermia; order Rhodothermales; family VXPQ01; genus VXPQ01. Next base: position 40,632 of record CAZSNF010000004.1, on the reverse strand, counting down.
AACACATCCATGGTAACATGCTGCGCCTCAGGCAACTGATACGAGATCGTGGTTGACGGATTGAACGGATTCGGATAGTTCTGCGACATATCGTATGTCAGCGGCAATTCCGGTTCATCCTCCGCGGACGTCGCAATATCGAACTGGGCATGATTGTAGAACGCGAAATTGTCGATGGCGCCATCGAAAAAGCCGCGGTTGCCTATATGCCCTATGAACACGGGATGATCCGACGCGCGCGGCAAGGCGGGCAGTCCTGCCTGATGAGCGCCCAGTAATTCATCGTCGGCATTACGCAACTGCAAGGTAGCGTAATACGGATGGGCGTCGCCGCTCGCACCCGGCTCCACCTGGACCACGGCATGATACCATACCCCGGTTTCCATGGACGTCTCGATTTCCAGTTCGACCTGAGTGCCGGGGTAGTCCGGATTCCAGAATCGCGCAGCGAGATACTTGTTCGGATTGTCGAGCCGTCCCCACAAAAGCGAGAAGGTCGCCTCGCCCCAACAGAAATCGCAGGGAACCGGCTTGTTCACCAGATAAAACCAGTTGCCGGCGTCGGTGCCTTCGCGAAAATCGTTTGCCTTGAACCATACGTCGAACGAGAACGATTCGGAAGCGCCTATATCGGACCCGAGTACCTCAAGGTAGTCGTCCACGCCGTCCATCGTCAGCGCCGATCCACCGCCGGCGCCGGCCTCAAAGGAGGAAGCACCTCCGAGAACGTTTACGACATGCCCCGCGTTCGACTTGTCTGCAGCGCTATCCCCCTCGAAATCAAGCGACGCCAGCTGGCTGCCGGACGCATAATTCGCCACGTCGAAATACCGGGGCGCATCGGCCGCAGCCTGTTCAGGCAGATGCGCAACATGTCCGGCCTCATTGGTCGCCGAGACATAATAATAGGTAAGGCTGCCCGCTGCCGGCGCGGCGAGCTCCGCCGCGTACATCCCGCCGGACTCTGTCATGGCGGCCTCCTGAAAGGTCTCTCCGTCGCCGTAATGCAGCGTGACCGCGGACAAGGGTGCGCCAAGTCCCGGACTGGCGCTTACGGACACGTCATACGCGCCCGTGGCGTTCTCCGCGACGGCATGGTTGCTCACGCTCGGCAGCGCATCCGGAATTGCGATGTCCCCTCGCGCATAATTGTAGTACTTGACTGCGTCCATAATGCCCTGGAAGCCCGCCGAATCGTCGAAACGGTTCCCTTCGGCGATACCCAGCCGCAACGGCAGGTCGGGATTGTTCAGGGGTTTGCCGTTATAGCCCTGGTAGCTGGTGGAGATAACCGCATCGTTTTCGTCGCGGACCTGCACCATGGCGTAAAAATCAAACGCATCTCCCTCTGCCGCACGACGGTTCTCCAGCAGAATGCGGTACCAGGACCCTTCAACCAGCGCCGTATCCACAGGCACTTCTACATTCGCCCCGGCGCCGTCCGCGTTCTCGATCCAGAAACGTCCGCGAATCTTCATGTCGCGCTGGTCAAACGCACCGGCCAGAATAGCGAATGTGGATTCTCCCCAGCAAACAGCGCAGTTATTGGGCTTGATCGCCCAGAACTGCCAGTTTCCGGCAGGCGTCTGATCTTCCTGAAAATCCTCCACATTCACCCACATTTCAAAGGAATACTCTTCGGTATCGCCGATCACCGGCGAGCCGATCTGCAAATAATCCGTATCCCCGTTGAACTGCATCGCATACGATCCTTCTTTCGCCGTCATGGCGTACTGCGGATCGCCGCCTGTCACGACCAGGTTGCCATACGTAGAGACATCCACCACATCGCCGGAGCCCGTCTCGAAGTCGAGATGCAGCGTGAGATCGTTTTCCGCCGCTTCGCCGTACAGAAAGTACGAGGGCTCGTCGCTTTCCGCATCCGCTGGAAGCGTCGTGACTTGCCCGGCCTCGTTCTCGACCCGAATGTAATAAGAAACGAACTGCCCTTCGCTTGCGGACAAGGGCGCCGACCAGGCGTCGCTGGCGCCTGCCGTCATGGCCACATTGTTAAACGAACCTGTAAAACCCGGTCGCCAGCGCAATTCGACTTTGCCCAGGGCGCTGGTGCCGATATTCGCCGCGGTGGCGCTGACCATTCCTGCGTCGGCGTCAAACTCCACGTCCGAAACGATCGGCGGAATGTCATGATCGCCGCGCACGACATTACTAATCTCCACTTCGTCGATGAAGCAGTCGCAGAAACCGTGCTGGTCTCCCCCCAAATTGCCGTTCCAGCCCAGCAGCAGGTCCCAGTCCGTAAGGTTTGGAATTTCGGTTTCCGGATTGAACGGACGTTGCGAGGCGTAAATCAGCGCGCCGTCCACATCGTGCACTTCCTGCACAATGACGTTATAGCGCGCGTCCCGTATAAGCGTTGCGTGATACCAGACCCCCGGTTCGATAAGGTTGTTCGAAGACTGGATCGAAGGATATCCTCCCGCTTTGGGCGCGTAGTATCCGGTGGAAAGGTAGCGGGTATCCCCTTTGACCTCCACGAAGTAGTTCCCCTGACTCCAGTGATGCTCCTCGCTGCCTCGTTTCCACAGCACCGAAGGGAAAAAACGATGATCTTCGTTGGAAGTACCATACGTAAGCACCTGAAACCACAGCCGGACCGTAAAACTTTCCGCCAGATCCAGCGCATCCGAATCCGGGAGGCTTACATACGAAGAATCCCCCGCGGCGTCGTTGTCCAGATATAACGCCTTGCCCAGGCCGGCGCTAACGGATTGCGCAAAAATCTCTGCATTCCCGTGCTTCACGCCGTCCCCGGCCAGGTCGGAAGCATTGTCGAATGTATCTTCAAAGCTCAGCAGCACTACTGTGTTTGCGTCCACGGTATACGGACCGCCTATGCCCTGCGCCCGGGCAGTCCCGCTGCCCGACACGGCCCATGCCGCCAGCAACAGCGCGAATCCGAATCGTATGATTTCCTTCATGATAAGACCTCGTTATGGATTAGGTTTTAAACAACGGAAGGCGCGCCGTTGGCGGACGCACCGTTTTGCGGACAAGCGGGCAGCGGCGAACCGCACGAACCGCCCGGCGCCAGTTCCGGAGAAAGCACACATATCGCAGCGGGACGATCCGGCTCGGCCATGCGGCGCATGAGCATTTCCGCCGCCCTGCGCCCCATCTCGTAACTCGGCTGGCGAACCAGCGTAAGCGGAGGCGATAACGCCTCGCCGAGACCCCACGGCAATTCGTCGTAGCCGACCAGGGCTATATCGTCCGGAATACGCAGCCCGCATTCCCGAATGGCTGCAATGGCCCCGACCGATAGCAGGTTGCTATTGGTGAATACCGCCGTGGGCGGGTCGGCAAGCCGCAGCAACTCACCGGTCAGATGCCGACCGTTTTCCTTGGGCCGAACCCCCTCCCGTACCAGTTCCTCGCAAAAGGGAACCCCATGGTGGGCCAGCGCCCGCTCGTAGCCGATGCGTCGTTCGCGACTGGAAGACACATTAGGGATGCCGCCCACGAAACCAATGCGCCGGTGCCCCAGCCCGATAAGCAGGGAAACCGCCTCGTAAGCTCCCTGCACGTTGTCCGAAACGACCGTGTCGTATCGATTGCTCTCGATTCGGCGATCCACGAGCACGACAGGAATGCCTTCGCGCACGAGCACGGCAATTTCTGTTTCCTGTTCGCGGACCGTGGGCAAAATCACGCCATCCACGGACTCGGCCACCAGGGTTTCGAGGCAAAATCGCTGCCTTTCGGAGTCTTCGTCCGAATTGTGCAGCAGCAAGGCATATCCCTGGGCATAGGCCACATCTTCTACGCCGCGCGCAACGTCCGCCCAAAAGGGATTTTGAATATCGGGAATAACCAGGCCCAGAATATGGCTGCGCCCCTCCTCCACCCGCAAGCGGCGGGCAACCCGGCTGGGCCTGAAATCCAGCGCCTCGATAGCCTCCCGAACCTGGCGCATCGTATCGGGACGCACTTTGTACGGTTCGTTGAACACCCGGGACACCGTGGCGATGGACACGCCCGCCTTGCTCGCTACGTCTTTCAAAGTCGCCACGTGAGGAGTAGGAGGTAAGGAGATCAAAAAAGCAAGAAAGTGGACTGGACCTGAATGATGCAGACCGCGCGATGCACAGAATAGCCGACTCCCTCTGCGCCGCATGCGACGGAGCGCGTCTGCGACAACGGCAGCGTCGTTCGCCGCGCTTGTCCTATCATGCAATCCGCCTTGTCTTCCGCTCTATCTTTCGTTTTGAATGTAAACGTTTACATTTTCAATATACGGCATATCGATAATCTTGACAATAATTTCACAATGCGTTGTGTCCCGCCTCTTTTTCAATCTGCCTGCTCACCGCATTCAGCCCGCGCCCTCGCAACCGGCTTCCGAAATATGCGTGCGGCAACGCAACGATCCCGGAATCGCGCCGTGCATGCTTCCGACAATCGCAACGCTTCCAGCGTCCGACAGGCGATCTGTTCCGGGCGAAGGACCTGTCCCAATCCGCGCCCCCAGGGGATCAAGGCCCCTGCCGCTTCGTATTATGGCGGCTACATGCGTATTACGCTGATTACGTTGCGCGCCGGAAAATCGCAATGCGGCGAAATACGGCCTTGCGCAACCATGCAACCCGTTCCGCGGCCCGCCCTCTTCGTTTCCCCGAATCAATGCTGCAAGCATACGCAAGGCGAATGTTCCTGCTTGCCGTTCTTGTCGGCGCCGCAAGCGGTTGCGACGCCAACGAAGAGCCGCCGCCTCCAGTCAATATTCTGGTGCCCCGCACGGTCGCCGCCAACGCCTACGTAACGACCGACAGCGGCCTGAAGTATTACGATTTCGTGGTCGGCGACGGAAACCAGGCCGACTCCACGCATCGCATTACGGTGCATTACGCCGGATGGCTCGAAAACGAAAACCTCGTGGGCAGTTCGTACGCCCTGAACGCGCCGCTGACCATAAGCCTTGCTTCGGACGCCGTGATCGACGGCTGGGTCGAAGGCATTCCGGGAATGCGCGAAGGAGGCGAGCGCCAATTGGTCATTCCCCCGGAACTCGCCTATGGCGAAACGGGATTCCGGGAAGTCGGCATTCCCCCGAACGCCACGCTCATCTATGAAATCGAACTCCTTGACATAGAAGACGAGGACGGGGATGACGACGATGATAATGACGATGACGACGGATAGCCGAAAACCCGTTAACACACCCACCGCCTTCCCGCATGATCGAAACGAGCATTATCGGCAGTTACGCCTGGCCGTCCTGGTTTTTCACCAGCATAGAGGCCATGAAACGGGACGAATACGGCGTCCGGGATATCGAGGAAACGCTGAACGACGCCGTGGACCTGGCCATCCGCGACCAGGAAGACGCAGGCGTAGACGTAATTTCCGATGGAGAAATGCGGCGGATCGGGTTCTTCACCGCCGGTTTCTACGGACGGCTGGCGGGCCTCGGCGACATTGAGCCCAGCCCCCGGCGCATCGGCCCGGCGGGACACGATCAGCGGGAACGATACGAAGCGCTGGAGCTGATCGCCGCGCCGGAGGGCCTGGGCCTCGTCGCCGAGTACCGGTACGCCCGAAAACGTACGCAACGGCGACTCAAAATGCCCTGCCCCGGGCCGTATACGCTGGCCGGACGCATCAAAACCCCCGGAAAACACTACCGGGACCGCATGGAAGTAGCCCATGCCTTTTCCGACCTCATTCGGACCGAATTGCAACAACTGGTCCAGGAAGGCGCGGATTTCATTCAGCTGGACGAACCCTCCTATGCGGTCCATCCCGACGCGCCGACCGAATTCATCGACCTTTTCAACCGGACCGTTGAAGGCGTCGACGCCCGCATAAGCATGCACCTGTGCTTCGGCAACTTCGCTGGACGGCCTGTAGCGCACCGTACCTATGCGCCGCTCTTTCCGCATATTCTGGATATGCATGCGGACGAATTCGCTATGGAATTCGCCAATCGCGAACTGGCCGAAATCGAACTGACGGCGCGCCTTGCAGAAGCCGGAAAAGACGTGGCGGCGGGCCTCGTGGACGTAAAAAACTACTTCGTGGAGCCGCCGGAACTGGTGGCGCGGCGCATCCGGGCGCTCCTTGAATACGTGCCTCCCGAGCGCCTTTGCATTACCCCGGACTGCGGATTCAGTCAGACGGCCCGCTGGGCGGCCCGCGCCAAACTTCGCGCCATGGTGCAAGGCGCGCGCATCGCGCGGGCGGAACTGGGGTAAGGACACTCTGATCAGGGCCTGTCAAGGAACCTCTGATTAAATCTGCAAAGTTCAGAGGCTTGCGAGGGGCGCGCTGGCGCAGGACAAAACGGGTCTTTCGTGCGCCCTTGAGCAAAAATCGGGGCCCGGAATATCCCGCCAGCCCATGGCCTGCGCACCCTTATGTATTCGCTCAAAGGCGCACCAAAGACCGCTCCCCCTGAGATTTGCGGACTTGATCAGCGTGTCCTTGGCGAACCTTAACGCACCGCCTGTTCCGGCAAATCGCAGCTCCACCGCCCTCCGGCTGCGAGGCGGATCGCGCGCAACCCCAAACGCGCCGCCTCCTCGAAAAACGGTTCGGGCGAAGCCGTATTGAAAGCGAACATCTCGTAGTGGCACGGAATGGCCGCCCGCGCCCCGATATCGCGCGCCAGACGCGCCGCTTCCTCGCCGGTAAGGTTGCCGGGTACGCCCCGCGCCGGGTCCCGCCCGTTCACGGGCAACATGCATACGTCGATCCCGAACGGGCGCAAGATATCGGCCATGCCTTCGTACCGGATCGTATCGCCGCTGTGATACGCCGTCCACGGCCCGAACCGCACCACATACCCGAGGTGCGCGCACCGCCCCGCTTCATCCGTTTCGAGGGTCTCGTGCGCAGCGGGCACGGCGGCGAAGCGAAACGGCCCGACGACGCATTCTGTCCCGACCGTCACGCCGACAGGCCATGCCGGATCGCACTGCAAGCGATTCGCCACGAAACCCCGGTTCGCTTCCGGGACGACGAGTTGCAGCGCCTTGTTCGCCCGCATCAACGGCCTCAGGGTCTCGGCGTCCAGATGGTCCGTATGATTGTGCGTGGAGGTCGCTGCGTCAATGCAATCAAGGCGCTCCGGGGCGATGACGCGCTCCGTGATCCGTACGTGGGGCTTGTCCGTGCCTGCGTATTTCCGGGTCAGCGAGTCGGACAGGTACGGGTCGAACAGCAGGTGCGCGCCCCGCCATTGCAACAAAAAACCGCTCTGTCCCAGCCACCAGATGTGGAAAGGTTCGGAACGGTCCTGCGCAGCGCGCACGTCCGCAAGAAAATCGTCGCCGGAGCGTTCGGGAAGAATCATGGCGCACATGCAGGTCCCTGTTCGCTACGCGGCGGCCAGCGCAGTCTCCAGATCGTCGATCAGATCGGCCTCATCCTCCACGCCTACCGAAAGCCGCATCAGCGAATCGGTGATTCCGACCTGCTCCCGCTCGTCCCGGGACAGGAACGCATGCGTCATGGTGGCCGGGTGTTCGATAAGGCTTTCCACGCCGCCAAGGCTTTCCGCCAGCGAAACGATGCGCAGGTTCGTCATCGCGCGCACGGCGTCCTCCATGCGATGGGTCTTGAGCGAAAACGACAACATCCCTCCGAAATCCCGCATTTGTTTGCGGGCCGTCTCGTGGCCGGGATCGTCCGGAAGACCCGGATAATACACCTGTCCCACTTTCGGGTGCTCCCGCAGAAATGCGGCGACAGCCCGGGCGTTCCGGCAATGCCGCTCCATGCGAAGATGCAACGTCTTGGCGCTCCGCAGCGCCAGAAAACAATCCAGCGGAGCCGGAACGGCGCCCGACGCTTTCACCTGAAACCGGAGGCTTTCGGCCCAGGCGTCGTCGTTGGTCAGCACGGCGCCGCCCACCACGTCGGAATGGCCGCCGAGGTACTTGGTCGTGGAATGCAGCGACATATCCGCCCCGAGGGCCAGCGGTTGCTGAAGAAACGGCGAGGCAAAGGTGTTGTCCACGGCCACGGCAATCCCCGACGCATGGGCTATTTCGGATACGGCGGCGATATCCACGACCCGCAACAACGGATTCGTGGGCGTCTCGATCCATATCAGTTTCGTTTCCGGGCGGACGGCGGCCTCCACGGCCCCCGGATCAGTCATGTCCACAAAACTGAACGCCAGGCCGTAGGGTTCGAACACTTCCCGAAAGAGACGAATGGTTCCTGCATAGATATCCGCCATGCCCAACACATGATCGCCGGGGCGCAGGCGCTTCAGCATCGCGTCCAGGGCGGCCATGCCCGAAGCAAAGCAGACGCCGTGCGACGCTCCTTCCAGCGCAGCAAGGTTTTCTTCCAGCGCCGTTCGCGTCGGATTGGACACGCGCGCATATTCGTATCCCCGATGCTCCGCCGGAGCTTCCTGCACGAAGGTCGAGGTCTGGTAGACGGGCGTCATAATCGCGCCCGTAACGGGGTCCGGCTTTTGTCCGGCGTGCACGGCGAGGGTGCCGAAGCCTCCGGACGGTCGAGTGTCTTTCGCCATGGAAATTTTGTAAAAAGAAAGAACCCGAACCTGAATTTCAGGTCCGGGCTCCGTTCGTTTCGGAAAAAGGCGGGAAGGTCAGTTGCCGTAGCCCGCACAGTCGGCGACCTCTTCCACCATATCCATCTGATTCGTTTGCACGTACGCGGTGTAGAGCGCCTGGCAAATAGCCGTCGAATCGTCGCCGTTGGCGTCGATAAGACCCCGGGCCTGGACAAGCGGAGCAAGCGCTGCTTCGAACAGACCGCGCCGCTCCTCGGCCAGCACATCCATTTCCGCCTCGCGCGCGGCAATCTCGTCAGACTCCAGATCGGCCCGTTCCTCGCGCAACGCATCGTCCATGGCGCTGATCCGCTCGTTCAGGGCGACGGCCTTGTTGATATAGGCCGCCCCAAGGTTGAAATGCGCATTCGCGTAATCGGGACCGGCCTCTGCGGCGCGACCGAGATAATGAATCGCCTCGTCGAATTGCTCTGCTTCCAGCAGCAACGAGCCGTAATTGTACAAGAGCGTCTCGTTATTCGGGTCTTGTTCCACCGCCGCCTCGTATTCCGCCATAGCCTGTTCGGCCTGCCCGGTCTGCACGTACAGGTTCAGGAGCTGGGACTGAATGTCGGCGTCCTCGGGATACAGTTCCGCCGCCTGCCCGAACACTTCCATCGCCTTTTCCTGATCTCCGCGGCGACTGTAGATATCTCCAAGGAAAAGGAGCGTGTTTTTCTGCGTATCGCCTTTTTCGATGGCCATTTCAAGCGGAGCGATCGCATCTTCCTCCATGCCGCCGTTCAGGAAAGCAAACGCCTGGTTCACATAGGGACCGGAGGAATCGGGCCGAATTTCGGCGGCCAGGCCGAAATACTCCGCCGCCGTGCTGAATTCGTCGGAATTGTCCGAGCCGCGATTGAACGCCTGGACGCCCTTGCGAAACACCTCGGCGTACGCCATGTTCAGCGCGTTGGAAACCGAATTGTCGAGACCGGGATCGGCGGTCAGCGCCTGGTCGTACGCCTCGATCATTTCATGAATCATGCCCAGGTACTCGCTCGCATCGGCCACCTCCGCCGATTGCGCCTGAAGCACCTGGCCCTTCAATTCATAGGCTTCCGCATTGGCCGGATCGCGCGCAAGCGCCTCGGCGATGTTCTCAAGCGCCCGGTCGTAGTCCTTGTTGCGCAGGTCCAGTTTGGCCCCCTCCACGTTCGGGTCGCTGGAGCATCCGGGGGCCATCCACAGGAAAGCCCCGAGGATGCAAGTAAGCAGGACAGCAGTGTGTGTTCTTTTCATGGCGCCGTACAGTCGGTTCGAAACGCTGGTTTGAGCAAGTTAGACACAGGAAATAGAATGTTAAGGACACTCTGATTAAATGTACGATCTTTATTAACCTCATACAACATTTTTCCGTGGAATGCCTGCTCCCAAACCTGTTCTTATAGACACCGATCCCGGCCTGGACGATCTGCTCGCCCTCGTACTGGCGCTCCGCTCGACCGCGCTGGACGCGCGCGCCGTCACCATCGTGGCCGGGAATGTTTCCGTAGACGCCTGCGCGGCGAACGCCCTGCGCATACTCGAAGCGATGGATATTGACCCGCCCCCGGTGTTCAGGGGATGCGGCGAATCGCTGAGCCCGCCCGTAAGGCGAGCCGGGCATGTGCACGGGGAAGACGGCGTCGGCGGCGTATCGCACGCTTGGCCCGTGCAGCATCTGCAAACCGAGAGCGCCCATGCCGTGGACGCCATCCCGGATTTCGCCCGGCGCCATGCGGGCGCGCTCACGCTCGTTGCGCTTGGCCCGTTGACGAACGTAGCCGCGGCGTTGCAACGCGATCCCGAAGGCATGGCGAACCTCCGGCAAATCATCGTGATGGGCGGCTCCGGGGACGGGCGAGGCAATGTAACGCCCCGGGCCGAATTCAATTTTTACGCCGATCCGCAAGCGGCCCGCATCGTGATCCGATCCGGCCTGCCCGTAACGCTGGTGGGACTGAACGCGACGGAACAGGCGCTGCTCTCCCGCAAGCGATTCCATCGGCGCCTCGCTTCCATGCAGGAGGGGAAACTGCGCCAGCTCCTGCTCGACGCCACCGGGCCGTATTTCGATTTCGCCATGCAGCGAGGCGGGCGCGACGCCTGCCCGCTGCACGATCCGCTTGCCGTAGGCGTCGCGATACAGCCGGACCTCGTCCGGACGCAACCCATGCTTTGCGACGTGGCGGACGAGCCGGGAGCGACGCGAGGCATGATGACCGCGCAGCCGGCGGGCGATACGCTGGATCGGAAACCGAACGCGCCCGTAGCGCAGGTCGCCATGGAAGTGGCCGCCGAACGCTTTCTGGCGCTTTTCCTGAAAGGGGTGTGCGGATGAAAAAGGAACCGGCCTGCAAATCCCCGCGCCCTAAGGATACTCTGATTAAAGCGCAGCGGTCAAGAGGGTCTGTGGTTGCGCCTTTGAGCGAAACATGGGGCCCCGAATCCCCTTGCCAGCCCATGGCCTGCGCGCACCCTTATGTTTCGTGAAAAGGCGCACCGCAGACCCGTTCCGTCCTGCGCCAGCACACCCCTCGCAGTCTCCCGAAGGGCGCTTCACGTTCGCCATGTCCCTGATCCCTAACTGAAATCCCTGCCCAGCACGACCGCAAAGATAATCGCGAGCACCGCAAGCGGAGCCACGTAGCGGATGAAAAACCGCCATGCCCCGTAGCGAAACCATCCAGGCTGGTTGCCATCCATCAGTTCTTCCGCCGTAGCCTTGCGCGTCATGAACCAACCGGCGGCGATCGCTACCGCCAACCCGCCAGTGGGCAGCATCCAGTTCGAAACGAAGTGGTCGGCGACGCTGAACCATCCTGTCTTCCCGAAGGCCGCCATCGTCGAAAGCACCGGCGTGGAGCCGAACGACAGGGCCGCAAAAATCGTGAACACGAAAATGGCGCCCCCCGACGCCACCACGGCCTTCTGGCGTTTCATCCTGCGCTCGTCTATCAGGTAACTGGTCACCACCTCAAGCAGCGAAATGGTGGAGGTCAACGCCGCCAGCGCCACCAGCACATAGAACAGCGGCCCCAGTACGGTCCCGAAGGGCATTTCCGTATAGAACAATTCGGGGAGCGAGATGAAAAGCATGCCCACCGTAGACGCTCCCACCTCCTCGCTCAACCCGGCTACCGAGAAAATGACCGAGAACATGATGATCGTGGCGACCAGCGCAATCAGCGTGTCGAACGCAACGATGGCGCTCGCCGATTTTACGATGGATTGCTTGCGCGAAATATAGGACCCGTAGGTAATCATGGTGCCCATGCCCAGCGAAAGCGTAAAGAACGAATGGCCCAGCGCCTCGAGTACGCCTTTCCATTCCAGTTCGCCGAAGCGGGGTTCGAAAATGAATGTCAATGCTTCGCCCGAACCGCTCATGCCCAGCGCGCTGACAAGCAGCAAAACCAGAATGACGAAAAGCATGGGCAAAAGAATCTTCGCCATCCGCTCGATCCCCTTCTGCACTCCGAAATACACCACGCCTATCGTGGCCGCGCTAAACAGCAGCGACAGGACAAGTTGCAGCCCCGCGTTGCCGACCTGTTCGCCGAAAAGGTCCCCGGCAGAAAGATTCGCCGGAAAACCGCCGAAGGTCCAGCCAAGGGATTTCCAGAAATAAAAGAGCGACCAGCCGGCGATCACCGTGTAGTAACTCAGCAGAATGAACCCGCACAAGACGCCCCATACGCCTACCCATTTCCAGGCCGGTCCCGCCACGTCCCGGAACGCCCCGACCACGCCTTTCTGGCTCCGGCGGCCTATGAGCAACTCGGCCATCATGATGGGCAGCCCGACCGCCAGAATGCACAACAGGTACACGATGACAAAAGCGCCGCCGTTATTCTCCCACGTAATGAAAGGAAATTTCCAGAGGTTGCCCAGTCCAATGGCGCTGCCGGTGGCCGCCAGGACCAGGCCGAAATTGGAACTCCAGGCGTCGCGTTTTTGCGTTTCCATTGCGTGATTCAGGACTTGGGCGGAAAAAAAGGGATACAAACGGAATTACGGGTAAAGAATACGCTATCGTATCGCGCCGCGCAAGCGACCGGCGCAAAGCAACAGGCGGCCTCTACGAAAACGATGCGGTTGCGGCGAAACGTTTCAGGGCCGGCGCGAAAGAAATCTATTCCTCCCCGACGTCCCGGATGCGAAGGTTGCGGAACCATACGTCGTCGCCGTGATCCTGCAACACGATATGTCCGGCGCGCCGGTCGGCGAATCCCTCGATATCGGCGTACTTGCTGGCGGCGAGAAGCGAATCGAAACGCGGACTGTCCAGGTCGTACTCGACCACAAGGGCGTCGTTCAGCCAATGCTCCCCATGCATCCCGTCAAACACGATGCGGCTTTCGTTCCACTCTCCCACCGGTTTCAGGGCCTTGGCGTCTCCCGCCGGAATCATGTCGTACAGCGCCCCGGCCCGATGGGACGGCAGTTCGGCGTCGGGGTGCCGATCATCGTCCAGCACCTGATATTCGAATCCAAGCGCCGCATACCTCGGCACATGCGAAGTGGACAATTCCTCCGAGACATTATATTTGACCCCACTGTTCGCCCCTTCGGCCACTTTCCATTCGAAAGCGAACTCGAAATCCCCGAACGTTTCCGTGGTCATAAGGTCGCCGCCCACCAGAGGCTGGCCGTCCTCGGCCACCGGAACGGTCCCGGAAGCCACCTTGCGGATGGTTCCGTCCTCCACTTGCCAATGGCCCTCGGGAACCGCATCCTGGCCAAGCCCGATCCATCCGTCGAAGGTTTCTCCATCGAACAGCGGGCGCCAATCGTCCGGGGACAGGTCTGCGGAAATGGATGCGTCCGCCTGCGACGCAGGAACCGGGGATTCGGCTTCCGCGCCGGCGCACGCAGAAAAAACAAGGGCGAGCATCAGGGCCGACATCGGAAAGCGTTGCGGCGAAGCGATGTTACGACCGGCGGCGAAGATCGAAAAGGGACGTGGCATAACGGAAAGCAAATGGTTGCGGGATCGCGGCGAATGCAGAGGCGGTTCAGTTTGTCCGTACGGATTTTGGCGGAATTTAAGGGGTAATGTTACGACCTTGTTCCGACGCAATCAATCCGACAATACCCATGTCAATACGAGCGCGCAGAACCTACAGCGCTTCGTCCGAGGCGAAGATAGCCCTCGCCCCCGTGCGCAGCGACAGCGCGCTGGCGGAACTCGCCGGGCGCCAATGATCTATTTTTACCGCTTTTGAGTAATTTTTACTCCATTTCGGAGTAGTTTTTACTACATTTCGGAGTAATTTTTACTCAGAAGGACATATTATAAGGCGTATTTAATCTTCCCGTATCGTTCGTCTCATGCGCCTGCCGGGCCTTCGGATCATCTACCCGAAGGGTCATACTATCTCTCAATATGCACCCGATCACCTAACCCGAGATCGTCCAAAATCTGCTTTAGTTCGGCTTCCATGTTCTGCGCAAACTGTGCGCGGACGCGCACCGAAAATTCAATGCCGACGCTGAGATCTTCTCCGGATCGTAGCTTGGGCAATATCTTTGTTCCAAGCCTGTTCCAAATTTCGGAAGGTACGGTTCCGGAAAGCCGAATTGTAGTCTTCTGAGCATCGGGGATTGGCTCCGGATCAGTTCCCGGTTCAATCTCAGGTTCCGCCGGGCCGGACTCGGATTCCGGTTGGGGCTGTGCAGGACCTTCCGACACCGTCTTGAGTTCTTCGGCCTTCGCCTTTGTCAGCAGGAAGACCTTCGATTCAAACGCCACCTCTTCCTGCCGGATCGGATCCGCATGCCACAGCCGATCATAGGAGCCATCGCTCTTGGCGCCGTACGCCAATCCGAAATCGCCCTTTGCTACGAAGTCGGCGATCTGCCGACGAAGGATCGCATCGGGGTCGATCAGCCTTGTTAGCGATCCGTCGAGGAAGCTCTGGCGCAGACTCGTGAGCGGCCAGGCCCCCGTGCTTTGGAACGTGGGTGGCCAGTTACGGTCAATGTAACCGGCGCCGACGCTTTCGTTCAGCAGAGCTTCTGATTTCAATGCGTTGACGATCCGGCCGCAAAGTGTTTCTCTGGCGCTCGAATGACCAGCTCCAAGGTCAATAACCTTGAGACCGTTTTGACCCTGTGAATCCGAGAGTATAACGAATCGATAGCCAGCCCACACCTCATCCTTGGCGGCTTCCTCCGCATCCCGGACCTTGACCTGAACTTCTGTACGGTCGCCGCGGTCGAATTCGGCGCCAAGCAGACCCTCAGCCACCTCCAGCCCCACACGCCGCCAGGCAAGCCGCAACTCAACCTTCTCGCGCAGCTCGCGCCCCGGCTTTTTCGCGCACCAGACCAATGAACCGGGATAGAGACGCGGCGACTTGCCTCGTTCCCTGGTCCAGTCTTTAATGCGTTCCCCGACCTGGTCGCCGTCCTTCCATTCTGTCTCAAAATCAAGGATGACAAGTACGAGACGCGGAGAATCCTGCACCGAAGCACTGTCTTCCGGAAATGCAACAACAGGGAGGGTCGCACCACGCCTGAATTCGGTTTCGACGAGCTTTCGGATCGCTGGCTTGATCTCCGTTTCTTCATCCAGTGATGCACGCCGGTCGCTAACGACCTTCTTTAACGTCGCTTGATGGTGGATACGATAACCGTCCGTCCCGACCTTGCGAATAAAGAATCCGGAGGCCTCCAGGGCTGCCGCCGCATTGTCGATGGTAGTCGTATCAACATCCGGTTCGCCAAGCGCGAAGCGCAATTCGGGTAAATGAGCCACCTTGTCCACCTGGCCGCCGGACGACTCGAACAGGATGGTCGCGCCTACACGCCTGTGGATGTCTCGCAGAGGCCCCGTGGCGTCTACATCAAGGGATTTGGCATGCGCCATTGGCCCAGCGAGGTCGGCGTCGATCGCTACGTCAAGTCGGGATTCGCCCAACTGACCGAGGACCACGGCACGGAATTCGGGCACATGTAACGGCGCCGATCCCAGCGTAATCAGTGGTTCCGTTCGCGCCTGTTGGAATTGCTCGCGGGCGGCCCAGGATATCCATTGCGCGAGCATGGCCAGCGCGCCTCGGGTCTGTTGAAACTGGGCGAGCGCACGCCATTTCCTTTGGAAAACGGAAAGTGTCGCCGGATGAAAGGGATAACACGCCTCGAACCGACCCCTTAAAAATTCCTTTGCCTTGGCCTCCGTCGTTGCGGTGTCGACCGCCAGCCACTCGCCGGGAAGGCGGGCGGTACGCTCAAAGCACCAGTCCGCGTAGGTCCTGGCCACCTTCTTGCGAATCCGCACATTGCCCAGGTCCTCAAACAGCCGGCGGCGCACGACTTCGCTGATCTCGGATTCGTCATTGGCGATCAAATCACGGGCGACGCGGCGGACCACTTTGGTAATCCGTTCCTGCCACTCCTGATCCCAATCGGTCATTTCGACCTGGCTGCGAGGCAAGCTTATGACCGCCGCAGCATGGGTTGTACCGGCAACGGCGACAGTCAGGTTCTGAATGAAGGCGTGAAAGCTCTCGGCCATGCCTCGATGGCGGTTGACGAAGTTGAGCACCTCGTCGAACAGAAGAAGAATGGGTGCATCGGCGGCGGCAAATACTTTCGCCAGCGATTCCGTTCCGGGTGGTGTGGTTCGAGCGGCGGTACCGAGCGCAGCAACGCCCTTATCGCCCGCCAGTTGGCGAGCCAGATCAATCCAGGGCGTTTCTCCCCCCTCTGTCGGATCCCAGGCATTGCCAGCGAACACGCCGACACGAGCGGAGGGCGCTTCTGCTATCCCGGCCTCTTTCAGAAGCTCCGCCACCCCAGGAAGCTTAGGGGCATTTGCGCCGGCGTTCGCCAGATGGTAGAGCGAAGCGAGAGTGTGCGTCTTGCCGCCGCCGAATTGAGTGATCAGAGTAAGAACCGGCGCGGTGTTCTCGGTCTTGCCGGAAAGCCGCCGGAGCACCATGCCAGCATGCTCCTTCAATGCGCGTGTGAAACAGGTTCGCGAGAAGAACTGGGCCGGATCGCTGTAGTCCTCCGGGGCCGTCCCGGCGACCACCTGCTCAAGGGCGATGGCGAACTCATCCGGACTGAACGAGCGGCCTTCGCGGACTTCCTTGCGGAGCGTTGCGGTTTTATACCAGGGGGGCAGGGGCATCGGGTTTTGTTTTTTTACCTCAGTCGCGACGATGAAGAGATTTCAAGCCGTTTCGCAAATCGTCCAAAAAGGCCTTGAAGGAAGCGTCGTTTTTGCCCGCACGGTAGAAATCCATCTCCGCTACAAGTTCGCTCGCGAACTCAATGCCGCCCAACGTCGGGATATGTCCACCTTCTTTTACAGCGGTCCTGAGAAGATGCTTGTAGTGCCCGCGTTCACATTTTTCGGGACCGACATTCGGCCGAGACCCAACAACTCTGTGGAAGGAATCCGGATCGGCTAGAAACCATCGCTCAATGTGCGGATTCGGACATGCGGAAATAAGCATGTGCCGAAAATCACTCATCGTGCTCCCCTCAATCTGGGACTTTTTGACAACAAACGTCGAGCAGTTCCCATCCATGGCGACAACCACCAAATCGGGACTTCTGTGCGAGAGCAAGCCGTGCGCCAGAAACGACTGATAGAGTTTGAACTCCTGCATAGCGCGAGCAGCTCCTCCTCGAGCGCTTCGAAACTGAAGAAAAGGCTCGAAACCCTCCTCCGCAGCAACGCGGTTGAGGAGTGGTCTCAAAAATCCTTCATGCGCAGGATCTTCGACAAAAAGATCGATCATTACCCGATTACTCATCAATAAGCCCCCTCAACAACAGGCTTTGGAACAAGCCGTCTTCTGTGTTGGAAGTCAGCGCCGCCGCAATCTCGGCTTCCTTGAACAGAGACCCAAGTGGCTCGAAGGGATCAATCACTGTTTCCTGTCCCTCGCGCCGCACATTGAACAGGCCAAAATCGCGAGAATCCGATACGCCCTGTTTCAGGATGGCGTCGCAGAACAGTGGCGAATGGGTCGTAACCACAATCTGGTTTTTATGTTCTATAGCCAAATCGAACAGCAGCTGAGCAATCAGTTCGAGTCGGCGAGGATGTACGCCGTTTTCTGGCTCTTCAAGCGCAATCAGGGATGGCCTCCAGGGATTTACGGCGATGGCGCAAAGAGCGAGTATCCGGAGCGTTCCTTCGGACAAAATGCGGGACGAATAATCTACGCCGCCCTGACGGATCAAAAGATCCAACATGCCTCGCCGCTCGTCCAGATCTACCCGCAGCATCTCAACGCTTGGGACTATTGACTGCAACGTACGGGCAATCGCCTCAAAATGCCTGGGATGCTCGGATTGAAGTTTATATAGAAACGGCGCGATATATTCACCTTGTATGCCGATGTCGAACATATCTGCAGGCGCTTGTTGCGTACGCATTGCAGCCCTGGGTTCCAGATAGTACATGCGCCAGTTCAATAACTCTGTTCGAACTCGCTCCAGCCAGTAATACCGATCACCGCCCAGACTCCGGTCGGAAAGCTTGGCGTGATTCAATCCGAGTGGCTCCTGGCGCGGATGAGCTGGTTTACGTTTCTGACGGATGTGCAGTTTACGTTCTACGCGTTCGATGGCGGGTTTCCCCTTCGGATCTCCTCTTGCTCCAAGCAATGCAAGATACTCATCGGCGACGCTAAGTTGTCCGGACGTAAAATCGATCTCTGGCGTAACCCGATATCGGTACTTCTCCTGTTCCGCAATCAATTCGGCTTCCAGCGTAAATTGGGCCGTCCTTTTCTTGAACAAGGCCGGCAAACCCTTGTTGGGAAAACGAAACGCCTCAAAGGAGTAGCCGCGCACAGGGATCGGATGTCCGATTGCGTCAAACAAGGTTTGTGCATTCCCAATCCATGCAAGAGACTGGATGGCGTCCAACAAATTGCTCTTGCCGGCCGAGTTGGGTCCGAAAAAGACGGCAAAACGCGGCAAATCGACCGTGATGTCGCGGAACGACTTAAAATTGCGGATGGTCAGTTTCTTGAGCATTACGATCTCCTGTTTGGCGCCGCCAACAGCATAGCGTCGAGCAGGCGTTTTTCGTTGCACCCTTTAGGATAAAGCGCAGACAGCGAGTTTGCAAGCCGCAGAAAATCAGGTCCTCGATTCTGCTCCGCGTCAATCAGTGTTCGCAGGGCGTTGGCGTGGCCGCCGGACTGGAGCAGCATGGCCGTGTGGACGCGATCAAGGGTGGTGCCGCCGATAGCCTCAGCCAACGACTCGTCAGAGGATACGTCGTAGCGCGGGCGCGGCTCCCGGATGAGGTTGGGCGCGGCGCCCTGCAGGTCGGGAAAAAGGGTTTGTTGCGAACTGACTTGCAGGTCGCGTTCCATGTAGTCTGCAATGGCCGTCGCGCCATCTTGTCCAAAAAGATTTTGGGCCCGTTCGGACACGGGCAGCAGCCGCACGATCCCCTTTTCCTGCCCGATAACACGCCCATTCCAGGTATCGAGGTCAATGCCCATGGGCTGGGCAAAGCGACGCACGACGTCAAAAGGTAGGCTGAATCCTTTGGCTGCGGCCTTGGCGACCGCTTCCGCATCGGCCCCGGCAGCGTGGGCGTCCTCACCCTCAGCAGAATCCTTTTCAGGTGTTTCCGTACTCTGGAGCGTCCACAGGAAGAGTGCGGTCAAACGAGCATCCTCTTCCAGTGCGCCGGATACACCGTTGCGCGCTTGCGCTTCCGACATCCCCAACACCTGTTGTAATGCGGCGCGACCAACCACTTCCCAGACCTTTTCCAGGTATTCTGGCAAGCTCACCTCATGCCCTTCAGCAGTCTCCACGGCGCGATAGCGGCTGAAAATTTCCAGCGCCGGGCCAATGCAGGCAAAGACCAGATCGGCGCCCCGGATGCCTTCGCCCTGCAAGCGTTCAATCCAGTCGGCGACGCGCGGAGGCAATTCGCGCAACACATCGGCCCAGTCGCCGACGGGGGCGTTCTCGGGCCGCGGGCGGCAGATCAGGTGGACGCTGGTGGCGAGCGCGGCGGAATCTTGGGAGCGTGGGCGACCTGGCCTTTCCGTAGAGATGGGCCAGGATCCTGTGATCGTCCAACCCCCGCGGATCATGCCCGAAAGCAATGCCTCCCAACCTTCAGTCGTTTTATGAGCAAATACAACGGAGCCAATGCCATCCTTGCTGAGAACGCGGTGCCCCTCGACGAATGATTTCGCCATTGTTTCTTCGAACCACTCGCGATCCTTGGGGCGGCCGTCAACTTGCTTCGTTTCGTCCTGTACAACCTCGCCGGTCTTCGGAGAGAGTGGGTTGTCTGGATCGAACGGGTCGCGCAGAAAGGGATTATCGGGCAACATGCGCTTGAGCCAGACGAGAAAAAAATCGGAGAGATCGGAATAGGGAATTGCATCGTAATAGGGCGGGTCAGTGAACCAGATGCCAGCAGTTTGGTCGGGTAGAGGATGATTGGTTGAGTCGGATTGTTGGACTTGACCAGACCTTAACCATCTTAAATTCTCGATCACGCGCGCTCCCCAATTCACTGAACTTATCAGACTCCAAGAGGCATTATCGAACGGATCAATTTCACAAAAATCCCATTTTATAGGCAGTGCCTGTAGAGTGTATGTTGCGGCTGGTGTCTCTCGATCCATCCAGCGCACAAGAGATGAAAAATCATCCATAAAACGTGATATCACTAACGCGAGAACGAGGATAATATTCTTTTGGCTTGGCAAGTTCTGCATCAATTTCCCCAACTCCCCCAACACCACCTTCTGCCGCGCCGTGAACAGATCGCCCCACTGAAGTATCCCGTAGCGTTGCACGCGGAAGCCCAGCGTCCCGATTGGCGGTAACGGCTCGTCCGGCACCGGGCAAAGCCCCTGTTTCCCGCCTCGTTCCCATTCCTCCAGAATCTGTGCTACCCGCTCCTGCGCTTTTCGCACCGCCGCGTAGTCCGCATCCGTTGGCAGCCGATAGCGCCGCCCGGCCTGCCCTGGCTTGAGCGTCACCACCGCCGTCATCCGCGCTCCACCCGTTCGGTTGCCTTCTGCATCGAAGACAACGTCCGCACCGCCCCGTTGAGCTGCAAGTTGCGCTCGCACCCGCTCGGGCGGCAATACCGCCCCGCAACAAACGCAGGTCGCCTTCGCCCGCGCCACTGTGCCGCCGCATACTTCTTTATCTTCCTTGGGCTCGAAAACCTCAAACTCGACGCTAGCCCCCCCCCCCCCTCATACTGCGTGACTCGATGTCGCAAGGCCCTTTTGCGATTGGCCTTCTTGCACAACCAGAACGAGCGCATCAGCGAAATTTCCGCGCCGCAGTTCGGCGCTTCGCAGCGCACCGTGCGCGCCCATAGATAGGCGATCGGCATCGCCCCGTCCGGGTCCCTGGGATAGAGTTCGGCCAACCCTTGCTCCGCTTGTTGCTTAATTGCGCCGCCAGCCCGACGCAACTCCTCAGCCAGCCCCGGTCCGTAGCGCGGGATGTCTTCCAGCATCACCTTGAGAATCAGGCAAGCCACCGGATTCAGGTCGCTGGCGAACGCCTCGCAGCCCAGCCTGAGCGCCTCCAGCGGGATTGAGCCTCCGCCCGCAAACGGATCCACCACAAGCGGCGGCTCCTCGCCATGCGCCGCCTTCACCAACGCCCGACCTGTTTTCAGGTAACTGCTATTCGCCGCGTTATCCCAGTTGGCGAAGTCGGCGGTGAACTTCAAGAGGATCCGCCGTAATCCTTCGTTTGACTCGATAGCCGTTGCCCAACCTTGCGGTCGCCCGTTCAGATCAAGAAGAATTTCCCGCGCCCGTTGCCTGAAATCCTCCGGGCATTGCTCGTCGCACGGGTCCGGCAACAGCAACGCCAACAACACCGCTCGCGACGAAGCAAGCGGTCGCCTTGCCCACCATAGATGCAGGGTTGAGGGATGTCCATGCCGAATAGACTTCTCGCGAACCGCATGTTTCGAGACTTCGGCAATGGGGAAGTCCACTTCGGCGAGCCGCTTGCATTCACGGGGAATCATGGGCGCTCCTCGGGGACACGCCCTTTGGCGGAGGATTCATTCAATGAACTTTCGCCTGGCAGCGGAGCCGAAACCAGCGCCTTGCGCGCCCGCATGATTTCCGATGCAAGAAGATTCTCGTCAGGCAGTGCGATTCGATATTCGGCCGCCATGACTTTGTTCGGCAATCCTTCAAGCGCATACCGGGCGACAGATTCGTCCTTCCGTGCGCACAAAATCAGTCCCACGGACGGATTCTCATTGTCGTGGGCCCAGTGCTCCCTCGCATAGTTGAGATAGGTGTGCATCTGTCCCGCGTCGGCGTGGGTGAATTTGCCGATTTTCAAATCGATGACCACCAGGCAGCGCAGACGCCGGTGGAAAAATAGCAGGTCTACCCGGTACCACTCGTCGCCGATGCGAAGCCGCCTCTGCCGGCCCATGAAACAGAAGTCCCCGCCCAATTCCAGCAGGAATGTCTCCAGGTGGTCAATCAACGCTTCTTCAAGGTCGCTTTCGGAGTACTCGTCCTTGAGATCAAGGAATTCGAGGACGAACGGGTCCTTGATTTCCTCTTCGGGAAGAACGCGATCTTCGGGCTGCGCCTTCCGCCCGCGAGCAAGCATGGCGGCCTTGTTCTTTGAAAGAGCCGTGCGCTCGTAGAACTGTGAATTAATCTGCCGGTCGAGCTGGCGAACCGACCAGCCTCCGCGCAGCGCCTCGGTTTCGTAGAACTCCCGGGCCTGCAAGTTCTTGACAGACAGCAAGCGCACATAAGCGGACCACGAAAGAGGCAAGCGGGAGGCGATGCCTGCCAGCGAAGATTCTGCAGACGGCGTCTGGCCAATTGCTGGATCAATTGGCCGATCCATCGAGACAGAAGAATTTTCAGACGGCGTCTGAAAAATTCGCTCGGGTGGCCACGCCAGATAAAACTTCTTCATCTGGCTCAGATTTACAACCCCAAAGCCGCGACCATACCGTTGCGTCAAGTCAGCCGATAGTCTTCTGATAAGCGCGGCGCCGTATTCGGCCCTTTCTTCGCCTGATTGCTCGAACTCCACGATGTGCCGCCCGATCGACCAATACGCGGCGGTCATAACCGCATTCACCGAACGAGCGGCCGATTGTCTGGCGGAGTCAACAATCCTCGACGCCTCGCCGAAAACGGATCGATACCGGACCTCTATATCGTCGGTCCTGGACATTGGTTTGTTCATGGCTTATCTCCGCAGCGCCCTTTGGCTTACTGCGCTCCCGGCGACTGGATCAGGGCGTTAACGTTCAGGTGATAGCGAGCCACCTTGGTGACCTTATTCCACGGAAAACGAACCGGGTCCTTGATCGGATCCTGGAGTTCGGGAGCGCTCTCGCAGTTGATGACCACATAGAGCCAGTAGCAATCGCGGCGATCCTCGGCGACGCGACGCTCGTTAGGCGTCAACAGAATGCCGCCAGTGGTGGCGAGACCCTTTATCTCGATCAGGCGCAACTCCCCGGACTTCGGGTCGAGACTGGTTATATCGTAGCCAAGATTTTTTTCGTGAACGTCTTTGACCTGACGGCCTTGCGCAGTTTCGTACTCCATGACCACCCGCATGGCCGTCATCTCGGTTTCGGGATGTGGGCGCAAGCGTCGGACGTCGGGAGTCTCGCGCTCGGGATGAGGCAAGACAAGAGCGCTCGCCAATCGCTCTACCCCTTGTAACGTCACCGACTTCTGCCGCGTGATTTCCTCGCGTCGGCGAGTACGTCGCGCCAGCGCTTCCTCATGGCGCCTTTCCGCTTGCGCAAGGCGTCCTCCCGCGCCCGTAATCTCATGGGCAACTTCTTCCGCAGCGCGACCAATCTCCTCGTCGATCCGCTGAAGAATCTCGGTCAAGGAAATCTCGACGTGCTCGCCGATCCGCTCAACCTCGGTCAGTCGTTCGGCGCGAACTTCTTCTATAAAGGGCGCAAGGGCGTACTTGTTAAGCCAGCCGGTCTCTTCGGGGGAGGTAGCCGCGGGCGGCAGATCGCCCGACAGGTCAGCAGGAGTCATATCGCCAAGCACATCCGGCGGGCGGAGAGAAGACGATCCGTCAGCTGTCCGTTCCACAATGAATAATCGCTCATGAATAACCTGGTCAAGCCCGTCCACCACGCGCGCCCGATAAACATCGAGCCGCGCCGGAGCTTCGTGGGCCAGCGAATAGAAACAGGCGCCTCGCGCAAAGGCGTCCCGAGCCAGATCGAATGCGCACCGACGCAGGGACTCGAACAGGGAATGCCCCGGAGTCACCCACTCAAGATTATTTTTCTCGGCTGTTTCCCGGTCTGTGGAAAAGCGCGGATACCGCGCCGCCAATTCCGGAAACTTCCAATTCGTCTCGTACGCATATTTTTGCAACCCGGAAGGAGTTCGACCCGGCTCAAACGTATGGATCAGGTTCCTGACCGGTTTCAGATTCAGGGTTGCATGCTGCGCGCATTCCGTGATGAACCGTGCAATGGTTTCCGGTACGACGCGCCGCTCCTGCGCTCGAGCGCGACGCTCGATGAGCATGTCCAGGTTAAGTTTCTTCGAAGCCAATCCTTCCAAAGCGGTCCGACAGATAGATCGAAAGTGACTTTCATCTACATCTTTCAAGAGCCGTTCTTCGAGGTCAGAATCGCCCAGTTTACCCGCGTAGTAGTCCCGAAGCACACGCTCCACATGGGCGGACGGCAAGACCTCGCCCACCACGTTGAATACAGCATCGTCATCAAGGGCGTCGCGAATTTCCTGAAGTTTGTCCAGAAGGCGCTGAAGCACACGGCCCTCGATCGTGTTCGTGGCGACGAAATTGAAAATCAGGCAGTCCTGCCGTTGTCCGTAGCGATGGATACGTCCCATGCGCTGTTCAAGGCGATTCGGGTTCCATGGGATGTCATAATTGAACAGGATGTGGCAACACTGCAAGTTGACGCCTTCGCCAGCGGCCTCCGTCGCCGCCAGAACCTGTATGGCGCCTTCGCGAAATTGCTGTTCGGTATGGATTCTGGTCCCGGGCTGGTCGCGGGAACCCGGTTTCATGCCGCCGTGGATACAGCCGACGCTGAAACCCCAGGCTTTTAAATGCCCCATCAGGTGGTCAAGGGTGTCCTTGAATTCTGTGAAAATCAGCAGTCTCTGGTCAGGATCATCAAAAAACCCCTCGTCCTGCATGATCTTGCGAAGATGTCCAAGTTTTGCCTCGTCGCCCGCGTCTTCAACCACTTTCGCCTCCCCGGCAAGCGCCAAAAGCTCAGCGATCTCTTCGCGTACTTGCCCGGCATTGCCTGCCAGCGTGACCGCTTCCAGCATTCGCTCAAGGCGCTCCCGCTCGGCGTCCTCGAACTCTTCCATCTCTTCCCAATCAGGAAGGTCAGGCGGCGCTTGCCGCGCCAGATCCTGAGCCGACTTGAGGCCATTTTCCAGACGTTTGGCGCGATTCTCAAGGGACCGTCGCATCGCGTAGGTGCTGGAGGCGAGACGTCTCTGATACAGCGCCATCAGGAATCCGACCGCTCGCGCCCGCGGGTTGTCGCCCTGCGCGGCGGCGCGGGCGCTCTGCCGCTTCACGAACCGGGTAACATTGCTGTAAAGTTCAAACTCGGCGCCGTCAATGGTAAAATCGGCAGTCCGCGGAATGCGTTTCGTAAAAACCGGCTTTGCGGTCCAGGTCCCGTCTGTCTGACGCTCCGGAAAATAGACCATCGCTTCTTTGGTGCGGCGCAAATAAAAAGGCGCGCGCCGCCGCTCCATAGCCTCATGAATCGACTTCACGTCGGCGTAGGCGTCCTTGTCGAGCAGTTGCAGGAAAAGCGTAAAGTTCTTCGGGTCCCCCTTGTGCGGCGTGGCGGTCAGTAGAAGAATATGATCGGTACAATCGCGCAGCAATTCCCCCAGCCGGTAGCGCTGGCTCTTATGTGTTTCGTCGCGCGCCGACATGCGATGCGCCTCGTCAATGATCACCAGGTCCCAATGCACCTGCCGCAGGCCAGGCAAAATTTCGCTGCGCTTGGCGAGGTCGAGCGAGGTAATAATCTGTTTTCGCTCCATCCACTGGTTGACGCCAAACTGGTCGCGGAGGTCGCTACCCTGCAAAACAAGAAATTTCTCGTCGAATTTTTCCTTGAGTTCGCGTTGCCACTGGAAAGAGAGATTAGCCGGACAAACGACGAGGATTCTTTCAATAAGCCCGCGCAGCTTGAGTTCGCGGATCAGAAGGCCTGCCATGATCGTCTTGCCCGCGCCCGCATCGTCGGCAAGCAAAAAGCGTACGCTGGGCAATTTGAGAAGATGCTCATAAACCGCCTCGAGTTGATGGGGAAGCGGATCTACGCGCGAGATGGAAAGCCCGAAATATGGATCGAATTCGTACGCGATCCCCAGCGAATAAGCCTGCAGGCCGAGACGGAGAAGCCGCCCATCGCCATCGTAGGACAGGGAAGCGTCGGCAACGTTCAGGCTTGCGATATCATCTGCGGTCAATGTAACCCGCCGAAATCGTTCCGACCGCTGACCGACAAGGCCCGCAACCCAAGTATCCGATCCGTTCGGGCGTACGGTCTCCACACGCATCGGCTCGTTGAATTGCGGACCAGTAAGTATTTGACCTTCCCGAAGGCGCACTTCAGTACTCAATCGAAAACACCTCTCGTTTAATCGTTTTTGCCAACCCGGACTTCCTGCGCTGTTTCTGCCAAGCACCACATTTTGTCCTGCATGCGATAACCTGAACCGCAAGAAACGTCCAGCCCGTTGCGCCGGAAAATTTTCCCCAGATCCGACAATAAAATATAAGAATACTCTGATTATTCGTATCTGGACCGTGTTTTCGCCAACACCCTGCCCTCGTCCCGCCATCTACGGCAAGAAAAACCCATATTAATATATGAAAACAGAAAGATTTATTCAAGGATATTCTGATTCAATCTCAAAACCCGAAAACCCCCGGAAGCCACAAGCTGAGCGCCGGCACGTACGTGACGATCATAAGCGCTGCAATCATGGCGATGTAGAGCGGCATGAGCGGCCGGATCACCCGGGTAATGGGTACCCCCGCCACCCCGCACCCCACGAACAGCACGGTCCCCACGGGCGGCGTACAGATGCCCACGCAGAGATTCAGGACCATCACGACGCCGAAATGCACAGGATCCATCCCGAGCGCCGTTACGATGGGCAGGAAAATGGGCGTGAAAATAAGCACGGCGGGCGTAATGTCCATGAAGGTTCCCACGCACAGCAGCACGAGATTTATGATCAGCAGGATCATGATCGGACTGTCGCTGAGCGCAACAAGCGTCGAGGCCACGTTCTGGGGAATATTCTCGTAGGACATCGCCCAGGAAAGCCCCATGGACGTGCCGACCAGCAGCATCACGACAGCGGTCGTAGAGGCGGACTGAAGCAAAATGGACGGCAAATCCTTCAGGGAAATTTCGCGGTACGACAGGGCCAGCGCAAGGGCGTAGACCACCGCCACCGCGCTTGCCTCGGTCGCCGTGAAGACGCCCGCCACAATCCCCCCGATCACCACGAACAGCAGAAAAAGGCTGGGAAGCGCGTCAAGGAATTTGCGCGCGGCGACCCGAGCGCGCACCCGGTCCGAACGAGCGTATTTTCTGCGCCAGGCAATGACGCCCGCCACGGCCATCAGAGCGAGGCCCGTCAGAATGCCGGGCAGATAGCCCGCCAGAAAGAGCGCGGCGATGGACGCTCCGCCGCTCGCCAGCGAATACACGATGAGAATGTTGCTGGGCGGAATGACCAGGCCGGTGGTGGCCGCCGCAATGTTCACCGCAGCGCCGTAACCCTTGTCGTACCCGTCTTCCTCCATGCGCGGCGCCATGACGCCCCCCACGGCAGACGCCGCCGCCACCGCCGAACCGGAAATCGCCCCGAAAAACATGGCCGCCACGATATTCACATGGGCCAGCGCGCCGGGCAACATGCCCACCAGACTCCTGGCGAAATCGATCAGGCGGCGCGCAATGCCGCCCCGGTTCATGATCTGTCCCGCAAGAATAAAGAAGGGAATAGCCAGCAGCGCAAAACTGTCGAGTCCGGTGGCCATGCGCTGGGCGGCGGTCGTCAGGGCCGGGCCAGGCGGAATGCTCAGGAGCAACGTGCACACCGTCGCAATTCCGATGCTGAACGCCACGGGTACGCCGATCAGGAGCAACGCCAGAAAAACGACCGCGAGTATGAATACGCCCGCCAGTTCCATGTCTCAGTCGATGGCGTATCGGTCGGGAGGGTATTCCGTGTCGGAATCGTCTTCGGAAGCCGTCCGGTTGCGCAGGCGATCGATGATCGACATCGCGGCGTACAACGCAATCACTGCGCCGCTCAAAGGGATAGCCAGATACACATAGCCCAGCCGGACGCCCAGCGCGGCGGACGTTTGGTCCATGAGCAACGTCAGGCTCATCAACCGAACCCCGCCGACCACCATGGCGAACGCGGCGAACAGCAGCACCAGGCCGTCTATCAGCAGCGCAAGTGCGCGGCGCCTGCGCCCGGACAACGCGGACGGCAACAGGTCGATGGCGAGATGCAGATGCCTGCCGGCGGCGTATCCCGCGCCGATCAACCCGATCCAGACAAGGAGATAGCGCGCCAGTTCTTCCGTCCATGCGCTGGGATCGTTGAGGGCCCAGCGCGTAAAGACTTGCCATAGCACATTGACGAGCGCCAACGACATCAACCCCACCAGAAACCACCCCAGACCTTTATCCATGACGCGACGCAACGCATCCATTATCTCACCCTCCGAATGCGGTCGATAAGCGACCGAATGGCCGGATCCTCCCGATACGCCTCGTACATGGACGCGACCCCCTCCGCAAAGGGAGCGATATCCGGCTCGATGATCTCGACGCCCGCCGCGCGCACCGCCGCCAGCGACTCGTTCACGGATTCGGCCCAAAGCGCGCGCTGGCGCACCGCCGATTCGAGCGCGGCTTCCTGTAACCACTCCCGTTGCTGCTCCGTCAGATCGTTCCAGAGCGTCATGCTGACCAGCACCACATCGGGCACCGCGGTGTGCGCATCCAGCGTGTAATACTTGCACACTTCATAATGCCCGGACAGGTAGAACGACGGCGGATTGTTCTCCGCGCCGTCCACCACGCCCTGCTGAAGCGCCGTATACAGTTCGCCCCATGCGATCGGCGTAGGCGAACCGCCCAGCGCCTGCACCATGCGCATGGCGACCGGGCTTTCCTGCACCCGGATCTTGAGTCCCTGCAAATCGACAGGCGTCTGCACCGGCCGCGTCTTCGTGTAGAAACTGCGCGTGCCGGCGTCGTAGTAGGTCAGGCCGCGCAAGCCGAACTCCTGCCCGCTGGCCAGAATATCCCGACCCACCTCGCTATTCCAGAAAACCTCGAAACGGTGTCGTTCGTCCCGAAAAAGATACGGCAACCCCAGCACCTGATATTCCGGAACGAATCCTTCCAGCGCCGCCGAAGACACCTTGGTCATGCCCACGCTCCCGATCTGCAAAAGCTCCAGCAATTCGCGCTCGGTGCCCAGTTGCTGGCTGGGGTAAATGTCCACCCGCATCGTCGAGTCGGACTTCTCGGCAAGCCGTTCGCCGAGATACTCCATGGCCTGATGGACGGAATGCGACGCATCGAGGCCGTGTCCCATCTTGATGACGACGACGTCGGACCCGGCGCTGCACGCCGACAGACATAACGCCGCGGTCAGGCACAACGTTTTTCCAAATCGCACGGAATTCGAATCGTAAACGAGTGATGCAGTATCTTTTGGAGGCGTACCGCCCGACACACCCTGCAAGCGGCTTCCCGAAAGTACGGCATACGCGAGACACAAACAGGCCGTACCCCTTAAGGACACGCTGATTAATTTACTGCATCCCGTCCATGTTCCGAAATTTCCTTTCCGCCATCCTGTTGCTTGCGGCAGCTATCAGCGTCGCCGCCTGCGGCGAAACGCCCGCCCCCGCCGACCCGCCCAACTTCGTGATTCTCGTGGCGGACGATATGGGATGGGAAGACGCCTCGCCCTACGGCCATCCTTTTATCCGGACGCCGAACCTCCAGCGGCTGGCCGACCGCGGCATGCGCTTCGACCACGCCTTCGTCGCCACCAGTTCGTGCAGCCCCAGCCGGGCTTCCATCCTGACCGGGAAATACCCGCACCAGACCGGCGCCGAACAATTGCACTGGCCTTTGCCTGAGGACCAGATCACGTTTGCAGACCTGCTCCGGGAGGCTGGATACTGGACCGCGTCGGCAGGCAAATGGCATCTGGGCGACGACGCCGTAGCGCGGTTCGATCTGGTTATCCAGGGAGGCGGCGAACGCACCACCGACGAAGCGAACGAAAACGAACTCATGCCGGGCGGAGGATACGCCAGCGGCGCCGGGGCATGGGTGGACGCCCTGAAGCAGCGGCCCGAGGACCGGCCCTTCCTTGCATGGCTTTCCTCGTTCGATCCCCATCGCCCCTACCAGGAGGGCATCCTCGATACTCCGCATGCGCTTGAGGATGTGGTCGTCCCTGCCTATCTGCCCGACACGCCGGAAGTGCGAAAGGACCTCGCATTGTACTATGACGAGATTGCCCGGCTGGACCACTATGTCGGCAGCGTGCTGGACGAACTGGACCGGCAGCAGGTCGCGGAAAACACGTTCGTGCTGTTCATAAGCGACAACGGAGCGCCGTTTCCCCGCGCCAAGACCACGGTGTACGACAGCGGCGTGCGCACCCCGTGGATCGTGCGTTTTCCGGCCGGGGTGGAGGCCGGCTCCACGACAGCCAGCCTGGTGAGCGCCGTGGACCTTGCGCCCACGCTGCTGGACCTTGCCGGCGCAGATATCCCCTCCTCATTCGAGGGGGAAAGCATCGTGCCCATACTCAACGACCCGTCCGCCGTCGTACGCGATCACATCTTTGCCGAGAGAAACTGGCATGACTTCGACGACCGCGTGCGCGCCGTACGCGACAGCCGCTACAAGTATATCCGGAACTTCTACACGGACATTCCCAACGGACCGCCTGCGGACGCCATCCGGGGGGACACGTTCCGGAAAATGCGGGCGCTCCGGGATGAAGGCGCCCTGACCCCGCAGCAGCACATTGTGTTCGACACGCCCCGCCCGGAAGAAGAGTTGTATCTCGTCGCAGACGACCCGCAGGAACTGTACGACGTGTCGCAGGACCCCGCGCACGCCGAAGCCCTCGAGCGCCTGCGCGGCGTGCTGGAAGCATGGCAGGAAACCACGGGCGACGCAAGTCCGGCGGAACGCACGCCGGACGAATACGACCGGGAAACGGGAGACGCCCTCCCGAATCGCACCTTCGGACGCATGCCGCCCGCAAACGAAAACGCCCTGGAGAATCCTTAGAACGCAGTCGAGTGATCCTCCACGTAAAAAGCCAGTTCCCCCACGCGCCGCAACGAACAGGTAGAACCGACTTTCAAGCGGACACGTCGGACCAGAGGCAAGCGCGCCTCTTCAGGCGCGTCGGACAAAGCGCAATCTACTCGTCGAAGGAAGGAAACAACATCCGGAGCTCTTCCTCGCCGGGTTGGCGTCCGTACTGGGAAATCTCGAACGCTTCGGCGTAGACGATCGCGCGCCCTTTCTCTTCGCCGTACAATTCGATAAGCCGGTCGCGGTACTTGTCCGCCACGGCGGCGCTACGGGTTTTCATGTAGTCGAGAATGAATTCCGCGCGCTCCTCGGCGTCCTCCGGGACGTTCGGCAGATACCGTCCCTGCCAGGAATCCGCGTCGGAAAACTGGGAGGGCATGGCGCGGATGCAATCCCATTTCGCCTCCGCCGCCTCGTCGATGCCTACCACCAGATCCGGCTGGAACGGATAGGGCTTTTCGAAGCCGTCATACAGATACAGGAAAATGGGGTTGCGGTCCACGCCGGGGGTCAGGGCCTCGAAAAACGGCGCTACCACGGTGACGGCGGCGTCCTCCACGAGTTCGCCTGTGTAGCGATGATCCGGATGATAATCGTACCGCCGGTGCGCCATCACAATATCCGCATCCCATTCGCGAATGGATCGCACGACCTTCCTCCGGTTCTCCAGCGTCGGCATGAGTTCCCCGTCGTGGATATCGTAGACTTCCGTCGTAATGCCGAAAATATCCGCGCAGGCGGACACCTCGGCTTCGCGCCGCTGCGCAAGCGGGCCGCCCGATTGTTCGAAATGGCCGATATCGCCGTTGGTCGTGGACACAAACTTCACGGCGGCGCCTTCCTGCGCCCATAGCGACGCCACGCCCCCCGCTTTCAACTCCGCGTCGTCGGGATGCGCCCCGAAAACGATGACGCGCAAGGGTTCAGCCGATTGCGCATGGACCGATACGGCGGCAAAAAACAGGATCAGGAAAAAAGAGACAGTGTAGCGCATGGGTACGGGTGGTGATCGTTCATGCAAAAGGGATCGCTTGCTAACGTACGAAAAAAAATCATTCCCTCAAGGATACTTCGACCTCCCTGCCCTCGGCACGTCGTTGCGCACAGAGGTCCTCGTACGCTGCGTGTTGCTGGCCTGACGGCAAGAGAACATGCCGCACACGGTATACAGCTCAGCGCAAACATCCTGAGTTGCAAACCGTGCGCGGCGCCCCGCGGAATGATCATTCCGACTACAACTCCCAGCCTTCCCGGTACGTACGACGCGGGGAAACATCGGCGTTCGTAAACGTCATGTTCTTCGAATCCCACATCAGGCGCGTCGCCGGATTTTGCACGGCGGCGATGCCCAGCGCTGTCGTCTCTGCAAGGCTGGCGGCTTCGCTGAACGACCCGCGCGAGGGCTCCTTCGTGCGAACGGCCTCCGTCCACTCGTCGTCCTGATCCATGCCAGGGACTTCCTCGTCTTCCATGGACGCCATCCGGCTTTCCGGAAGCAATCGCGGATTCTCTCCCCGAAAGTTGCAAAGAATTTTGCCGTCTGTACCGACGAACAGCATGCCCTCGCCCGGCAGTTGCCCATCTTCCATCAGCAATTCCTCCGGCGTCTGCGGCTTCATGGAACCGCTATACCAGTACACATCCACCTCGGGGCGATCTTCCGTGGCGGGATGCCGGAAATGAATCTGGCTGGCGCTCGGGAAAGCGACCGGCGAAAAATGGCGCGTCCTGCATACCAGTTCGTCGTTCAGAATAACGCTCTTGCTCGTGTACGCTTCCACCATGTCCGGCGCTCCGAGCTTCAGGAAACGATGCGGCTGCCACAGGCTGTAATTACCCATGTCGCCGAGGCACCCTGCCCCGTAGTTGTACCAGCCCCGGTACAGCGTGTGCGTCAGAAGCGGGTGGTAGTCCTGATGCAGGACGGGCCCCTGCCACAGATCCCAGTTGAACCCGTCGGGAATCGCCGCCTTCTCCTGGGGATAGTCAGGCCATGCCTGGGGCCACACGGGCCGGTTCGTCCAGTTGTGCACTTCGCGTATCTCCCCGACGGCGCCCGTATCCAGCCAGGACTTCAGGCGGGGATGCGTCTCCGGCGCACTGTAGGCCAGCAGGTGCGTAACCATGCCGGTTTCCTTCTCCGTCTCCAGTACGCGACGCACCTCGTGCGGCGAAAGCCCGACCGGCTTGTGCATGATGACCGCCTTGCCCGCCTTCATGGCCGCAATGGACATGTGCGCATGGAGATGATCCGGCACGATAACGACCACGACGTCCGCATCGTCTTCGGCGGCCAGCATCTCCCGATAATCCTCGTACGTCCGAACCCCGTCGGAGCCGCCCGTTTTGGCGTAGTACGTATCGATCACGCGCTTGGCGTAGTCGCGTCCGCCCCGGGTGCCCGTATCGCCTTCGCCCCAGGAATCGTCTTCCAGCAACCGGCGAATGCTTCTCCGCGTCCCGAAGCGGCCCCAATCGACGTAATCCTGCGTATCCCGGTTGGGGTCGGTCACGCTCGTAATCCGAATGTCGTCCCGACGCATGGTCCCGGCATTCAACTGGCGAAGCGCCTGGGTGCCGGCCCCGATCTGCGCAATGTTGATCTTGTCGCTGGGCGCCACGAAACCGGGGCCGCCCAACACATGCCGGGGAACCACGGAAAGCGCCGAGGCCGCCGCCATGCCCCCAATGAATTTTCTGCGTGAAATACCGTTTTGCGATGTGTTCATATAGCCTGTTTCGTCATGTGTTGAATGGCGCCGCAATCAGGATATGCGCCTGTAAATCGGATGCGCCGCACAAGCGTTGCGAACCGGCGCGGCGTCCTTGAATTCCTCTTGAAGTTACGAACTTTTTGCGTACTGTCAAGGATACGCTGAATTATCGTATCTTCGCCCTGCCGAAGGGCGCCGATCAGCCGAGGCAATCGCCCGGCTCGCTCCGCCGCGGCCTCCCGACCGA
Organism: uncultured Rhodothermales bacterium; assembly: GCA_964608315.1. Lineage (GTDB taxonomy): Bacteria > Bacteroidota > Rhodothermia > Rhodothermales > VXPQ01 > VXPQ01. The sequence goes on along the minus strand of CAZSNF010000004.1, from coordinate 6,736 downwards.
TACGCGGGCCCAGAGAAACATGCCATCAGGGATACGCTGATTACAGCCGAACGTCTCGGAATAAACCATTGCCATGAACGCCTGTCCTTCAAGGCTACCGACGCCTCCCGAATCCACTCCCTGCCCGCGCGCCAAACAACCGCTTCGCGCCAGGTTCGTCGGGGCGGCGTGGCTCCTGACGACGGGATGGCTCGCCTCGGGATGCTCGCCTGCGGAATCAATGACCGCTGCAGGCTGCGTAGACGACGGCCGAACGCTGAACCTCGCCTTCTACGCCTTCTTCGAGCCCGTCAGCTACAGCGCCGACGAGAACCCGGAATCGACCGGCTTCAGCGAACACCGCGGCTACGAAGCCGACCTGATCGCCGCGCTGGAAGCCATGGACGAGACCAACCTGTCGTTCGACCGCCACCCTGTCGCCGAATGGGACGGAATCTGGCTGAAACCCTCCGCGGCGGGCTACGATATGGCGGGCGGCGGCATAACGATCCTCAAATCGCGAACGAAGGACGAGGACGGAAACAACGCAGTCGAGTTTACCTCCGGGCACATCGCGTTCCGGCAATCCCTGCTCGTGCGCGCAGAAGACATCGAGCGCATCGCTTCCTACGAGGATTTAACGGACGACGTGCAAGTCGGCGCTTTGCCTGCGACCACTGGCGAATTCAGACTGCTGCAAATCACCGGCCTGACAGACTCCGACGGCGTACTGGCCGAAGGAACGCGCATCGAAACGCCCGATGGCGTCGTCACCGCCGACGGAACGGCGGACTACGTCATCTCCGCCAGCCATGTCTCGCCTGCGCTGCGTCTTCGAAGCCATCTCCATCCGCCTGCTCCTTCCATGCCGCAAATCGTCTACCTCGGCGAATCGACGGGAGAAACCGAACTGCTGAATGCGCTTCGCAACGGCGAGATCGATGCAATCGCCCGCGGCGAAATCGGCAATCGCGACGCCAGCAGCATCTCGGACGGCGCGTTCGTCGTAACGGCGCTCGACGCTGCGGTCGAGTTCGGCGGGTTTACGCTGAGCGCGGACGACGCGTCGTTGCGTTCATGCATCGACGAACGAATAAACTGGCTGACCGACGATATGAAGACAGGGTACGCCCAGTGGCGGGAAAATTCCTCCGTCTTCATGCAACGCGCCCGGCTCTGGAACGAGTGATCCAACGCCTTCTGACTTGCGCTCCGACGACTCCTTTCCTGACTTCAGGACAGGCTGATCAAGGAACCTCTGATTAATTCTGCAAGGTTCAGAGGCTGCGAGGGACGCGCTGGCAAGGAATAACGAAGCAATGCGGCGGAGCGCAGCATGAACAGCAAGGCCGCATCGCCACGGGGCCGCTTCGTTGCGCCGACTCAGCCCATGCGCGTCAGTCCACCAGCGCCTGATAGACAAGCGCCCGGAGACGCTGGTGGTCGTCCAGGCCCTGCGCGGGAAGAACCTGCGTCATATACGAAACGACCAGTTCTTCCGCCGGATCAACCCAGTACGTGGAGTGATAGGCTCCTCCCCAGGTATACGCCCCCGGAGAACCCGGCAAGCCGCTCCAGCCGAGTTCCTCGGTCACGCCGAAACCCAGGCCGAAGCCGCTGCCGCCATCCCCGGTCCAGGCATCGTGGACATGATCGACGGTCATCAATTCCACGGTCTTGGGCGACAGAATGCGCGCGCCGTCGAGTATGCCTCCCCGCCGGAGCGCCTCAAGAAAGCGGGCGTAATCCCCGGGCGTGGAAACGAGGCCCGCGCCCCCGGAGAAACTCTTTCGCGGCCCCTCGAGATACATGCCCTGGCCGACCATGTGCCCCGGATCGGGCGCGCGATCCATCCCGTTATCCTCTGTCACCGAATACACCACAGTGAGCCGGTCCGCTTTTTCGGGGGGCACATAGAAATGAGTATCCACCATGCCGAGCGGCTCGAAAATCTCGACCCGCAGAAATTCATCCAGCGGCATGCCGGAGGCCACTTCGATCACTGCGCCCAGAATATCCGTGGCGTAGCCGTACACGAATCCCTCGCCCGGCTGCGCATCCATAGGCAAGCTCCCCATACGCCGGACGGTTTCAAGAATCGGCTCGTCGCGATCCGCAAAATACCAGCCTTGTATACCGGCCTCTACCCAGCGTTCGGAGGCGGGCCCCCAACCATATCCAACGCCGGCGGTGTGCGTAAGCAAATCGCGCACCGTAATCTTGCGATCGGCGGAAACGATCTCGTAGCCCCCTTCTTCCTTCTCTACGGCCACCGTGGCGCTGTCGAATTCGGGAATAAAATCGCTCAGGTCCTGATCGATCAGCAAGCGTCCCTGCTCCTGCAAAATCATCACGCCCACGGAAACGACCGCCTTGGTTTGCGAAGCGATGCGAAAAAGGTCCGTGACCTCAAGGGGCGCTTCCGCCTCGCGGTCCCGGTAGCCGAACGCCCTGGCGTAGACCACATGTCCGCGCCGGCCTATTACAAGCGCCGCGCCGGGCAATCGCCCTTCCTCGACATATTGTTCCAATGCCGCATCGATGCGGGCAAGCCGCTCGGAAGAAACGCCGACCTCCTCCGGGGTTACCGGCGTAAAAGGCTGGGAGAAAGCCGACGTCGCCGCGAACGCGCAGAAGAGCAGCGCTGCAAGCAACGGCAGCGCGGCGCAAAGGCGAGGCATGGGTTCCGCGCGCATTGTTTCGACAATGCGGCCGCATCGAATCGAACGGACCGAGGCGGTTTTTTCAGCAGCGTATGGATTCATAATCTATCAGGATACTGTTTTCGAGGACAGACCGGTGCGAAAATTTAAGGATTAAATAATTAAGGAAAAGCGATTGAGAGGGTCTGTGGTTGCGCCTTTGAGCGAAACATCGGGCCCCAAATACCCCCGCCAACCCATCGCCCACGCACCCTTATGTATTCGCGAAAAGGCGCGCCACAGACCCGTCCACCGCTCCACCCTGTGCCAGCGCACCCCTCACAAGCCTCTGAGCTTTGTGGACTTAATCAGAGCATCCTTACGTGAAAAGGCGCGCCACAGACCCTCCGCACCCGCATGATCGCAGCGGAGCAAATATCAGTTTTGAGCGAAGGCCCCGGGCATGGGACGGCTGTATCCCTGTTCCCGGTACCGGTCCAGCAAGGCGGATAGCCTTTCGACGACTTCCGGGCGTTCCAGATACAGGTTGTTCGTCTCGCCCGGATCGTCCCCGAGATGGTACAACTGCCCCAGCGGATCCCCCGGACCCGGCTCGACGGATACCGGCTGCGTGAAACCGCCCGACCCCAGCCCTTCGATCAACTTCCAGGCGCCCTGCCGGATGGCGAAGACGCCGTTGGCCGAGTGATGCACGGCGGCCTCGCGGATGGGCCCCTCCACAGATTCGCCCAGCAGCACGGGCATGAGGTCGTAGCTATCCTCGCCCGCATCGTCGGGAAGCGTCTGCCCGGCAACGGAGGCGAACGTCGCCATCAGATCGACGAGCGAGACCAGTTCATGGCTCACCGAACCCGCTTCGATCCTGCCCGGTCAGCGGGCGACAAAGGGTACGCGGTGCCCGCCTTCGTGAATGTCCGCCTTCATCCCCCGCCAGTTCAGATTCGCCCGGTGGTCGAACATTTCGATGTCGCCCTGATCCCAATACGCGCCATTATCGCTGGTGAACACGACCAGCGTATTTTCCGCCACGCCCGCTTCGTCCAGCGCATTGAGAATGTCCCCTGCGCCGGCGTCCGTTTGCGCCGCGAAATCGCCGTACGTTCCGGCGGCGCTGCTCCCCTGGAACGGCTCGGTCGGCAGCCAGGGCGTATGCGGCGCGGAGAAGGGAACGTACAGAAAGAACGGCTTGTCGCCGGCCTGCATCACATATTCCACGGACTTCTCTACCGTTCGGGGCAGTACGTCCACATGCCGGAAGTCCGGCGCGATGCCGCCTCCCCGGTAGAACTCTTCCTTGCAACAAGGGCGGGAAGCCTCTATGGAATCCACAGGCAACTGCTCGACCCGATCATTCTCGAACCAGACATACGGTTCGAAGTCGAGCGACGACGGAATGCCGTAGTAATAATCGAATCCGAGGGAAGCCGGGCCCGGTCGCAGCGGTTGGGCATAGTCGGTTCGTTCGGCGTCTCCCAGCCCCAGATGCCATTTGCCAATGCCCGCCGTTGCATAACCGGCTTGTCGCAACATCCCGGGAAGCGTCAGGCGCGTCGTGTCGATCAGGTTCGGAGAATAGCCCACCAGCACGCCTTGTTTCAGATGGGTCCGCCATGCGTACCGCCCCGTGAGCAACCCGTAGCGCGTGGGCGTGCATACGGCGGACGGCGAGTGAGCGTCCGTGAAGCGCATGCCTTCCGACGCCAGCCGGTCGATGTGAGGCGTCGGAACCTTCGAATCCGGATTCCATGCGCCCGGATCGCCGTAGCCCATGTCGTCCGCAAGAATGACCACGATGTTGGGCGGCGGAGCCGCTTGTTCGGAACCGCCGCAGGCCGCCCACGCGACCGCCAGCGCGCATAATGACAAAAACGCAAGAAAATGCGCAGAAAAACGAAAACGCTTCATAACAGGAACAGGATGCGCCAAACCTGATGAAAATCCGGGGGGCTTCAGAAAAAACGACCGGCCAACCGCGCCGCAACCCTACTTCACCAGCGTCATTGTTCGGGACGCGACCTCCTCTCCGACCTGTAAACGGTACACGTACGAACCGCTCGGCAAATCTTCTCCGTCGAAACGCGCCGCATGCTCGCCCGCCGCCTGTACGCCGTCGACAAGCGTCGCTATCTCTTGCCCGAGCATATCGTACACCGCAAGACGGACATGCGCGCCCTCGGGGAGCGCATAACGTATGGTCGTCTCCGGATTGAACGGATTCGGATAGTTGCCAAGGAGCGCCGCTTCGGCGGGCAACTCCTCGCTCTCTGCGCTTACGCCTGTCGACAAGGACGGCGCAAGAACGAACAACCCGTACTCTATACTGGATACCGCAATAATTCCACTCTCGAAAAAGGGATAACTGCTCCAGGCTCCTGCAAAGGCTGGATCATCTGATGAAGGATACACATCGAAGTACGCCACTTCGCGGATAGCAGCGGGCGACAAGTCGCCATCGTAGGAAATATCCATGACGCGCAATCCGGCCAGATAGTTTGCTGCGTACACCTTACCTTCATGAATGTACAGATTATGATCACTGGCGCTGGACGAACCATACACGTGTCCCATAAAAACAGGGTCGTCCAACTCCTGCACATCTAATATCAGGGTTCGGGTTCGGGGGGAGGTTCCACTAAACTCGTCCAGTTCGTCGTTCAAGACAAGATAGCGGTGATCCTCCGTCAGCCATGCCTGGTGGGTATAGTTAGCATTCGGATATCTGAACACGCCAATTTCCCGGGGATCTTTCGAATTCGTCACGTCCGTGATCGCGCCGCCTTCCTCGTCCGAAGAAAAACAAATGTCCTTCCCGGCGTACTGCGTATCCGGGCCGTCGTATCGAACGCATTGCGCATCGTGCGTGTATCCGCGGCCCGGGGAAGGATTGTAGCATCCTGCAAACGCAGGGCGCGACGGATCGCTCATGTCCACGATATGCGGCCCGGATCCGCATGAAAACCCGCGCGGCGTCCGTTGAGAACCCGCTATGCCCACGATGTACGCCTCTTTCTTTTCCTCGTGGACGACTACGTTATGCGCCGAACCGAAAACGTCGTACATGGCTGTGGGCTCGAACGTCGCCGGCGGCGCGGTCACGTCCCGAAGTTGCGCAAGGTCGAACACCTGCATGCCGTGCTGACCGGCCGCATCGGCGACAACGACGGCATGATCGTTCACAGCCTTTACATCTCGCCAGGGACTGGGATGGCTCCCGGACGTCATCGGCAGCATCCCTAAGAAAAGGGGATCCTCAGGATCGCGCAGATCAAAGAACGCGACGCCGTCGGTCCGGCCGAGGAGCGCATACTCGACTCCCGACACGGGATCGGTCCAGCCCCAGACGTCATTGAAGCAGCCCCCCGCATCAGGGCATGGAAATCCCGTCATATCCTCTCGCCAGACTACAGCCAGCAAATCCAAATCCTTGCAGGGATATATTTCGGCGCGTCCATCCACACAGGGAACCCGCCCTGCGGTGCGCGCCGTTCGGGAAACCCCGTCATGCGCATCTTCCGCGCGAACAGATACAACTTTGCCGTCCCCGGCCTGCTGCTGAAAAGATCGGGCCTCGGCCGCAAAAACAGCAAAGAAGAACGCAAGGGCGACAATGGCGTATCCTGCGAAACGCCCGGACATACAAGCGCTGCTTGCGTTGCAAGGCTTCCGATGATGCAGGGCGACGGGTTGCGCGAGACGATCCCGCAATTCGCGCAATTCGCTATAGATACAGGTACAGCCGGGACCGCATTGAGGAGTTCCTCTATGCATTTTGCGTTTTCGATTGTTTGAGGGCGTCTGCAAGAAAATTGCAACGGCAATATACGCCAACCAAATTGTTTTATCCTTGCGCAAGGCGCATTTTTGCGCTGGATATCGCCAAAAAGATCAAAAAGCGCATCGAAACTCGCAGTCCGCCGAGCGCCGCGAATTTAAGGAACCTCTGATTAATTCTACTTCGATCAGCGCTTCGCGTTCGCGCGTACAGCGACATTATGACGGCGTCGTTGAAATCAGCGGCATACGCTACGGATTCGGGCGCGGCGGACGCGAAGCGCCCTTCGGGAGGCCGCGAGGAACGCGCTGGCCGCGTCATT